>JBATSQ010000001.1:0-3268 GCA_049293375.1 Candidatus Contendibacter sp.
AGGATGGCTGAAATTCCGGTGTTGGTGGCGCGGGCCAGCGGGCGGCCCACTTCCAGCGCCCGCAGGCGGACAATTTGTAAATGCTGATGCGGTGCCAGCGAATTTTTGAACCAGGCGTCGTTACTCAGGTTGATTAGCCAGGTTGCTTCTGGCAACGCTCGGCGGATTTCGCTACCAAATACCGCCTCAAAGCAGATGGACAGCCCCACCGGCTGGCCACCGGCTCGCAACAAGGGCTGCACCAGATCGCCGGGCGTGAAGTCCGCCATTGGAATATCCACCCAATCGCGGAAAAACTGAAAAACCCCGCGCAGCGGCAAATATTCACCGAACGGTAACAAGCGCCGCTTGTGATACAAGCCGGGCGAATTCCCGATGCCGATGATGCTGTTGTGAAAAACCGCCGTCTCTACCGAGCCGGTGGGAATGCCCGCGATGTAATCGACCTTAGCTTTTTGGGCTTCTCTGGCCAGCGCGGCCACAAAGGAACCGGCCTCGTTCAGGAATACCGGAATTGCGGTTTCCGGCCAGATGATCACTTCGCTCTGGCCATGCTCAGCCAAGCTCAGCCGCACATAACGGCTCAGGGTCTCCTCCATGACCTCCGGCTCCCATTTTTGCTCCTGCGCGACATTACCTTGTACCAGGGCGACACGTAGTGGCGCGCCCACCGGTTCAACCCAGCGCAGCTGACCCAATCCCCAAGCGCCAAGCCACAGCGTCAGCAGCAACCCCAGCCACAACAGCCGAGCGCGTCCGCTAACACTGTGCGCTAGCGTCCATAACAGGCCCGCACTCAGCGCTACGGCCCAGCCCACCCCCCATACGCCAAGGTAAGCCGCAAGATTTCCCAACGGCGTATCGCTCTGACTGTAGCCGAGCGCCAGCCAGGGAAAGCCGGTGAACAGCCAGCTACGCACCCAATCCAGCAGCGTCCATAACGCTGGTGTCACCAGTAGCCAGCGCGCCGGTCCCGACGGTGGCCCCCAGCGCGTTATCAGCCCGCCAAGCAGCGCAACATACAGCGCCATCACCAGCACAACGAGGAAAGTGGCCAACGCGGCGAATGGGGTTGGCGCATGGCCATAATCGTGCAAGCTGATGAAAATCCAGGAGATGCCAACACCATAGACGCCCAGCCCGAACAGACCGCCGCGGGCGGCGGCGCGGCGCGGCGTGGCGCTATCCCAACCCCACAGCAGCACCAGAGGCAATACCACCGCCAGCGGCCAATAACCCACCGGCGCAAACGCGAGCGGCAGTAACGCTCCAGCCGCCAAAACCAGCCCATCAACGAGCGCGGGATAGCGGCTGCCTAAGGTCGATATAGAATCCATGGGAAACAATGGCAAACAACCCCGACGCAGAGCGGATTAGACGAAAAATGCCTTACGGCGATCCTTATGCAGTGTACAACGGTTAGGCCCGTGATGAACCGGCGCATCCGCCAGCTGGGTATTGGCGCTGCGCGAGAGACCTCCGATCTTTCACCGTGGATGTGCACCCAAAACGCTGGGAATTGCCGTAAAATCCTTAGTGCATTCGCCTTTATCAAAAGTGGCCATTCGGCGTCTCGCGTGGTTCCCGATTCGTCATGCCTCACGTTTGTCATGCCTCACGTTTATGGAGTCTCTCATGCCCGACTACCGTTCCCGCACCACCACCCATGGCCGCAACATGGCGGGCGCGCGCGCGCTGTGGCGCGCCACTGGCGTCAAGGATGGCGATTTTGGCAAGCCGATTATCGCCATCGCTAATTCCTTCACCCAATTCGTGCCCGGCCATGTTCATCTCAAGGATTTGGGCCAACTGGTGGCGCGCGAGGTCGAACGGACTGGCGGCATTGCCAAGGAATTCAACACCATCGCGGTGGATGACGGCATCGCCATGGGCCATGGCGGCATGTTGTATTCGTTGCCCTCGCGCGAGTTGATCGCCGATTCGGTCGAATATATGGTTAATGCGCACTGTGCTGATGCGCTGGTGTGCATTTCTAATTGCGACAAGATCACTCCCGGCATGTTGATGGCTGCTCTACGCCTCAATATTCCTGCTATTTTCGTTTCTGGCGGACCGATGGAAGCAGGCAAAACGCGGCTGGCCGCGCACAAGTTGGATTTGGTGGATGCCATGGTCGCCGCCGCCGATGACGGCATGGACGATGCCACCGTCCTGGAGATGGAACGCTCAGCGTGTCCGACCTGTGGCTCCTGTTCTGGCATGTTCACCGCCAACTCCATGAATTGCCTGACCGAAGCGCTGGGTCTAAGCCTGCCTGGCAACGGCTCGTTACTGGCTACGCACGCGGATCGCCGCGAGCTGTTTGTGGAAGCCGGCCGCCGCATCGTGGAACTGACGCGGCGCTACTACGAGCAAGGCGATGAAACGGCGCGACCCCGGGGTATCGCTACTTTGCAAGCGTTCGAGAACGCCATCAGCCTTGATATCGCCATGGGCGGCTCCACCAACACGGTGTTGCATCTGCTGGCGGCTGCCCACGAGGCGGAGGTGGATTTCAACCTGCGTGACATCGACCGCCTGTCGCGCCAGGTGCCCAATCTGTGCAAGGTGGCCCCTGCCACGCCCCACTATCATCTGGAAGATGTCCACCGCGCGGGCGGCGTCATCGCCATTCTCGGCGAGCTGGAACGGGCTGGGCTGCTGCATGGCCATACGCCTACAGTGCACAGCGCCACGCTGGTCGAGGCGCTGGAACACTGGGACATTATGCGTCCCACTGCCGCTGAGCGCGCCTGGCTGCGCTATGCCGCCGGTCCGGCCGGCATTCCCACCCAGACGGCGTTCAGTCAGGACACGCGCTGGCCCGGCCTGGATCTGGATCGGGAAAACGGCTGCATCCGCGACCGGCAACATGCCTATTCCCAGGATGGCGGCTTGGCGGTGCTGTATGGCAATCTGGCCGAGGACGGCTGCATCGTCAAAACCGCCGGCGTGGATGAAAATAGTCTGGTATTTCAGGGGCCGGCGCGCGTGATGGAAAGCCAGGAAGACGCCGTGAGCGCGATCTTGAACGGTCGAATCCAGTCGGGTGATGTGGTGCTGATCCGCTACGAAGGTCCGCGCGGCGGCCCTGGAATGCAGGAGATGCTCTATCCGACCAGTTATCTGAAATCCAAGGGCCTGGGCAAAGTGTGCGCGCTGGTGACTGATGGCCGTTTCTCCGGCGGCACCTCTGGATTGTCCATCGGCCACGTCTCGCCGGAAGCCGCCGAAGGTGGGGTGATTGCGCTGGTGGAAGACGGCGACC
>JBATSQ010000002.1:0-16210 GCA_049293375.1 Candidatus Contendibacter sp.
GCGAGCCAAGCGAGGAGAAAACCCTACTAATGATGCGGGGCATGGTTTCCACCATGGAGCAGCATCACCAGGTGCAAATTCTGGATGAGGCGCTGGAAGCGGCGGTCAAGTTGTCGCACCGCTACATTCCAGCCCGCCAGTTGCCCGATAAGGCTGTCAGTTTGCTGGATACGGCAAGCGCCCGCATCGCGATCAGTCTGCACGCGGTGCCGGCCGAGGTGGAGGATTGTCGCCGCCGTATCGAAGGACTGAAGGTCGAATTGGAAATTATCGGCCGCGAAGCGGCGGTCGGAATTGATGCCACCCAGCGCGAGGCGGTGGCTAAGGAGAAGCTGCAGACCAATGAGGCCAAGCTGACGGAACTGGAAGCGCGCTGGCAGGAGGAAAAGGGCCTGGTCGATCACATTCTCGAACTGCGCGCCAAACTGCGTGGCGACGGCGGGAAGGTCGAGGCCGATGTCGCCACCGAACCCGATCCGCAACGCCAGACCTGGCTGAGCGAGCTAAAGGAGCTGCAAGCCAAGCTCCATGAACTCCAGGGCGAGGCACCGCTGATTCTGCCCAGCGTGGACGCGCAAGCCGTGGCCGCCGTCGTCGCCGACTGGACCGGCATTCCGGTCGGGCGGATGGTAAAAAACGAAATCGAAACCGTGCTGAGTCTGGCCGATATTCTCAACCGCCGCATCATCGGCCAGCGTCATGCCCTGGACATGATCGCCCGCCGCATCCAGACCTCGCGCGCCGCGCTGGACAATCCCAACAAACCCATCGGCGTGTTCATGCTGGCCGGGCCTTCCGGCGTCGGCAAGACCGAAACCGCCCTGACCTTGGCCGAGGCGCTGTACGGCGGCGAGCAAAACGTTATCACCATCAACATGAGCGAGTTTCAGGAAGCGCACACCGTGTCTACCCTCAAGGGTGCGCCGCCAGGCTACGTCGGCTACGGCGAGGGCGGGGTATTGACCGAAGCGGTGCGCCGTCGGCCCTACAGCGTGGTGCTGCTGGACGAGGTGGAAAAGGCGCACCACGATGTGCACGAAATTTTCTTCCAGGTATTCGACAAAGGCTGGATGGAAGATGGTGAGGGCCGGTTCATCGACTTCAAGAACACCCTGATCCTGTTGACCACCAACGTCGGCACCGATCTGATCGCCAACATGTGCAAGGACCCGGAACTGCTGCCCGATCCTGAAGGCTTGGCGAAGGCGTTGCGGGAACCTTTGCTCAAGGTGTTTCCGCCCGCGTTGCTCGGTCGGCTGGTGACGATTCCTTATTATCCGCTCAGCGACGAGATGATCGGCGAGATCGTCCGCCTGCAATTGGGCCGGATCGAGAAGCGGATCAAGCAAAACCACAAGGTGCCGTTTGGTTACGACGATGAGGTGGTGAAATTAATCGTCAGCCGCTGCACCGAACTGGAAAGCGGTGGGCGGATGGTGGATGCGATTCTGACGAATACCATGCTGCCGGCGATCAGCCAGGAATTTTTGCAGCGGATGGTGGAGAGCAAGCCAATTGCCGAAGTTCGGGTGGGGGTTCAGGACGGCGATTTTTCTTACCACTTCGAGTGAGTGCAACCAATCTTTGCGGACTGCTGGATTCTTAGCGACGGCAACGCTATCTTGGCGCTCTCTGCGCGGCCGCTGTAGGGTTAAGCTGCTAAAGTCGCGCGACTGGCCTGGTTGCTCATGCGGGGGACGGACTGGATGGTCGAGTTCGATGAGGTGAAGCTGTTGATCGGCGAAATCCTGCAACTGGGTGAGCGCATCCAGAGCTGTGAACCCGATACGCCGTTGTTGGGGAGCATCCCGGAGTTTGACTCCATGGCGGTCGTTACGCTGATTCACGCGCTTCAGCAGCAATTTGCAATCCAGATCGCTGACGACGAGATCAGCGCCGAAGCTTTTGCCACCTTCGGCGCAGTGTACGAATTCGCCCGCGCACAAGCGCACAAGGTGCAGCCGCAACGCAGACGCACCAAGGGTGTCGGTATTGCGCAACCGGCGGGAAGGCGGCGCTCAAAGCTCTAATTCTTAAGGTGCAGGATCTCCGATCCAGTACCGTGAGCAATAGCCATGAGCGCGTAGCCATTGGCCCAAACATCCCGTGGGACGCGAATCCACTTTGTATCACGTCTCACGGCTGGATGGGTTGAGAAGAAAGTAGTAGAGCGCCAGACTTTACTGCGGCTGCGCCACTTCCTTTTTCTTCTTGGCAGGGACTGAGCTGGGAGCAACCATATTCTCTACTGGCGCTGCTAGTGCAGCGGGAGTCTCGGTCGCTTCGGTAGTCACGGCAGAAGGCTCCGCCTCTTCGGTCAGAGTCGCCGTAATCAGTTTGGGCAGCGCTTCTGGCTTGAGCACCAGGCCGCCCAGCGGAGGTACGGTAATGACGATGGAATAGGGATGCTCCATCCAGGGCCGTTCCTCGGCAATCAACTCCACATCACCATTGCCCACGCCACTACCGGCGTAAAAGTGGGAATCGGAATTGAGGGCTTCCGTGTAGCGCCCGGGGCGTGGCACCCCAATGCGGTAGCCCTGGCGCGGCACGGGCGTGAAATTGATGACCACCACCAGAAAATCGTCCTCCTTCTTGCGCAGATAGCTGACGATCGATTGGTCAGCGTCGTGACAATCGATCCAGGAAAAACCCTGCCACTCGAATTCGTAATGGTGCAGCTCCGGGCTGCTGTGGTAGAGACGGTTTAAATCCCCCACCAGCATCTGCATCCCCCGATGGAAGTCGTATTGCAGCACATACCAATCCAGGGTCGTGGCGCTGTTCCATTCGGTGCCCTGACCAAACTCAGTGCCCATAAACAGCAGTTTCTTGCCCGGGTGGGTAAACATATACAGATACAGCAAGCGCAGGTTGGCAAAGCGTTGCCACTCGTCGCCGGGCATCTTGTTGACCATGGAACCTTTGCCGTGCACCACTTCATCGTGCGAGAACGGCAGCATGAAATTCTCGGTGAAGCAATACAGCATGCTGAAGGTCAACAGGTCGTGGTGATACTTGCGGTGAATCGGGCTTTGCGCCATGTAGCGCAGGGTGTCGTTCATCCAGCCCATGTTCCACTTCATGCTGAAGCCCAGACCGCCTAGGTAGGTTGGCCGGGTGACCTGCGGCCAGGAAGTGGATTCCTCAGCGATGACCATCGCGCCTGGGTGCTCGCTGTGCACCACGGTGTTGAGTTCACGCAGAAAATCAATCGCTTCTAAATTCTCACGCCCGCCATACTTATTGGGTATCCATTCGCCTTCCTTGCGCGAGTAATCCAGATACAGCATGGAGGCCACGGCATCGACGCGCAAACCGTCAATATGGAACTCCTCGATCCAGTACATTGCGCTGGAGAGCAGAAAGTTCTTCACCTCGTAGCGGCCAAAATTGAAGATCAGCGTACCCCAGTCGAGATGCTCGCCCTTGCGCGGGTCGGCGTGCTCGTACAGCGGTTCGCCATCGAAGCGGGCCAGGCCGGAAGCATCCTTGGGAAAATGGGCCGGCACCCAGTCGAGCAGGACGCCGATGTGGTTCTGGTGGCAGTAATCGACGAAGTAGCGGAAATCGTCCGGGGTGCCAAAGCGGCTGGTCGGGGCGTAGTAGCCGGAGGTTTGATAGCCCCAGGAGGCGTCAAAGGGATGCTCGGTGATCGGCAGCAGCTCAATATGGCTAAAGCCCATTTCCTTGACGTAATCCACCAGTTGGCGGGCCAGTTCGCGGTAATTCAGAAACTCGCCTTCCCAACCGCGCCGCCAGGAGCCCAGATGCACCTCATAAACCGACATCGGCCCGTGGAGCCAGTCAGAGGCTTTACGCTGCTCCAGCCAGTCCGCATCGCGCCAGGCATATGTATCGGGCTTGGCGACAATGGTGGCGGTGCTGGGCCGTAGCTCAAAGTGGCGGCCATAGGGGTCGGATTTGGGGAAAACCACGCCGCTGTTACGATTGCGCAGTTCAAATTTATACAAATCGCCCGCACAGAGATTAGGAATGAACAGCTCCCACACCCCGCCGCCGCCGCGCGCGCGCATCGGGTGGATGCGACCATCCCAGCGGTTGAAGTTGCCAATGACGCTGACTCGCTCGGCGTTGGGTGCCCACACGGCGAACAGCACGCCAGCAACGCCATCAGCCTGGTGGGTATGCGCCCCTAGAAAGCGGTAGGCGTGCCAGTGCTTACCCTCACCGAACAGATACAAATCCAGATCGCCCAACTGTGGTGGGAAGCAATAGGGATCATGGGCGATATGTTCATGATGCTCGGCATCGCGCCAGATCAGGCGATAACGTTCGGGAACCTGTTCTGGCTTGCCGTGCCACTCAAACAAATCTGTGTTGGGAATGCGTTCCATCGGCAGGTGGCCCTCCGCGATATGTACCTCCTCGGCATAAGGCAGATGGGCGCGCACCACAATCTTCTTGTCCTGCGGATGACGGCCCAACACGGCGAAGGGGTCGTGGTGACGGGCTTCGATGATACGTTGTAGTTCAGGTTGGAGTTTTGGACTCGTCACGTTGTTCATCCTGTATTCTGTTGACGGTGGGAAAGGCCATACGCGAACGTGGCACAAACCACGAACCGCACATAGCTGGATTTGGCGATGTCGCAAGCGCCAGGGGGTCGCTGGGTAGCGGAAAACGGTGAGCAGTGAGCGGCGGACGACACCATAGCTTCAGTTTCCTAAGTATAACGCCGAATCGTTAAAGGGTGTTTTTCGTGAGGATATGGCTGGAGATTTGATAAGATGATGGCCGTATCATTCAAGCGCAACCAAACCCATTCAAACTCATCCAAACCAATGTCCTCAAAGGGTGATCCATGAAATCTCGTCCATTGCTTGCATCCGCGTTGGTTCTAGGCTTCGCCATGCTGGCGGGTTGCGGTGCGAACTCCGACCAACCGGTTAGCTTTCAAAAAGAGGTCTATCCCATTCTGAAGGCCCAGTGCTTGGAATGCCACACAGCGCCCAACACCGAAGGCTATGAAAAAAGTGGTCTGGCGCTGAGTACTTATGCTGAATTGATGAAGGGTACCAAGATGGGGCCGGTCATCGTGGCGGGACAAAGTCTTAACAGCAGCCTGAATCGGCTCATTGAAGGTCGCCCTGGTGTCGATCCGTCCATCCATATGCCCCATGGCAAGGTGAAACTGCCGGAAGCGGATCTGGCGACGATCCGCAAGTGGGTGGATCAAGGCGCCAAAAACAACTAAACTGCGCTATCCTCGTTGTGACCCTCCCGCCGCCTCGGTGTGGAGGGGAGGCCCTGCCGGGTGGCCTCGTGCCTTCCTCTTCGCGTGTTTCCCGCCCAGTACGCTCTGTATTTCTCCTGCCCGCCGCCAAGCGCATGGCCCCGCTCGCTGTCGCCTGGTCTAACGGTGGAGCCGGTTGCTTTCGCTGACATGATCCATTGCAGTTTGGGGGTACCCCATGGTGGCGTCCAGGCAAGCCGCGCTGAGCGGTGCGGATTTCGATACCTGGCTGATGTCCTTGCCAGAGCCGTGGTTGCCCGCGCATATCGAGACCTTGCGCCGGGCCTATGTCCTGAGTGGTCAGCCGGAGCTGGCTGTCGCCGATTTGCTGGCCGATCTCAACGCAGATCATGAAGTGGTGGCGGCGGCCCTGCTGTATGAGTCAGTCGCCACCGGCCAATTGCGCCCGGCGTTGGTGCGGGAGGAATTCGGTGCCGATGTAGCTCGGCTGGTCGAGGGCATGACCAGGCTGGACGTGATCGGCGAGCTGCATCAGGGCCGCCGCCACGCCCAGGGGCAGTTGGAAAGACTGCGCAAAATGTTGCTGGGCATGGCCCAGGATGCGCGAGTGGTGCTCATTCAACTGGCGATTCGGTTGCACACCCTGCGTCAGTTGAGTGTGTTGCCCACGGCTGAACAACAGCGGGTGGCGCAGGAAACCCTGGATTTATTCAGCCCACTGGCTAATCGGCTGGGAGTGGGTCGGCTCAAATGGGAAATGGAAGATCTGGCGCTGCGCGCGCTGGATCCCGTCGCGTACAAACAGATCGCCATCGCGCTGGACGAGCGCCGGGCTGACCGGGAACGCTACATCGGCCGAGTCATGGAGGACTTGCACGCTGCTTTGCAGCAGGCGGGCATCCGCGCCGAAGTGGGGGGGCGCGTCAAGCACATCTACAGCATCTGGCGCAAGATGCAGCGCAAGCAGCTGGCTTTCGAGCGGATTTTCGATGTGCGCGCAGTGCGGGTGCTAGTCGATACGGTGAACGATTGCTACGCTGCGCTAGGCGTGATTCACGCGCGCTGGAACCATATCCAGTGCGAGTTCGATGATTACATTGCCCATCCCAAACCCAACGGCTATCAGTCGCTCCATACAGCGGTGGTCGGGCCGGATGGCCGAGCCGTGGAGATGCAAATCCGCACCGTCGCCATGCACCAGCATGCTGAACTGGGAGTGGCCGCGCACTGGCGTTACAAAGAAGGCGGCGCGGAAGTCGGCGGCGTTGACGCCCAACACATCGCCTGGCTGCGGCAAATGCTGGAGTTCCGGGACGACGATGGCGCTGCGGGCGACCTGCTGGAACGCTTCAAAAACGAGGCGTTGCAGAATCGCGTGTACGCCATCACACCCAAAGGTGCGATTATCGAACTGCCGCAGGGCGCAACCCCGCTGGATTTTGCTTACCATGTCCACACCGAGGTGGGTCATCGCTGCCGGGGAGCCAAGGTCAACGGTCGCATCGTACCGCTGACCTACGAGCTGAAGACCGGCGAACAGGTTGATGTGCTAACCGCCAAGGTCGGCAATCCCAGCCGTGACTGGTTAAGTTCGCAGTTGGGTTATGTGAAGACCGCGCGCGCGCGCGCCAAGATTCGGCAGTGGTTTATCCAGCAAGATCAGGATCAGAACATCGCCGCCGGGCGCGCGACCTTGGAACGGGAATTCCAGCGTTTGGGAATACGCCATCTCAAGCTGGACAAGGTCGCCGAAAAGCTCAGTTTTAGTGGCACCGAGGAGTTGTTCGCCGCGCTGGGCCACGGCACCTTGACCATGGCGCAAGTCATGGCTCGCATCCAGGACGCACTACCGGCAGCGGTGCTGAGCAGGGAGTTCCTGCCAATCACGCGCAAACCCCGCCCCACCGAGGCCGGTTCTGGGCAGAGCAATGTAAAAATCCGGGGTATGGGTCGGTTGCTGACTCAACTGGCGCAGTGTTGCCAACCAGCGCCGTTTGAGCCGATTGCCGGTTACATTACCCAGGGGCGCGGTGTGACCATTCATCGCCAGGATTGCCCTAATTTGCTTGGGCTGGCCCAGCGCCATCGTGAGCGCATCATTGAAGTCAGTTGGGGCGAGACCGTGGCGACCTATCCGGTGGCTATTCAGGTAGTGGCGCATGACCGTTCCGGCCTACTACGCGACATCACCTCGATTTTGGCCAACGAGCAGGTCAATGTACTCGGAGCCAATACCTTAACCGATCGGGACACCGCCATCGCCGACATGAGCTTAACTTTGGAGGTGACGGATGTCCTGCAACTCGCTCGGGTGCTGGACAAGATCGGGCAGTTAGCCAACGTGATGGAAGCCTGTCGCAAATACTGACCGCTGGCTGCTAGTTACTCCAGCGTCGTGAGCAAGCGCCGGGTTTCTCGCAATAAGGGATTGCGCCGCAATAACAAGGTCAAGCGGCCGCCGCCGCTCTGCCGCCACAGGATCGCGGCGCGCGCCCCGGCCAGCAGCAGCGCCCGAATCCGGTTCGCGTTATCAGGGTTATTCAAATGCACCGGCTCGCCATGGACCAGGATGCGCGGCGTTAACAGGCTGAGGCTTTGCAGATACAGGTCCGCAAAGCGGGCGATGCTGTTGACATGATCGACCGGGAAGTTTGACAGATTACGCGCGGCGTCTTCGATGCCCGCGCGTAGGGTGCGCAGCAGATCTGCTCGGCGGGCCAGCTTGCGCTCCAGTCCCAGCAGCGTAACTGCGTAACGGGTCAGCTCTAGGTCTTGCGGTTGGTGAAGCTGCTGTTCGAGCAGGTGCAAGCCAGCGCGTAAGCCGCTAACGCCGCCATAAATTGCAGCGCTGTTGACGGCGTCGATCTGGAGCAGGCTGTTCAAGCAGGTCGCAGTATCTTCCGGGTTGGCCTGACCGCGCCGCGCGATGCCGCGCACCAGATCGACCGCCTGGAGCAAGCCCGCCAGCGCGATGGCGCGGTCATGATCAGTTTGAGGCATGAGATCGTGAATGGGATCGTGTGATGGGAACGGAGGGCAAATGCAGTCTTCAATCGTAAGCGAGCGCGATTGTAGCGCCACCCAGACACTGATCGTCCTGGTAAAAAACCACCGCCTGGCCCGGCGCTACCGCCCATTGCGGTTCAACGAAGCATAGCTCAAGGCGGTCGGCGGCGATGGTTTCCAGTACGCAGTCCTGATCCGGTTGGCGGTAGCGAATCTTGGCCCGGCAGAGCAGCGGAGCGGTGGGCGGCGCGCCGCCGATCCAGTGCGGCGCTACTGCGCGCAACCGCCGATGAAGCAGGGCGGGGTGGTGACGCCCCTGCACCACGATCAAGGCGTTGCGCTCCAGCACCTTAGCCGCGACATACCATGCTTCGCCGCCGCCTTCCCGGCGGCCCCCGATCCCCAATCCCTGGCGCTGGCCGATGGTGTGAAACATCAGGCCCGTATGTTCGCCAAGCCGCTCGCCGTCTGGTGTTTCCAGCGGTCCGGGCTGGGTGGGCAGGTAGCGACTGAGGAAAGCGCGAAAAGGCCGCTCGCCGATAAAGCAGATACCGGTGCTATCCTTTTTGTCGTGCGTGACCAAGCCGGCGGCGGCGGCGCGCTCCCGCACGGCCTGCTTACGTAGCTCACCCAGTGGAAACAGTACGCTAGCCAATTGCGCCTGGCTGAGGCCGTGCAGGAAATAGCTTTGATCCTTACCCGGATCCAAGCCCTTCAATAAGGCAAACTGGTGATCGCGCTCCAGGCGACGGGCGTAGTGGCCGGTGGCGATGCAGTCCGCGCCCAGGCGGCGAGCATGCTCGAGAAACGCCTTGAATTTGATTTCAGTGTTGCACAGTACATCCGGGTTGGGCGTTCGGCCCGCCTGGTACTCGGCCAAAAAAAGGCGGAATACCCGCTCGCGATATTCAGCGGTAAAATTGACCTGATGCAACGGAATAGCCAGCGTTGCACAGACCGCGCGGGCGTCCTCTAAGTCTTGGGCGGCGGCGCAATAGCCCGTGTCTTGGCCATCGTCCCAGTTTTTCATGAAGACCGCATGCACCTCGTGGCCCTGCTCGACGAGCAGCAGGGCGGCCACTGAGGAATCCACGCCGCCGGATAGGCCAACAATGGTGCGAGTGCGAGACATCAGACCAGCAAGAGAGTGGCGGTTTGGCAGGAATCAGCGCGGAGGGTAAAGCGACGCACGCAACACTCGCGGCCAAATCTTCGATGATTTAGCTGCGAGAGCACACCCCTTGCGATTGGGAAGCACAGTCACCCAACCGCGTTTGCAAAAATCGGCTTACTTCTTTAAGCCAGTCAGACTATCTTGCACCAGCTTGTCGAAATCAGCCTTGAAGCGCGCCGTCAGATCGGTCAGCACTTTGCTATCGTCCATCAGTTTTCGATGCAGACTGGCGACTGCTTCGGCCTGGCTGGTCATAAAGGTTTGCAGGCTGGCCGGATCGGTGATGTCCGCCGCCGCTTTCATCCGGGTGATCGCCATGTCCACGTAGGATTGCAGGGCATTCAGCTGGAAATTGACCAGCGTCTCCAGATTGGCGGCCGAGAGCTTGTTGGCTTTAATCACCGGAGCCAGGAAATTCTGATATTGTTCGGAAACTTTGTTCATTACGTCATTGCTCATGGAAGCACTCCAAAAGGTTGTTACGATAATTAACCATCTTGTTGCGTTGCAGCATAACAGACTTTTTGCTGCGGTGCAATATGAAAATCACTGTGGATTCGCCGCTGCCCCGGGCCGATAGCGGATGCGAGCACAGTTATCACCTTGGCGAGGGCTTGACAACTGACAGATAATACCGGCCCTTTTGGCGGTGGACAATGACGATGTGGTTCAAAAATCTCAGCTTGTTGCGTCTAGCGGAGCCATTTCCCTACACTGCTGAAGCCCTGGCGGCGCGGCTGGAGCGCTATGTGTTCCAGCCCTGTCCCAGCCATCAGCCCAGCGCCATTGGCTGGACGCCGCCGCTAGGGCGTAAAGCGGTCGATCTGATCCATAGCGTGGATGGTCGCCTGCTGATGTGTTTGCGTACCGAGGAGAAAGTGCTGCCGGCTATGGTGGTCAACCAGGCCCTGGCCGAGCGCATCGCCGCCATTGAAGAGCAGGAGGGACGACCCGTGCGGCGGCGCGAAAAGCAGGAAATGCGCGAGAATCTGGTGAGCGAGCTGCTGCCGCGCGCGCTTACGCGCAGCCGACTTGGCTATAGCTATCTGGATCCGGTGGCTGGCTGGCTGGTGATCGATAGCGCCAGTCCGCGCGGGGTTGAGGAAATTACCGGGATGCTGCGCAAAAGCCTGGATTCCCTGGCCGTCGCCCCGCCCAAGCTAGCCTGGACACCGGCGGCGGTGATGACGGCCTGGGTGGCTGAGGGCGCGGCCCCGGATGGCTTTGCCCTGGGCGATGTGTGCGAGTTGCGCGAGAGCGGCGCTGCCGGTGGTCTCGTACGCTGTCAGGGCCAAGATTTGACCAGCGCGGAAATTCGTGGCCATGTGCAGGCGGGTAAACAGGTGACCCGGCTGGGCCTAACGTGGGATGAGCGGCTCACCTTCATTCTGGATGAAACGCTGGTGGCGCGGCGGCTACGGTTTCTCGATGTGGTGCGGGAAGCCGCCAACGAACCGGCGAACCCGTCGCCGGAAGAGATTTTCGATGCCGAATACGCCCTGATGACCGGCGAGCTGGCGCTCCTGCTGCCGCGCGTGCTGGAACTGTTTGGTGGGGAAGGCTGATCGCTGGTTGGTGTTGTTCTTGCTTATCGCTGGTTCAGGCCGATTGAGGGCTGATCTGAGCGCGTTGAAATTGCTTTGAGAATGCAATCGCTGTGGGAGCCGGTGCATGGGTGCGTGGCCATTGACAGACCTGATCTGGGTGTTGGGAATCTTGGGGGGCGTGGCAGTCATCACCGGGATTGGTTGGCTGTTGGCGCGTCGTGGCCAGGATCGCCGCCGACAGGCCGCAGAAGAGGCCGCCGTCAAAACAGCCTCTATCAGAACCGCAGCCCTTAAAGCTGCGTCCATCAAAGCCGCCGCCGCCGCCGCCCAAAATGCGCGCGCAGCGGCAGGGCAACTGGAGGCCCGACGGGCCGCGCAGGAGCAAGCAGCGCTGGCCAAGGCAGCCCATGAAAAAGAGGCGGTGGAGCAGGCCATTGCCGAGTGGGCGGCGGCTGAACAGGCCGAGGCAGAGCGCCTGCAACTACGCCGGGCGAATCGGGAACGGCAAGAGGTTGAAGAGATGGACTTTCGCTTGCGCGCTGTGGAGAAGGCCATCACCGAATGGGTGGTCGCAGAACAGAATAGTAGCCGCTTGTTAGCGGTCATGGCCCCTCATCAGCGGTCGCCGGAGAAAACCTATACCCGAACCGATGCTGTGCGCCAACAGGTACGCTTGACCGCAGAGGCGGTGGGCAAGGAGATGAGGGAATTGGAATTTATCAAAAACCGCATCGAAACCGGAGTGGATTTTCTGCCCATCGAATTTCGGCAGACCGTGGAACATTGGAAAGAGGGTCGGGCGCTACGGCAAAGTAGCTTTGACGACCTCAAGCTCAAGTTTCGTTACAAAGCCTATTCGATCGAAGATGGCTATGAGCTGCTACGTATGTACAATCATTGGGCGATTCAGCAGCAACAGAAATTGCGCGTGTTTATTCGACTATTGGGCGTTAAGGTGGACTCATCGGAAAGCATCCAGGCTGCTCTGGAGCGAGCCGAGCGCAACGAGCGCAAGAAAGAGCTGGAAATGGATGTCGATGTGCTGTTTTGTCTGCAAGAAATCCGCGAGATTAGGAGTCAGCTGATCGATATGGAGACCATTGTCAAGCAATTGGAAGTCGCGTGTCGCAAGCGCTCCGAACAAATCATCTCCCCAACCTGGGAGGCGAAGGGTTCCTTGTAGCCGACGGCGCAAATCGCTGGAGCAAGGCTATAATCAGCAGGGGCGGATGGGGCCAGAATCAGAGGTAAGCAAGGGTTCATCGCCCTCGGTGCCTGCAGCGGCTTTTTGGGAATCAAACATTTTTTGAGAGGAAGACCATGAGAAAAACCTTATCCATGCTGTTTTTTCGGTGTTGGCCGGTCTAGGCCTCGCCGCCTGGGGGGCTGATCAAACCATCAAGCTCGGTGTGATCGCGGAGTTGACCGGCGATATGCCCGCCGTGGGCGCGTCCTGCCGGAATGCGGCTGAAATGGCGGTTAAAGAGATCAATGATGCTGGCGGCCTGCAAGTCGGCAAGAAGAAAATGAAGATCAGCCTGGTGGTTGAGGATAACGCGGGTAAGGCGGATCAAGCGGCCGCCGCCGCCCAGAAGCTGATTACGCAGGACGAAGTGCTGGCGATCGTCGGTCCTAACGCCAGCCGCTACGCCATTCCCGCCGCCGAAATCGCCGAAAGCTCGCAGACGGTGTTAATCACGCCCTGGTCGACCAGCCCCAAAACCACGCTGGATACCGCAACCAATAAACCCAAAAACTATGTGTTCCGGGCCTGCTTTATTGACCCCTTTCAAGGCGGCGTCTTGGCCAAGTTTGCGTTGGAGAACCTGAAGGCTAAGCAGGCGGCTGTGCTCTATGACGTGGCCTCGGATTACAATAAGGGCATCGCCGAAGTCTTCAAGGAGCGCTATGAAAAACTGGGCGGTAAAATCGTCGCTTTTGAGACCTATACGACTAACGACAAAGATTTCTCAGCGCAGTTGACCAAGATCAAAGACGCCAAGCCCGATGTCATCTTTCTGCCCAACTACTACAGCGAAGTGCCGCTGCAAGTGCAGCAAGCCAAACGCTTGGGTATTACCACACCGTTTATTGGCAGCGACTCCTGGGGCAGTAATGAGCTGCTGACCTTGGGCGGGGCTGATCTGAACGGCTACTACTTCAGCACGCATTATGCCGCTGACAATGCCGCGCCGGTTGCCAAGAAGTTCATCGCCGATTACGAAAAGACTTACAGCGCTAAACCGGATGATGTGGCGGCGCTCACCTACGATGCGTTTGGCCTGCTGTTTGGCGCCATCAAGAGCGCGGGCAAAACGGATCGAGAAGCGATCCGCAACGCCTTGGCGGTACTGCCTAGCTATAAGGGTGTTACGGGCGATATGAAGTTCGAAGCGACCTCGCGGGATCCGATCAAGAGCGCGGTTATCCTGCAAATCAAGGACGGCAAGTTCACCTACTTCACTAATGCCAATCCGTAAGGCGCTTGCGCCTGCACTGAGCAGGTGCCATGGGTTGCGCGTCCATCCCCAAGGAATGGCTTAAGGGATAAGGGCGCTGCAACGTAGGCGAGGGCGGTCGGCCAGGCCGCCCTTTTTCTTGTCACCCCAGCATCGCCGCGAGTCACGATCTTGAGCGAAGCCCTGATTTACTGGTTGCAACAAATTCTGAACGCCCTGCAACTGGGCAGCATCTACGCCCTGATCGCCTTGGGCTACACCATGGTCTATGGTGTTTTGACCATGATTAATTTCGCCCATGGCGATGTCTTCATGATCGGGGCTTTTTTCTGTTTTTTGGCCGCGGTTTATCTGGGCATGCCGTTCGTGCCAACCCTGCTGCTGACCATGCTGGGCGCAGCCCTGCTCGGTGTGCTGATCGAGCGGCTAGCGTACAAACCGTTGCGCCATGCGCCGCGGGTGTCGGCCATCATCACCGCGCTGGGTATCGGCATTTTTCTGGAAAACTTTACGCTGGCTTTGGCCCCTTATCCCAAGAACATTCCGCCGCTGCTGGACAATGTGACTTGGAATCTAGGCGGCGTTTCCCTGTCCTCCCTGCAAGTGATCATCATTTTTTTATCCCTGGGCCTCATGGTGGTGTTGGACTATGTGGTCTATCGCACGCCGGTGGGGATGGCGATGCGCGCCATTTCCTGGGATAAGACCTTTGTGCCGCTGATGGGCATACCGCTGGATTTAATCATTTCCATCACTTTTGCGATCGGCGCTGGGCTAGCCGGGGCGGCGGGCACCATGTATGGTTTGGCCTACCCGGTGATTGATCCCTATATGGGCATCATGGTGGGCTGGAAAGCGTTTATCTCCGCCGTGGTCGGTGGGATTGGCAACATCCGTGGGGCCATGATCGGTGCCTTCATTCTAGGTGGCGTGGAGATCATGGTGGCCGCTGTGCTGCCTTCAACCTATCGGGATTTCATCGCCTTTGGCCTGTTGATGTTGCTGATTATGGTGCGGCCCTACGGTATCTTAGGCCAGCCACGGACGCAAAAGGTATGAACGCCATGCTGCGGAACACCTGGGAGCGGGTCATGGCGCAACGGTGGTTGTTGCCGGTGTTGCTGGTCATCGGCTTTGGCCTGGCCGTCGCCATTCCTGAGTACAATCTGTTTAATAAGTATGTGCAACTGGTGATGATGTATGTCGGCATCAATATCATCCTGGCGGTCAGCCTGAATCTGGTCAATGGCTATATGGGCGAGTTTTCGCTGGCGCACGCCGGGTTTATGGCAGTGGGGGCTTATACCGCCACCCTGTTGACCCAGAAGGTGCTGCCGGTGGCCGCCTATCCCGGCCTGTTTCCGGTGGCGGTGCTGGTCGGCGGCCTAGCGGCGGCGCTGCTGGGGCTAATTGTGGCGGTGCCGTCGTTCAAGGTGCGCGGCGATTATCTGGCGATCATCACCCTGGCCTTCCTGATGATCGTCAAGTCGTTGATCGAAAATATCGACGCCATCGGCGGGCCGCGCGGTATTCCCGGAATTAAGCGACTGACCACGCTACCCTGGGTGTTTTTCTGGGTGGTAGTTTCGATATGGGTCGTGCGTAACTTCGTGTACTCCAAATACGGGCGCGGCGTACTCTCTATCCGCGAAGACGAGATTGCCAGCGACCTGATGACGGTCAACACTCGCCGAGTGAAGTTCCTGGCTTTTATGGTGTCGTCGCTTTTCGCCGGCGTCGCCGGGGCACTGTTCGCCCATCTGTTGCAATTTATCAGTCCCCGCGTATTCGACATTATCAAGACCACCGATATCCTGATTATGGTCTATCTGGGTGGCATTGCCTCCATCGGCGGCTCTATTTTGGGGGCGACGGTATATACCGTATTGTTGGAATTATTGCGCCCGTCCACCGTCGCGGCGCTATTATCCTGGTTGCCTGCCATCCTGTTCGATCCATTGAACGAGCATTTCATCCGCCATCTGGGGGTATGGCGCATGGTCATCATGCCCTTGGCGTTGGTACTGGTGATGCTGTACTGGCCGCGCGGCATGATGGGTTTGCGGGAATTCCGCTGGTTTATCCCGAAACGGGATCTGGATGCGCAGGACCGACCCGTTGGCCACGGAGGGCGCCATGACGCTGCTTGAGGCGACGAAGGTCAAGCATTTTTTCGGCGGGTTGTGCGCGGTTGCGGATTTTAATCTGGATCTCCGCGCCGGGGATTTGATGGGGATCATTGGCCCTAACGGCGCGGGCAAAACCACCATCTTCAATTTGATTACCGGCGTTTATCGGGCCAGTGAAGGGAGTATCCGCCTGCGCGGCATTGAGCTGGTGGGCAAGACTCCCCATCAGATCACCGCCTTGCGGGTGGGCCGCACCTTCCAAAACATCCGCCTGTTCCGGGATTTGTCGGTGCTGGACAATGTGCGCATCGCTCATTACGCTCAGGTGCGCTACAGCCCGCTGGAAGCATTGTTTCACTTGGGGCGCTATCGGCGCGAAGAAGAACGGGTGATCGCCAATTCCCAGCGCTTGCTGCGCATTTTCAAACTGGACCATTTGGCCGGCGAGACCGCCAAAAACCTGCCCTATGGTTCGCAACGGCGCCTGGAGATTGCCCGCGCCTTGGCCATCGATCCAGAGCTGCTGCTGCTAGACGAGCCTGCAGCAGGAATGAATCCCAACGAGATCGACCAGTTGATGGAATTCATTCAGTGGATCCGCCAGGAATTCAAGCTCACCATCCTGTTAATTGAGCATCAGATGAAACTGGTCATGGGCATTTGCGAACGGATTAAGG
>JBATSQ010000003.1:0-2320 GCA_049293375.1 Candidatus Contendibacter sp.
GGGCATCAGGCACGGTGAGTGTTTCCCAGCCGGTGTTTGCCGGGGCGGGCAACGGCACGATGACCGATCTCAGCGCCGATCCAAGCGCAGGCGAACAAACCATAGCTGTTACATTGGCCGATCTGGGCACCACCACCACCGCTGCCGAAGCGGTGCTGTGGGGCACGATTCGGCTGCGGGCCAAAGCGGGCGGCGCGGGCGGCAACGCCATTCAACTGACCGTCAATCCGGCACTCACCCTATCCGCCCAGCCGGTGGGGGCATTAAGCAGTGCGCTCAACAAAGACGCGGGGGAATGGACGGATGCTCGGCACGACTTCGGCGCAGTGGCCTTACTGCCTGATGGGACGATCCCCGCCACCGCGCCACGTCTGGCGTTTGGCCGTGATCTGGGCCAAGTGTATCGCCACTACAAGCGCTGGGATGGCCGCCAATGGCGCTACGGGGTCAGCCCCCAACTTGCAGCGGATTACGCCACGCACAGCCCCGTCCACCGAGTGACCGGCGATTACGCGGTCACCGTCACGGACGGCAACGCCACCGAAACCTACCCCGGTCTAGTCACGCTCTACGATCTGCTGGTGGCGCTGGGTGCCAGTGCCCTGGTGGAGGTGGTCGGCGTCATCGCCAATGACCGCAAACCCGGCGGCATCGCCGCTATTGACCTGCCGTTACGCACCACGCCGCGCGTCTTGCCGGTGATCGCTAGCGCCCCGGAACGGATGCTGCCCTTGCGCGAGAGTAAAGCCACAGATCAAGTCGCGACCGAAACCATTTCCGTGACCTGTACGGCCAATACGCCCATCGGCGCGGAAACCTGGGCGGTGCGCTCCAGTGCGCTCGGCGCGCTGCCCGATGCAGTGACCGGCGTGCGCTATGACGGCCCGGTGCAGTTTACCGTCCCGGTCATGGCGCGTGACCCCAGCAGCAGCCCAATAAATGGCAGCATCGCTATTACTAATCGATCCTTCCCGCGCCCCACCGATGACAAAATCGGTATCCCAGCCATTTGTCTCTACAACCCCAAATTAGGAGCCAAGGCCAGCAATAAAACCCTCAAGTTAATTTGGAGCGCCCGCCCGCCCTCGGAATGCGATTGCACCGACGGCAAGGTCAGCGGCGGGCCTAGTCCCGCCTGTTTAGGCATTGAGATTACCGGAGACAGAGACCCTGCTATGGCAACACTGATCGCCGACTATCAAAGTCGGCTGGTTTTGCTCTACCAAAAGCGACGCGATTTCATCGTTGCAAACACCTCATTGGACGCGCAAGGCGAGCTGCGTTCAGCGGCGCTGGATATCCAACTGATGGAGGCGGCGGCTACACTGTTTGCCCAGTGCCTGGCCGATCTGTTTGACGATTCCGACACCCCGACCACGGCGGCGCTGACGGCCTGGGACACTGCGCTCACTGATCTGAGCGCTGATCTGACCGGGATCGCTACGCTAGGGACGCCAATCCCGCCCACCCTAGCCCGCATCGCGCCGAATACGGCCTATTCGGTCGGGGATGTGTCCATTTTCTACACCAGCGCTGGCCAGGGCTTTTATCGCTGCATCGCAGCGGGTACCACCGGCCAGGGGCAGGCCGATGGCCTGGGTGTCGAGCTAGGAACGACCAGCTGGGAACAGATTACCAAAGCTGAGGCGATGACTGCGGCGACCAGCGAGGACATCAACGCCAGTCCCGCCGCAGGCGGCGGCTTTGCGTATGACATTGAGACCTTTGTCCAGCGCTATGCCAGTCAGATGGATCATATCCGCACCCTGGCGGGCCTGGTCCCAAAATCTGACGCCAGCCGCGCGGGAGGTGCGTGCTGGCGAGACCCTGGCGATGCGTATTACTGGGAGATCGATGGAGAAGGGTATCTCCCCGTATTTAATAATGTGTACTATCACTCGGCCGTCATCGGCGAAGACGGCAAGCCGGTATCGACCTACGAATTTGGCTTTGCCCTGCGCGTAGGCTGCCCGGATCGCCAAAAGTTGGGTGACACCATCACCATCAGGGTAGGCGTGGGCGATGGCGTTACAGCCGACTACCCCTACCAACTCAACGACCGCTACGACCTCCCCACCCTCGCCGGTGGCCCGCTGGCGCTGGCCGGTGGCATCACCGGCACCGATACCCTCACCTGGCGCGTCGAGAGCAGCACCCAAGGGCTGCTGCCGGACTATCCGCTCACCCTGGCCGAATTGGCCTACAGCGGTGGCGACCTTGGCTTTACGATCCATCGCGGCGCGATTCCCTTTGCGCTGGGCGATCAGTTCCGCGCCAGCGTAGAGCCAGGGCGGCTGTTCCGTTGGCGCAAAGACGGCGG
>JBATSQ010000004.1:0-3754 GCA_049293375.1 Candidatus Contendibacter sp.
AATCAAATCCTGACGAATTTCAATTTCAACATGCGGCAAGCCGGCCGCACCGCCATGGGTATTCATGGTAAAGCCCACCAGGCGCCCCGAATAGGGTTTGTTGTCGCCAACGCACAGGGTGGGATCATGAGCAAGATGGGCCAGTAACAACTCAGCGATTCTTGGATCGCGATTCCACAAAATGCCCAGATGCCAGGGGCGCTGGACCCCGTTCATGCGGGGAGTGAAGCTATGGATGGCGATCAGCGCCGGTGCCTGGCCGCGACCATGCCGCCAGCGGTGCGCTAGTCTTTCGCTAATGGCGTGGTGGTATGGCCAAAAGATCGCGTTAACCCGCGTATCGGCCTGGGTATCGTCCAGGCCGTAATTGCCAGGAATGACTACGCCATCGCTGACCTCAATAATGGACGTAGGATCACCAGGTGCGCGATTGCAATCGACGACCAAACGCGAATAGCCACCCAGCACGGCTGGCGCGTCCAGTTGTAGCGCCAGCCGTTGGGTGACCTGTGCGGCCCCGATGTCCCAGGCAATGTGTTGGGACAGTGGTGCCGCGTCTAGGCCCAGTTGATGCAGCGCACCTGGGATAGTGTTACTGGCATGGTCGCAGACCAGCACTACCGGCGCTTGGCCTTCTGGGTTAAAGAGGGTAAAGGGAGGAGGATCGCTGCTGTTGAGCAGGGGGGCGGGCGCTAAAGGCAAGAGGGGCTGATCAGTCATGATGCGGTGCAAAGTCCATTAAGCGAGTGGGTGGCTCGACGCAGGCGATGGGTGGCGCAACGGGGTTGGGACCGTGGGTATTTTAGCGCGACCCAGGAACAATGCGGTCTCGCGGTTGGCCCGCCCTAGCAGATAGGCAGTAGCCACTTCTTAAACGCGAACTAAACTGAGCTAGAATTGGGCAATTCACGATCTTTGGGTGACCTCATGGCCGCATCTCCCTCGCTTGGCAATGGTACTGAAGCCATGGTCGCGGCATCCCCATCGCAGTTACGGGTTCAGTTCGAAGCCATCGAATTGCGGGTGATCGCTGGACCGGACGCTGGTTTGGAAGTCAGTTTGGGCGTGCCGGTGGTGCGTATCGGTACTGCGGTGGAAAATGACATCGTCTTGACAGATCGGGCGGTATCGCGTCGCCACGCCGAAGTTCGCATGACCCCAGAAGGCTTATTGCTGCGCGATATCGGCTCCACCAATGGCACCTTCATCAATGACGTGCGGATTGCCGAGGCGTATATCCCAGAGGACGCAGAATGCCGCCTGGGCTACTCGCGGTTGCGGATTCGCCAGCACCTCGAAGAACGCAAGGTGGCGATGCCCTACCAGGATCACCTGGGCGAACTGGTGGGGGCCAGTGAGCGGATGCGAGAGCTGTATGGGGTGATCCGCGCGGTGGCCCCCACCCCGGCTACCGTGCATCTGCACGGCGAATCGGGAGCCGGCAAGGAACTGGTGGCGCGCACCCTACACGCCTTTTCCGGCCGGCCCGGGCCACTGGTGGTATTCGATGCTTCGGTGGCTGATCCAGAGATGGTGCGCAACGATCTATTCGGCCATATCAAGGGCGCATTCACTGGGGCGGTGAACGCCCGCGAGGGCGCGTTCCGTCGGGCGCACAACGGCACGCTGTTTATTGACGAGATTGGCGAACTACCGCTAGATCTGCAACCGCGCTTGCTGCGCGTGTTGGAAAGCCGTGAAGTACTGCCTATTGGCTCCGATAAGCCGTTGCGGGTGGATGTGCGGGTAATCACCGCCACGCATCGTGATTTGGAAGCTATGGTCCGCAGCGGCGCGTTCCGGGCTGATCTCTTTTACCGCTTGTCGGTGGTGCCGGTTGAAGTCCCGGCGCTGCGCGAAGTCGCCGAGGACATCCCCCTGATCGCCCGCCATCTCTGCGCGCGCCTGGAATTGAATTGCCGGATGTCGGCGGCGGCCATGGAAATCCTGAAAAATTATGCCTGGCCCGGCAATGTGCGGGAATTGCGCAATGTGTTGGAGCGCACAGCCGTCATGTGCGGCGACCGGGAAATCCGCCCGGAGGATTTACATTTGCCCCGAACGTCGAGCGCGGGCACCAAGCCGCCGCACAGCGAGTCGGCATCCGCGCCGCCAGCCGAACCGCCCCCTCCGGTCGTTCCAGTTCAGGCGGCTCCTTCCCTCGTCGTTACGCCGACCAGTAGCTCTCCCGAACCCTGCTCCGAACCGCAAAAACCAGCGGCGGACGCGCGCGCCCATCTCAAGGACATGGAACGGCGCTTGATTGTGGAGGCACTGGAGCGGACGCAGGGCAACAAAGCCGCCGTGGCGCGTGAGTTGGGCATTCCGCTGTCCACGCTGAAGCGTCGGCTTAAGGAATACCACATCAAGGCCGAAGAGTAATCCTGCCAACCCCGCTGGCGAAAGCGGGGTTGTGGTCAGGACAGCCGACGCGCTCAGGTAATGACGGTTGGCTGATCGCGTCCGGTGCGCTCGCGGATCCCCGCCAAGCTGTTAGCGATCTGGATCAAGGCCGCCAGGGCCTGTTGGGTATCGAGATCATGCCGGGCTGGGTCGGCCTCATAGGCTTCGATGTAGACCCGCAGCGTTGCGCCCTCGGTGCCAGTACCCGACAGCCGATAGACAATGCGCGAGCCATCCGCAAAGCCGATGCGGATACCCTGTTTGTCGCTGACGCTATCATCAATGGGATCGAGATAGCGGAAATCATCGGCGTAGGACACGATATACGCGCCCAATTTCTGACCCGGCAGGGTGCTACTGCGGGCGCGCAGGGCGTCGACCAACTCGTTGGCAGCGGCGCTGTCTACGGCTTCGTAGTCATGGCGGGTATAGTAGTTGCGGCCATAAATCCGCCAGTGTTCGCGCACGATCTCAGCAACTGATTGCCGCCGCGCGGCTAAGATGTTCAGCCAAAACAACACCGCCCACAAGCCGTCTTTCTCGCGCACATGGTCGGAACCGGTGCCGAAGCTTTCCTCCCCGCACAGGGTGATCTTGCCTGCGTCGAGCAGATTGCCGAAAAACTTCCAACCCGTGGGAGTTTCATAACAGGTCATGCCCAGCTTGGCCGCGACCCGGTCGGCCGCTTGGCTGGTGGGCATGGAGCGGGCGACGCCAGTGACCCGATTGCGGTAGCCAGGCGCGAGATCAGCGTTGGCCAGAATCACCGCCAGGCTATCGCTGGGCGTGACGAAGAACTGTCGGCCCAGCACCATGTTGCGGTCGCCATCGCCGTCTGAGGCCGCGCCGAAATCCGGCGCATCCGGGCCAAACAGATAATCAGCCAGCTCCTTGGCATAGACCAGATTGGGATCAGGATGGCCATGGCCAAAATCTTCTAGCGGCACGCCGTTAACCACGGTGCCCGCCGCCGCACCCAGTCGGCGTTCCAGAATCTCCCGCGCATAAGGGCCGGTAACCGCGTGCATGGCGTCAAAGCGCATCCGAAAACCGGACTGGAACAGAGCACGAATCTGGCCAAAGTCCAGCAATTGCGCCATGAGATCGGCGTAAGCGCCCACGGAATCAACGATGTCCACTTTCATCTCGCCAACCTGCGTCACCCCCAGCCGATCCAAATCGATATCTGGGGTGTCGAGGGTATGATAGCGGTTGATATGCAGGGTCGCGGTATAGATGGCTTCGGTGACTTTCTCCGGGGCTGGGCCGCCGTTGGGGGTATTGAACTTGATGCCGAAGTCTTCGTCCGGGCCGCCGGGGTTGTGGCTAGCTGATAAGATAATGCCGCCCC
>JBATSQ010000005.1:0-15509 GCA_049293375.1 Candidatus Contendibacter sp.
GACGCGGCGGATCTGGATGCCGCTTGCGCGGTTTTTGCTGGGCGGCAGCGGCGCTTTGGCCGAACGGCTGAACAAGTGGCAGGCCACTCCCATGCTTAAGCAGCGAGTTTTCACCGCCAGCTTGCTGGCGCTGTTCACGCTCTGGGTGGTGTTAAAGCTGCCAGTCGCTGGCTTTGGCACGGTCCTGCTGGCGGTGACGCTGCTGTGCGCCTGGGAGTGGGCTGATCTGGCCGGCTTGCCGATGCGCTATCGGGGGTGGTACTGCGGTTGCCTGCTCTTGGTGTTGCTGGGTCTGTGGCCGTTGGCGGGAGATGCCGCCGTGGTGGTCGGCGTCTTGCTGCCGATTTTTGTGGCCTGGTGTGGTGTTTTGATATGGCTAGCTTACTACGCCCAACCCCAGCCCGGGCAAACCCGGTCTGTTACGGTAGCGGTAGCGGGCGTGGCGGCGCTGGCGGCGGCCTGGTTAGCATTGCTGGGGTTACACCATGCGTTTGGACCAGGCCTCGTGCTGTTTCTACTGATGCTAATCTGGGTCGCAGATATTGGAGCCTATTTTGCCGGTCGCCGTTGGGGACGGCGCAAGCTAGCCCCAGTCATCAGCCCAGGCAAGACCTGGGAAGGGGTCTTGGGCGCGGTGGCAGCGGCGCTGGTGTTCTCGGTGGCGGGTGCCGTTGTGTTGGATGTGGGCGCGCGCTGGCCCGGCTGGGTGGCGCTCGGCCTGGTCACTGTCGGATTCTCCATTGGTGGCGATCTCTTTGAGAGTCTGTTGAAACGCCAGCGCGGTTTGAAAGATAGCGGTTCTCTGTTACCGGGTCATGGCGGCGTGCTGGATCGGCTCGACAGCCTCATTGCCGCCGCGCCCGTATTTTTTCTGGGCTGGTACGGATTGGCGCGATGAGCGGGCGTGTCGGGGTTGCCGTTCTGGGTTCCACCGGCTCGATTGGCGTCAGCACGTTGGATGTGCTGGGTCGCCACCCTGACCGGTTTCGGGTCGTGGCGCTGAGCGCCCAGCGCAATGTCGAGGGCCTGTTGCAGCAATGTCTGGACCATGCGCCGGATTACGCTGTCATGGTCGATGCCGACGCGGCCGAGCAGCTATACCGCCGGTTGCGGACGGCGGGGCGCGCCGTGGAAGTGTTGGCGGGCGCAGCCGGCCTGGAGCGGATCGCCGTCTTGCCTACCGTCACCACTGTCATGGCGGCGATTGTTGGCGCGGCGGGTCTATTATCCACTTTGGCTGCGGCGCGTGCGGCTAAGCGGGTGTTGCTGGCTAATAAGGAAGCGCTGGTCATGGCCGGGCCGCTGTTGATGGCGGCGGTGCGGGCGAGCGGCGCGGAATTGTTGCCTATCGACAGCGAGCACAACGCGATTTTTCAATGCTTACCGCCCCGATTTGCGACCGAAGGCTTGGAACAGCTCGGCGTGCGGCGCATCCTGTTGACCGGTTCGGGCGGTCCCTTCCGCACCACACCGCTGGAGCAGTTGCGCGCGGTGACGCCAGAGCAGGCTTGCGCGCACCCCAATTGGCGGATGGGCCGTAAAATTTCGGTCGATTCTGCCACCATGATGAACAAGGGTCTGGAGGTGATCGAGGCGCACTGGCTCTTTGCCGCGCCGCGTGCGCAGATTGAGGTCGTGATCCATCCCCAGAGCGTGGTTCATTCAATGGTGGAATACACGGACGGCTCGGTCTTGGCGCAATTAGGTCACCCCGACATGCGCACCCCGATTGCCCATGCCCTGGCTTGGCCGCAGCGGCTGGAATCCGGCGCAGCGTTTCTGGATTTCGCCCAACTGCGGCCGTTGGAGTTTCAACCCCCGGAGCTTGCGCGCTTCCCGTGTTTGCGACTGGCTTTTGCGGCGTTGGCTACGGGTGGAACCGCGCCCGCCATTCTCAACGCCGCCAATGAAGTCGCTGTGCAAGCTTTTCTCGACCGGCGCATTCCGTACCCCGACATCGCCGCCCTGGTGGAGCACGTTCTGGAACGGGTTCCCGCCCACGAGGTCAATACGCTGGCGACGATCCTAGCTGATGACGCCCAAGCACGGGCGGTGGCCAGCGAGCGTATCGGGCCGCAAACGGTGGAGGAGCGAGATGAGCGGTAATCCATTGCTGACGGTGCTGGCTTTTATTGTGCTTCTGGGCGTGTTGATTACTGTCCATGAGTTTGGCCATTTCTGGGTGGCGCGCCGCCTGGGGGTCAAGGTGTTGCGTTTTTCCGTGGGCTTTGGCAAGCCGTTTTGGCGGCGGCTGGGCCGGGATGGCGTTGAATACGTGGTGACAATTTTGCCGTTGGGCGGTTATGTCAAGATGCTGGACGAGCGCGAGGGCAACGTGGAGCCAGCAGAGTTGCCGCGCGCCTTTAATCGACAACCAGTCTGGGCGCGCATGGCCATCGTGCTGGCCGGGCCGTTCAGCAATCTGCTGTTTGCGGCGCTGGTCTATGCTCTCATGTTCATGCATGGCGTTCCCGACCTGAAGCCTGTGCTGGATGCTCCCAAGCCGGGTTCATTAGCAGCGGCGGGCGGGTTTGAGAAAGGTGATTTAATCGTCGCCATTGCCGGCAAGCCGACTGCGGGTTTAAGCGCTGTCCAACTGGAGCTGGTGGATCGCGCCATGGCGGGCGAGGCGATTGAAGTCGAAGTGCGCGATGCCGAAGATCAAACGCGCATCCGGGTGCTTGCCGTAGGCGAAGACGACTCCTGGGAGGATACCGCAATGGCGTTCACCCATCTGGGGTTGCGCTGGTGGCAGCCGACGCTGCCGGCGGTGATTGGGCAACTGACGCGCGGCGGTGCGGCGGAGCGGGCCGGGTTGCAGCCGGGTGATCGCGTTGTGTGGGCCGCTGATCAGGCTATAGCCGATTGGGAACAATGGCGCGCGGTGATCCAGCGCCATCCAGGCCAACCTTTCAGTATGCGCATTGTGCGCGATGGAGTTGAGCACACCTTGCAAGTCACGCCTGAAGCGCAACAAGCCAAAACCGGCGAGCGGATCGGCCTGATTGGCGCGATTGCTGAGGTGCCGGATGATCTCGCCGAGGACTTGCGGGTCGTGGTACGGTATGGGCCATGGGCGGCGCTGGGAGCGGGTGTAGGCAAGGTTTGGGATATGTCGCTGCTGACTTTGCGGATGCTGGGGCGGATCTTGATCGGCAAGGCGTCGTTGGAAAATATCAGCGGGCCGTTGACCATTGCCCAGTTCGCCGGACAAGCCGCCAACGCGGGCCTGCTCGCATTCTTATCACTGCTGGCGCTGATTAGCGTCAGCCTGGGGGTGTTGAACCTGTTGCCGATCCCGATCCTGGATGGCGGCCATCTGCTTTATGACCTGATTGAACTGATGAAGGGCAGTCCACTGTCCGAGGCGGTGCAAGGCATGGGGCAGCGAGTCGGCATCGTGGTACTCGTGTTGCTGATGGGGCTGGCCTTATTCAATGATTTCAACCGTCTGCTGGGCTAAACATCGCCGAACCCAGCCTTGGATAATTGCGTGCTCATGAAATCGTATCGTTCCCTGATCTTCTCGTTGGGTCTGTTAGTGGTGGCCGGTGGCGCGCAAGCTGCCGCGTTTGTCGTGCGCGATATTCAGGTTGAGGGCTTGCAGCGCATCTCCGCCGGCACCGTGTTCAACTATCTGCCGGTGCAGGTGGGCGCTACGGTTTCGGAACAGCAATACCCAGAGATCATCCGCGAACTGTTCAGAACTGGCTTTTTTGCCGATGTGAACCTGGAGCGCAAGGGCGATGTGCTGGTGATTACCGTGACCGAGCGGCCTGCCATCGCTGAAGTCAAGATCACCGGCAATAGCGACATCAGCACCGATGACCTCAAAAAAGCCCTCACCGGCGTGGGTCTGGCCGAAGGTCGGGTGTTTGACCGCGCCTTGTTGGATAAGGTGGAGCAGGAACTACTGCGACAATACTATAGTCGCGGGCGCTATGCGGTGCGGATCAACAGTCAAGCGCGGCCCCTGGAGCGTAACCGTGTGGCGGTTAGCCTGGAGATTGCCGAGGGACCCGTGTCGAGCATTCGCCGCATCGCCTTTGTTGGCAACCAGGCCTTTACGGAGAAAGAGCTGCTCAAGCAGTTGCAATCCTCCACACCCGGCTGGTTTTCCTTTTTCACCAAGGACGATCAGTATTCCAAGCAAAAACTGACCGCTGACATCGAAACTTTGCGTTCCTTTTATCTGGATCGGGGTTATCTCAAATTTAACGTCGAGTCGACCCAGGTTTCGATTACCCCGGATAAAAAGGATGTCTACATCACCCTCAACCTGAGCGAGGGCGCGCCGTACACGGTGGATGAAATCCAGCTTACCGGGGATTTCGGCGTGGTGTCCGAGGCGGAATTGCAGCCACTGGTGACGCTCAAGCCGGGTGAAACCTTCTCCCGCGCCAAGCTGACCGAAACTGCCAAGGCCATCGGCCAGCGCCTGGGTAATGAAGGCTATGCCTTTGCCAACGTCAACGCTGTGCCGCGGGTGGACGACGCAGCTCACAAGGTAGCCTTGAATTTTGTTATCGATCCGGGCAAGCGGGTGTATGTGCGTCGGGTCAATTTCCAGGGTAACGCCAAGACCGAAGATCAGGTGCTGCGGCGGGAGATGCGGCAAGCGGAAGGAGCCTGGTTTTCGACCAAGGACATGGAGCGTTCCAAAACCCGGTTGCAACGGCTGGATTATCTGGAGAGTGTCAATCTCGAAACCGCGCCAGTACCGGGCGCTGGCGATCAAGTGGATGCCAACATTACCGTGGTCGAGCGGCCTTCGGGCAGTCTACTGTTTGGTATTGGCTATGGCCAGGAGTCGGGGCTGATGCTAAACGCCAGCTTTAACCAGAATAATTTTCTGGGTACAGGCAATCAACTGGGTGTGGTGCTGAATAAAAGCGACATCGGCCAGAATTACAGCCTGTCCTACAATGATCCCTACTACACGGTCGATGGCGTCAGTCGCGGCTTTCGGATTTTCTATCGAGAGATTGACAGCGCGGAAACCAACGCTGCCAACTACATATTGAACAGCTACGGTGCCCAGGTGAGTTTCGGTTTCCCGCTTAACGAGTTTGATTCCTTGCGTGTGACTCCGGGCTACGAGCACCTGTGGATTGACACTGTGGCTGACACACCGGATGAAATTCATGACTATGTGCGGCGCTATGGGGATACCTATGACCAGTTCAAGCTGGATATTAGCTGGGCCCGCGATAGCCGCGACCGCGTCATTTTCCCCACCAGCGGCTACTTGAACCAGCTTTCGGCGGAAATTGCCGTCCCGGGCAGTGACGCCGAATTTTACAAGCTGAACTATCGGGGTATCGCCTATTTCCCGCTGGCGAGCTGGCTGACGTGGACGGTCAGCGGTGAGGTGGGCTATGGCGATGATTACGGCAGCTCCGGCGGCCTGCCATTTTTTGAGAATTTCTATGCGGGCGGCTTACGCTCGGTGCGCGGCTATAAAGCTAATACGTTGGGACCTCGTTACAGTAATGACGAACCCTCCGGCGGAGCCTTCAAAACCATCGCCAGCACCCAGGCAATCTTGCCAGTCCCGTTTATGGAAAAATCCGAAAATGTGCGCGTAGCAGCATTTTTCGATGTCGGCAATGTATTTGCCAGTCTGGATGATTTTGATGTCGGCGAACTGCGTTATTCCGCAGGCTTGGCTGGACTGTGGATTTCGCCGTTAGGGCCGATTGTGTTAAGCGTCGCCACCCCTTTGAATGAGGAGTCTGGCGATGAAACCGAAGTTTTTCAGTTCTCGTTTGGCATCCCCTTCAATTGAAGGCTGTCGACGTTTGGAGTGGATGGCGCGTGCTTGCTGAAGGCTCGCCGTATTTTGCCGATGGAGGTATTGACGTTGAAACATGTACGTAATGTGTTGCTCGCGGCGGCCCTGGCGCTGCCGGTTTCCCTGGTACAGGCCGCCGATGTGAAAATCGGTTTTGTCAGCATTGCCAAGATCTTAAATAGCGCACCGCAAGCGGAGGCAGCCAGCAAGCGCTTGGAGCAGGAATTTGCGCCGCGCAAAAAAGGCCTGGATGATGCGCTGAAAGCCTTGCGTCGTCAGGAAGAGAAACTAGCCAAGGATGGAGCGGTGATGGGCGATAGCCAGCGCCGCAGTCTGGAAGGCGAAATTCGTAATCAGGCCCGGGAGCTTAAGCGCACCAGTGATGAGTTCCGGGAAGACTTCAACCTGCGGCGCAATGACGAGCTGGGCAAATTCCAGAAGCAAGTCATGGAAGTGGTGACCAATGTGGCTAAGGAGCAAGGGTTCGATCTGGTTGTTAATGATAGCGCCACGTTGTATGCCAGTCCGCAGGTGGATGTGACTGACAAGGTACTGAGTCGCCTGACGTCTAAGTAGCGGCAAAATGGTCACGCTGGGCCAGATCGCGGCGGCGGCGGACGCGCAGCTACAAGGATGCGACGCCACGACCATGGTGGTCGGGGTTGCGCCCTTGCAGCGGGCGCTGCCGGGGCAACTTAGCTTTTTGAGCCATCCGCGTCACCGTGGCTATCTGGCGACCACGCGAGCTAGCGCTGTGATCTTGTCGCCTAGAGATGCGGCGGGTTGTCCAACACCTGCGGTGATTGCCGCCAACCCCCATGTCGCCTATGCCCGCGCCGCCGCCTTGTTCGCGCCGCCTGCCGAAGCGCGTCGAGGCGTACATCCCACGGCTTGGGTGAGCCCGGCCGCTTGTATTGCCGCCGATTCGTGGATCGGGCCGCATTGCGCGGTGGAGGCGGGCGCGGTGCTGGAGGCGGGCGTGATCCTGGGGCCGGGTTGCGTGATCGGTGAACACGCCGTGATCGGGGCCGGGAGTCAGCTAGTCGCGCGGGTGACGGTTTGTCATCGGGCGCGGCTGGGTCGTCGGGTGTTAGCGCATCCGGGCGCAGTGATCGGCAGCGACGGTTTCGGTTTGGCGCTTGATCCGGCCGGTCACTGGCTCAAAGTGCCGCAACTGGGCAGTGTGGTGATTGGCGATGACGTGGAGATTGGCGCGAACACCACGATTGATCGTGGCGCGCTTGAGGACACCGTTATTGAAGAGGGAGTCAAACTGGATAATCAGATCCAAGTGGCTCACAACGTACGCATTGGCGCGCATAGCGCCTTGGCGGGTTGTGTCGGGATCGCTGGCAGCGCGCGCATTGGTCGGCACTGCATGGTGGGCGGCGGCGTCGGCATCGCTGGCCATTTGGAAATTACCGACCGGGTGCAGATTACTGGCATGTCACTGGTGACGCAGTCCATCACCGAACCGGGGGTGTATTCCTCCGGTCTGGCCGTGGAGCCGAACCGCTTATGGAATAAGATTAGCGCCCGCTTGCGCCGTCTGGATGAGTTGTTTCGGCGGCTGGCGGCTTTGGAAAAGATGAGCGGTCGCGATGGCACCGTTTGAGAGGATATAACATTGGAGACCATGGAGATTCTGGAAATTCTGGAGTATTTACCGCATCGCTACCCGTTTTTGCTGGTTGACCGGGTCTTGGCGGTTGAGCCGGGTCGCGCGCTGACCGGCCTAAAGAATGTCAGTTTTAACGAACCTTATTTTGTGGGGCATTTTCCGCAACGGCCCATCATGCCGGGCGTATTGATTTTGGAGGCGCTGGCCCAGGCTACGGGCTTACTGGCTTTCAAAAGCGAAGCTGAAAAGCCCGACCATCGCTCCATGTACTATCTGGTCGGGGTAGACAATGCCCGATTCAAGCGACCGGTCGGGCCGGGCGATCAATTGATCCTAGAGGTGCGGCTGGAGCGGATCAAGCGCGACATTGGCAAATTCCTCTGTGAGGCCAAGGTCGATGGCCAGTTGGTTGCCTCGGCCGATCTAATGTGCGCCAAGCGGGACATCCATCCGTGATCGACGCGCGCGCCGTTATTGACCCAACGGCCCGATTGGCGGCGGACGTGACGGTGGGCCCGTTTTCGGTCATCGGGCCGCAGGTGGAGATCGAGGCTGGTACCTGGATCGGGCCGCATGTCGTCATTCAAGGGCCAACCCGAATTGGTCGTGATAACCGGATTTTTCAATTTGCGTCACTTGGCGAGATGCCGCAGGACAAAAAATATGGCGGCGAGCCGACCCGCTTGGAAATCGGTGATCGCAACACTATTCGTGAATTTGTCACCATCAATCGCGGCACCACGCAGGACACCGGTCTCACCCGGCTGGGTGACGATAACTGGATCATGGCTTATGTCCATATCGCCCACGACTGTTGGGTGGGAGATCGCACTATCTTCGCCAACGGCGCCTCGCTGGCCGGTCATGTCCATATGGAGGACGATGTAGTGCTGGGCGGTTTCGCCTTGGTGTATCAGTTCACCCGTTTGGGAATGCACAGCTTTTGCGGATTCGCCTGTGGTGTGCACCGGGATGTGCCGCCTTACGTGACGGTGGCCGGTTATCGCGCCGAGCCGCATGGGATCAACGCTGAGGGCTTGCGGCGGCGTGGTTTTGCCGATGAGGAGATTCAGGCGATCCGCCGCGCCTATAAAGTGATTTATCGCGCCAATCTGCGCCTGGAGGAGGCGATAGACCAGGTGCGGGAAATGATGCGCGATCATCCACGGTTGCAAATTCTCGCTGATTTTCTCGCCGCACCCTCGCGTAACGGCATCGTCCGTTAGGGTGTGCAGCGTGCACATCGCCATCGTCGCCGGTGAGCTATCGGGCGACTTGCTCGGTGCGAGCCTGATGGCGGCGCTTCGGGAACGCCAGCCCAACCTCCGTTTCACCGGTATCGGCGGGCCGGCCATGCGAGCGCTGGGGTTTGAGACCATCGCACCTATCGAGCGCCTGTCGGTCATGGGCTTGGTGGAGGTGCTGCGACATCTGCCTGATCTGCTGACCCTGCGTCGCCAACTCCACCATCGCTTCAGCGCCGATCCTCCGGCGGTATTCATCGGCATCGACGCGCCCGATTTTAATCTGGGTCTGGAACGCAAGCTGCGCGTCCGTGGCATTCCCACCGTGCACTACGTCAGCCCCTCGGTGTGGGCGTGGCGGCCGTGGCGAGTGCGCAAGATCGCGCGCGCCGTGAACTTGATGTTGACTTTGTTTCCCTTCGAGGCCGCGTTCTATCAGACCCACCGTGTGCCGGTGCAAGCCGTCGGTCATCCGCTGGCCGATGCGATTCCCTACCGTAGCGATCCGCTGGCGGCGCGTACTGCGCTGCAATTGCCGGATACCGCCACGCTGCTGGCTTTGTTGCCGGGTAGCCGTGTGAGCGAGATCAACCGGCTTGGTCCTTTATTACTGGATACCGCGTTGTGGCTACACGCGCAGCGGCCAGCGTTACGGTTCGTGTTGCCGGCGGCGGCGCCCCATCTTTACACGCTGCTGGCGCGGATGCGTGGCGAGCGTGCCCCAGCATTGCCCTTGACGCTCGTGCAAGGGCAAGCGCGCTTGGCGATGGCCGCCGCCGACCTTGTGCTGTTAGCTTCGGGCACAGCGACGCTGGAGGCAATGCTGCTCAAGCGGCCGATGGTGGTGGCCTACCAGGTTGCGCCCATGACCGCCTGGCTAGCGCGCCGACTAGTTCGATGCCCGTATTTTGCCTTGCCCAATTTACTGGCTGGGCGGGAGCTGGTGCCTGAATTTATGCAGAAGGCGGCCACGGTGGAAAATTTGGGAGCGGCGGTATTGCGTTGGCTGGATGAGCCAGAGGCGCGGCAACGGGTGGTCACGGAATTTGACGTGCTCCATCGCGCACTGCGCCGTGACGCCAGTCGCCAGGCCGCCGAGGCCGTTTTGGATTTATTGCAGATGCCCTGATCTGGCCATCGCGCCGCGACTCACTGTGTTGCAGAGCCGCTACGCTACCCACGTTCGGAAGCCGGTCGGATAAGCACGCTGGGAGTGGGAGTCGGTTCGGGCGACCCGATAGGAGAGAGATGTGAAAAACCTTTCTTAAGTTTGAGGATCGGTTTTTCCATGAGGAAATAGGAAGCGACAGCGACCGCAAAGGTCACGGGAAAGCCAATGATTAGGACGATTGACCAGCCGTAGTTGAGCTCAAACATGATCCGGAAAATCGGGTAATGCCAGAGATACAATCCATAGGAAATGCTTCCAACCCAAACCAGCTCTTTTATCTCCAAAAATTTTCTAATAATGCTCTTGGGGTTGGTCAGGACATCGATGATCAAAATAACCGCTAGCAGCTCAATAATGATAAAGCCAAATTGATAAAGAAATGTGGCCCGCCAATCGCCGAAAATCAAGAAAGCGCATAGAACCCCGAATGAAACGAGGGCGGTTAGGTTAAACAACACTAGATTTTTTCTAGGTTTTTTGCTGGTTAGCAGTCCAGACATCAAAGCTGTGCCCACCGCGCAGCCCGCCATGAGCGCGTCTGCCCTGGTATCCAGGCCATTGTATAAACGTTCTAGAGTAGCGCCGCTCTCTAAAAAAGAAACTCGGAGGATCCAAGAGATAATGGCGGTGGCGATTGCGAAAAGGACGATGTAAAAGCGTCGGGTCGATACGCGAAGTAAACAGAGAAGCACGATAGGCCAGAGAATGTAAAATTGCTCCTCAATGGATAATGACCAGGTATGCCCGAGATAATCGGGTGGGTGCATGGAAAACGCTCTAGCCCAGTTGGAAACATAAGCCAATGAGATGAGAGCATCAACGTAATTTCGATTGGCTTTTTCGCTGGTCAATAGCAAAAAGCTCAGTAGGCAAAATACCAAGAGCAACAGCATCAATGCAGGAATAAGCCGTAGTATTCTTCTGATGTAAAAATCTTTGAGAGAGATGGTTCCATATGTATCAAATTCCGCTACGAGCAAGGAGGTAATCAAAAACCCACTCAACACAAAGAAGAGATCGACACCCAGGAATCCGCCTTTTAAGAAAGGCGCATCCGTATGGAAAAGCATGACACTCAGAATAGCAATGCCACGCAACCCATCGAGTGGTGGGCTATAACCTAAGCTAAAGGATGATCGAAACACTTCTTATGTGGTGTTGTTGCACAAATCGGCAAAATAATGATTTATTAAAGGTGAATTTCTTATGCAGTGTTTTTTGATGGCGGTACTCTGCCTATATCTCAAATCCCCAGCCTCCCTGCCGGGGTAGTTGAGAGAAATTTAGGCCGCCAGCTTCACCTTGTCCGCCACCTCACGATACTCCGGCACCTGATCGAAGTTGAGATAGCGGTAAATCTCCGCACCCTTGCTGCCGATTTCGCCCATGTACTTCATGTACTCGTCAAAGGTCGGAATCTTGCCGAGCAGCGCGCACACCGCCGCCAGTTCCGCCGAACTCAGATACACATTAGCACCCTTGCCCAGGCGGTTGGGGAAGTTGCGGGTCGAGGTGGACACCACGGTAGCATTGTCGGCGACCCGCGCCTGATTGCCCATGCACAGCGAACAACCCGGCATTTCCATCCGCGCCCCGGCAGCGCCGTAGATAGCATAGTAGCCTTCATCACTTAATTGGCTGGCGTCCATCTTGGTCGGCGGGGAAATCCATAGCCGAGTTGGGATGTTAGCCTGGCCGTTCAACACCTTGCCCGCCGCCCGATAGTGGCCGATGTTAGTCATGCAGGAGCCGATGAACACCTCGTCGATCTTGGCTCCGGCCACGTCGGCCAGCGTCTTCACGTCATCGGGATCGTTGGGGCAGGCCAGCAGCGGTTCCTTAATCTGGCTCATGTCGATTTCTATGATATCGGCATACTCGGCGTCGGCATCCGGCGCCATCAATGTCGGATTGGCCAGCCAGGCTTCCATGCCCTTGATCCGCCGTTCCAGGGTCTTCGGGTCTTGATAGCCGTTGGCGATCATCCACTTGAGCAGGGTGATGTTGCTGTTGAGATATTCAATGATCGGCTCCTTGTTCAAGCGCACCGTGCAACCGGCGGCGGAGCGCTCGGCGGAGGCGTCGGACAGTTCAAAGGCCTGTTCGACCTTCAAATCCGGTAGGCCCTCGATTTCCAGAATCCGGCCATTAAACACGTTCTTCTTGCCTTCCTTCGCCACCGTCAGCGTACCGGCTTTGAGCGCGGCGTAGGGGATGGCGTTGACCAGATCGCGCAGGGTGATACCGGGCTGCATCTGGCCCTTGAAGCGCACCAGCACCGACTCCGGCATATCGAGCGGCATCGAGCCAGTAGCAGCGGCGAAGGCGACCAGCCCGGAACCGGCCGGGAAGCTGATGCCGATGGGGAAGCGGGTGTGGGAGTCGCCGCCGGTGCCGACGGTGTCGGGCAGCAGCATCCGGTTCAGCCAACTGTGGATGATGCCATCGCCCGGCCGCAGCGCCACGCCGCCCCGGCTGGAGATGAAATCCGGCAGGGTGTGGTGGGTCTGCACGTCCACCGGCTTCGGGTAGGCGGCGGTGTGGCAGAAGGACTGCATCACCAAATCGGCGGAGAAGCCCAGACAGGCGAGGTCTTTCAACTCATCGCGGGTCATCGGGCCGGTGGTGTCCTGCGATCCGACCGTGGTCATCTTCGGCTCGCAGTAGGTGCCCGGACGGATACCGGCGACGCCGCAGGCTTTGCCGACCATCTTCTGGGCCAGGGTAAAGCCCTTGCCGGAATCCTTGGGAGCGACCGGGCGGCGGAAAATCGGGCTGGGGCCGAGCCCTTGGACTTCGCGCGCCCAGTCGGTCAGGCCGCGGCCGATGATCAAGTTGATGCGCCCGCCGGCCTGCACTTCGTCCAGCAGCACGTCGGATTTGTAGGCGAAGGTCGAGATGGTTGCGCCGTTTTTCTCGATCTTGCCGGCGTGGGGATAGATGTCGATGACATCGCCCATGTTCATCTGGGTCACGTCGCAATCGGTGATCGGCAGCGCGCCCGCATCTTCCATCGTGTTGAAGAAAATCGGCGCGATTTTGCCGCCCAGACAGTAGCCGCCATAACGCTTATTCGGCACGTAGGGGATGTCGTCGCCGGTCCACCACAGCACTGAGTTGGTGGCCGATTTGCGGCTGGAACCGGTGCCGACCACATCGCCGACATAGGCGACCGGATGGCCTTTCTTCTTGAGGGATTCGATCAGCTTCAGCGGGCCGATTTTGCCGGATTCATCGGGCTGAATGCCAGGCCGTTCCATCTTCAGCATCGCCAGACCGTGCAGCGGAATGTCGGGGCGGCTCCAGGCATCGGGGGCGGGCGAAAGATCATCGGTGTTGGTTTCGCCGGTGACCTTGAACACGGTCACGGTGACTTTCTCCGGCAGCTTGGGGCGACCGGTAAACCATTCCGCCTCGGCCCAGGATTTCATGATCTGTTGGGCGAAGGCGTTGCCCTTGTCGGCCTTTTCCTTGACGCCGTGCTTGTAGTCGAACATCAGCAGGGTCTGCGACAGCGCCTTGGTGGCGGCCGGTGCGCACTCAGCGTCGTCGAGCAGATCGATCAGCGGTTGGATGTTGTAGCCGCCCACCATGGTGCCGAGCAACTCGGTGGCGCGCACGCGGGAAATCAGCGGACAAGGGGTCTCGCCCTTGGCGACGGCGGCCAGAAAAGCCGCTTTGACATAGGCAGCCTGATCGACCCCGGCGGGTACGCGATGGGTCAGCAAATCCAATAGAAAGCTTTCCTCGCCCTTGGGCGGGTTTTTCAGCAGTTCGACCAGATCAGCGGTTTGTTGCGGAGTGAGCGGTAGGGCAGGAATGCCCAGGGCGGCACGTTCAGCGGCTTGTTGGCGATAGTTTTCGAGCACGGAAAAATCCCCTTGGTGATGCGCGGCTTCCGCGCTGCGGAAGACCGTGGTCGTGGAAAGTCTCGGCGCGGCGAAATGCGCCTACGACCCCTGGCCGTGGGCGCATTTCTGGATAAAACGCAGCGTTATTGTACCGGAAGCGCGTGCGCTGTGAACGAGGGCTTGCCGCGCCGCAACGCGCCGAGTGTGACCGCTCTAACCCCAAGGAGATGGAGCAGAGCGGCCATGCCGAAGGTCTTTATTCGGCTTTTTCCGTCAGGGTCAAGGCCAGGAACAGCGCGCCGTTATCACGCTTGACCAAGATCGGAATCGGTCGACCGATGGGTAAGCCCTTGATAAGGGACGTGAATTGGCTTACATCAGTGACTTCAACATTGTTGAGGCGAGTGATGATGTCTCCCGCGCGAATGCCCGCGTTGGCGGCTGGTCCTTCTTGCGCCTCTTTCACCAATACACCTTGTTGGCCATCCTGGCGCTGGTCCGCAGGCAGGTTGCTCACACTCAAGCCCAACCGGTTACGGGCGGCGGGTTCCGCAATGGCCTGACGGAGCGACTTCCCATCGTCTGGTAGTTCCTTGATTTGCACGGTAAGGTTTTGCTCCTTGCCCTCGCGGATGACCGTCAGGGGGGTGCTAACGCCAGGGCGGGTGCGACCGACCATCAAGGGCAGTTCCCTGGAAGAGCGCACCGGCTGATTGTTGAACGCAATAATAATATCGCCGGCTTTGATCCCCGCCGCCTGCGCCGGGCCATCCGCCATCACTTGACCTACCAGCGCGCCGCGTGGTTTGTCGAGACCAAAGGACTGCGCCAGTTCCGGGGTTAGCTCCTGAATCAACACCCCCAACCAGCCGCGCGCCACTTTGCCACCGTTTTTGAGCTGTTCCACCACTTCCATTGCTACGTCGATGGGGATCGCGAAGGAGACGCCCTGATAACCGCCGGAACGGCTGTAAATCTGTGAGTTGACGCCAATCACCTCGCCATTCAGATTAAAGAGCGGACCGCCTGAATTACCGGGATTAACCGCCGCATCGGTTTGAATAAAGGGAACATAATTATCGCTGGGCAAACTGCGGCCTAGAGCGCTGATAATTCCTTGAGTCGCGGTGCTTTCAAAGCCAAACGGCGAGCCGATGGCGAGCACCCATTGGCCCACTTTAACCTTGCTGATCTCGCCAATCTTGACGGCGGGCAATGCGGCTTCGGTTTTGACTTTGAGCAGGGCGATGTCGCTGCGCCGATCCTTACCGACCACTTCAGCGGGTAATTCACTGCGATCATTCAAGCCAATGACGATGCTATCGACCTCCTCGACCACATGCGCGTTGGTGACGATATAGCCATCCGCCGAGATGATAAAGCCGGAACCCACCGAGGAACGCGGCGGCGTGGGCAGATCGGGCATCTGATCGAAAAAACGCTTGAAATAGTCGTGGAAGGGGCTGTCTTCGGGAATCGATGGGTGGCCGTGCTCCAGGGGCTCTCTTGGTCGGCTTTGGGCTTTGGTCTGGATGCTAACCACAGCCGGACTATACTGCTCAACTAACGCAACAAAGTCGGGATAGGGCGCATTTTGGGCCTGAGCTAGCGCGCCCCACAGCAGACCCGCCACAGCGAGCGGCCACAGCGACGTTATGAATCGATGCATCGAAAACTCTCCTTGCTTCAAGGTAAACGATAATCTACGAGAAAACCGCTGAATGCGTCGGGATTGACCGTCACCGCCGCACTTGGTTCGCTTATCAGGTCGCCAGTCCAACGCGAGGGTGTTGGGCCTGGCGACCGTGAGTTGCACTCTCTCGCCATT
>JBATSQ010000006.1:0-15479 GCA_049293375.1 Candidatus Contendibacter sp.
TGCTCCGCGTTGCTGTGCAAAAATTTGTGCGCCAGTTTTTCAAATCCCTCAAAGCACAGGAAGGCACCGCCGACCATCAGCAACGGGGTGACCGCCCAGGGTGCCACCGCGCTGATCAGGAGTGCCGAGGGCACTAGGATCATCTTGTTTTTCAGAGAACCCTTGGCGACCGCCCAGACCACCGGTAGTTCCCGCTCCGCGCGCACCCCGGACACTTGCTCAGCGTTCAGGGCCAGATCATCACCCAAGACGCCCGCAGTCTTCTTGGCCGCTACCTTGGTCATCAGCGCCACGTCATCCAGCACCGTGGCAATGTCGTCGAGAAGAGCTAAAAGGCTAGTTCCGGCCATGCGGCGATTCCTCAAAAATCGGTGGTAAAAGGCCAGGGGTGGCTAGGTCGTGACCATGGCCACCAGCAGCATCGGCTTGGAAGGGAAGGTCAGCGCATTCTATCAGCCTTGCAATAGGGGATTAGTGGCACTGCAAAAACCAGAGGGCTGTAAGCCTTGAACGCGGTTGCAGTTTGGGTGTGTAAATAGCTGGATTACACCGCGATCAGTCAGATTTTTGGACATCCTTAACCTATAATCAACTTTCTAATGTGGTAAATAATCACGAAACGTTAAATTTAAGTTACATAATGCCGCTGAGCATGAGGAGGGGCCTCAAACTAGATCTAGATTAATTTATATTAATTTCAATGAGTTCCTTAATTAAGGATAGCTCTATGCGCTTGGTCAGGCACCTAGACGCTTAGCTATCCACATCATTTATCCTGCTTTGGTGGAAAGACCAAGGCCCAAATGGGAGGTCAAGTCATGGCGCTAATACACAGAAAAATCCGGCTGGGGATCGCGGCTATGCTCGCTTGTTGCATCGCCACACCCTGGAGCTGGGCACAAAATAGCGGTATTACGGATAAGGCCATCGTGCTCGGTTCTCTTTTACCTTTGGAAGGGGATAGAAAAGAGAACGGCTTAGCGATCAAGGCGGGGCTGGAGGCGGCTTTGGCCAGCCAGACGGTACAGGGCCGTCGGGTTAAGCTGTTGGCCCAGAACGATTTCTACACTCCCTCCAAAACAGTGGAAATTGCCAAGCAAATGATTTCTCAAGGGATTTTCTTGATGCTTGGGAATTACGGGACGCCAACAGCCACCGCAATCTTGCCGCTGCTGGCGGAAAACAAGATCTCGCTGCTGGGGCCGTATACTGGGGCGGTGCTTACCGGGCCGGGTGAGGTGTTGACGGTCCGCGCCAGCTATGCGAACGAAGTAGAGAGTGTGATTAGCGTAGCGCTGGCTGCGGGCATCAAGCCAACGGAAGTCTGTGCGTATGTACAGAATGACGCCTATGGGATGAGTGGCGTGCAGGGACTACGCGCTTCGCTGGCCAGTCGCCCCAACACGGCTGCCATAGTGGCCAAGCTGGATGCCGTCATCAGCCAGACCGGAGAAAATCCCAAGCGCAATCAGACCGGGCCGGTGGGGGTTTATGAGCGCGATACGTTATCTGGGCGTGAAGGCTATCTCTCATTGAAAAAATGGGAAAAAGACATGAACACCCATTGCCGGCTGGTGGTCACGGTCGGTATTTATGATGCGGTTTATAAATTCATCGCTTATGCCCGATCCAAGGGAGAAACGTGGGCATTTAGTCTGTTGTCAACTACCGGCGATCCCACGCAGGTTAAGTTTGAGGATTTAGGCGTAACGGGTAAGGTGCTACAAACGCAAGTGATGCCACCGCTGGATTCAACCCTGCCCCTTGTTGAAGAAGCGCGGAAAGCTCTGGGGCAAAATTTGAACTATGTTTCGCTGGAAGGCTATCTGGTGGGGAAGCTGTTTCTGGCGATGGCCTCGGCAGTGGAGGGACCTTTGACCCGTGAGGGCTTTTTAAAGGTTGCGCGCCGTCAAGCCTATGATATTGGAGGCTTAAAGTTGGATTTTACCCAAGGCAAGAACCCAGGATCTAATCTGGTTTTCATCAGTTATCTGAAAGATAAAACGACCTTTGTGTCGGCGAAACCAGGTGAACTGGAGGCATTGCTTGCCCAGTAGACAGACCTTGAGAGTCGTATAGAATTTTGGCGATCCTGAAGAAAACCTCTACCGGTTCTGGTTGCTCATGACGTCCATCCTCTCTCTCACTTGGGGGAGAGGGGAAGCTATGGTGCCTTGCCACAGGGTCTTTGGGTTGGTTCGGGTTGCAAGAGCCAAGGTGTCTTGTGTCGCCGCTTAGCAAGGGTCTCTCATAAATGTTCCGCTTACTGCAATCGCTGTTCTCGAATGGGGCGAATCAGACAGGCCCATTTGACCCAGCCCTGATTCGAGGCGCGATTGAGCGCGTAGTGAGCGGTACAGACCCTCGGCTGCGCATGGCGCGGCAGTATCAAAAAAAACTGTGGCCTGCGGTGGAGCGCTCCATTGCCTATGTCAATGACCTGGTGGATTCGTTGCCGCCGCCGATCGAAATTTGCGGCCACCGCTTCACCAGCGATCCCCGCCTGCGCGCGTTGTTTTCCTCCTCTCAGCAGCTCCAGGAGATTCTGAGCTTTGGCAAGGAGCTACAGCAGTATCGCCAGCGCATTGGCGCTGGCTTGCCGACAGACCTATACGCCATCCTGAGAGCGGAACGTACCGAGAAAACGGTGCTGGGCATTGCTCTGGAAGGCAACATCATTCGACGGGATGTGCCGCAGATCACCGTCAACTTTCACAATCACCGGGTCGCCTTCCCAACGGGGAGCGAAACCAAGACGCGGCGCGAAGTCAAAAAACGGGCCTTTGATTATTTAATCGAGACGGCGCTCCAGCGCTTGGCTTCCGTACGCACCAGAAAGCGACAACTTGAGCAGCAGCAACGGCAACTGCTGCACAAAAAGAAGCAAGTGCTTAAAGACGCTCAGGTCGGCCTGGAGTCTTTGTTGGATCCGCAGATCTCCGCCATGACCACGTCGGCCGCCATCGACCGGCGCTTACGCGAAATCGAAACCGAACTGGTCGGCTTGCGTGCTGATTCGGCGACACTCGACAATCATCTGGCTAAAGTCGTAGCGATCTTGCAAGAACCCGAAAACCATCTCCGCCTGAACCACGTGTCGATGACCTTGGATCAGATGAACATCAAAGTCGAGCAAGACGCGGCCACCAACGCCAGCATGCTGAACTTCGATGACATTTTGCTAGGTGCAGATCGCCAAATCACCGCATTGCTCATTCGGTTCCCCAGCGGCGAGCTGTTGCCGGAACGGGATTTTTTCGATGAGGCCAACCGCCTGCTTTATATGGGCGGACAACCCAGGATCACCACCATTTAGCCTTTGGCGCAGGCTCCACCGCATTCCACGCTAAATCTGCACGCTGGAGGCCAGGCGATGGGCATAACGAGTCGTTTCCGGCAAACGGTAGCGGGTGCAACAGCCCAGCACATAGGCGATGGCGGTCTCCAGGCTGATCCGGTGGCCGGACGACACATAGACCGGTTTGACGTTGGCGCGGGTGCGCAATACCGCACCGATGATTTCTCCATCGGCGTAGAGCGGCGTCCAGGCTCCGCGCTGGTTCGGTGGCTCCTGATGGGTTCCGCATAAGCGCGTTTTCGCCACGCCGATACTAGGTCGATCGACCAGTAGACCGAGATGGCTGGCGATGCCCAACCGGCGCGGATGCGCGATCCCTTGACCATCGCACAGTAGCAAGTCGGGCGTTTCGCGCAATTGCGCCAGCGCATCCAGCACCGCCGGCAGTTCGCGGAACGACAGCAAGCCGGGGAGGTAGGGAAAGGCAGTCGGGCGACGGGCGAGGGCGGTTTCCACCACTCGCAGTTCCGGATAATGCAATACCGCCACCGCCGCGCGGGTGACGGTTCCAGCCGCCTCAAAGCCAACATCCACGCCCGCTACCCGACGCACGGTCGGCCCTAGCTGGTCCAGCACGATCAGGTGCTGGCGCAAAGCGTGTTGCACGGCGATGGCCGCGGCGGGGCTGAGATGCCAAGAGTGCGAAATTACGGTTTGCATCAGTCCAGTGTATTCGTCCAGTGTATTCATAGCGGCGGCGCGGTTAAACTAGCCGCCCGGTGCAGCCAGGTACAGGTTAAGTTTTCCCATCATGCAGCCACTCAAACTCGGCATTCCCAAGGGCAGTCTGGAAACAGCCACCATCGCGCTGTTCGAACAAGCGGGCTGGACCATTAGTCCCCATAGTCGCAACTATTTTCCCACGATCAATGACCCTGAACTACGCTGCGCGTTGGTGCGTTCCCAGGAGATGGCGCTCTATGTCGCCAACGGGACGCTGGATGCGGGCCTAACGGGTCGGGACTGGATTCTGGAAACGCAGGCCGATGTGGTCGAAATTGCGGAACTGAGCTACTCGAAAAGCTCCGATCAACCGGCCCGCTGGGTGCTCATCGTGCAAAATGATTCTCCGGTGCGTGCGCTGGAAGACCTGGCCGGTAAGCGTATTGCCACAGAATTGGTCGGATTCACGCAGCGCGCCCTGGCCGAGCGTGGTATTGCGGCCACTGTGGAGTTTTCCTGGGGCGCGACCGAGGCTAAGGTGGTAGAAGGGTTGGTAGATGCGGCGGTGGAAATTACCGAAACCGGCAGCACCATTCGCGCCCACGGCCTGCGCATTGTCTGCGATCTGCTGCACACTACCACGCGCCTGATCGCGCATCGCGCCGCGCTGGCCGATCCCTGGAAGCGGGCCAAGATCGAACAGATCGCTTTGCTCACCCGCGCCGCGCTGGCTGCGCGTAACAAGGTGGCTTTGAAGATGAATGTTCCGGCGGCCCGCCTGGAGGAAGTGGTGCGTCTGCTGCCCAGCTTGCATGCCCCCACAGTCAGCCCGCTTTACGACCGGGACTGGCTGGCGCTGGAAACCGTGGTCGATAGCCATAGCGTGCGCGATCTCCTGCCCCGGCTCATTGCCGCCGGGGCCCAGGGCATCTTGGAATACGTGTTAAAAAAGATCGTCTAAGCAGCGCGACCGCCCGTGCGGCCAATCCCGCCCCGTGGGCGTAAGGGCAGCACGGCGGGTCATTGGCATGTAACAAATCCAGTGCAAAGAATTGTGGCGGCGCGTTGCCGGCTTCGCCCTAATATCGTTAAACTGCAACTCCCCACCCGATATGCTGCTGTCGGATTTGCGTCTAGCCCGCTTTGGCTAGCGAACATGAGTTGCCCCAACCCGATTTTCTGCATGGAGTCCCGCATGAGCCTGGAACATACGCTGTCCATCATCAAGCCTGACGCTGTCGCGCTTAACGTCATTGGCAAGATTTACACCCGCTTTGAGGATCAGGGTCTACAAATCGTCGCAGCGAAGATGGTGCATCTGACGCGCGCTCAAGCGGAGGTTTTTTACGCTATTCATCGTGAACGGCCGTTTTACGGAGAGCTGATTGATTACATGACTTCCGGTCCAGTGATGGTGCAAGTGTTGGAAGGAGAAAATGCCATCGCCAGGAATCGGGAAATCATGGGTGCCACCGATCCCAAAAAGGCAGCCCCTGGCACCATTCGCGCCGACTTCGCCGAGAGCGTGACCCGTAACGCTGTACATGGCTCCGATGCCGCCGACACCGCCGCCCATGAAATCGCGTTCTTTTTCGGCCAGTTCGACCTGTGCCCACACCCACTTAACCCTTCCGCGCAAGCGCAACGACCGTGACCATCTTCGGTGCCAAGGTGAATCTGCTCAATCTGGATCGTCACGATCTGGAGGGGTTTTTCGTAGCGCTCGGCGAAAAACCTTTCCGCGCCGTCCAGATAATGAAGTGGATTTACCACGAGCGCGTCAGCGATTTCGCTGCGATGACGAATCTGAGCAAGGCGCTGCGCGAACGCTTAGCGCAGTGCGCGGAAATCCGCCCGCCTGAGGTGATTGTCGATCAGGCGTCCGCTGATGGTTCGCACAAGTGGCTGGTCCGGCTGGACAGTGGTAACAGCATCGAAACGGTGTTTATCCCTGAACCGGAACGCGGTACGCTGTGCGTATCCTCCCAAATCGGCTGCCCGCTGGATTGCGCGTTTTGCGCCACCGCGCAGCAGGGGTTCAACCGCAATCTCACCGTTGCTGAGATCATCGGCCAGGTCTGGCAGGCCAACCAGCGCTTGGGCGAGCGCCGCAACGGCGAGCGCATCATCACGAATGTTGTATTGATGGGCATGGGCGAACCGTTGCTGAATTTCGACAATGTGGTCAAGGCCATGAAGGTCATGCAGGACGATTTGGGTTTTGGTGTCTCCAAGCGCCGCGTCACCCTCAGCACTGCGGGCGTGGTGCCAGCGCTGTACCGGCTGCGTGAGGTGGCCGATGTCAGCCTGGCGGTGTCGCTGCACGCACCAGATGACGCCTTGCGCAGTGAGCTGGTGCCGTTGAACCGCAAATACCCCATCAGCGAACTCCTGGCGGCTTGTCAGCATTACATCGCTAACAAGCCGCATCGCCGGATTACCTGGGAATACGTACTGCTGGAAGGAGTCAACGACTCAGAGCAACACGCCCGCGCCCTGGCGGCGCTGATTAAGCCGATTCCATCCAAGGTTAATCTGATTCCGTTCAATCCGTTTCCGAGGACCCGCTACCGTCGTTCCAGCCCCGCCGTTATTGCGCGCTTTCAGGCGGTGTTGATGGCGCACGATTTGACCGTGATGACGCGCAAGACCCGTGGCGATGACATCGCGGCGGCTTGCGGTCAATTGGCCGGTCAAGTGCAGGCGCGCGGCCGGTTGGCCCAAGGCGCGCGCGGCACTTGCTAGAAGGAGACGTTGTGATGCCGCTATACGCCAAAATGACGACAATCTTGGGATTGGCGCTGCTGGCGAGCGCTTGCGCCACGTCGCCGGAAACTGAATTCAAGGACAGCATAGCCGAGGCGAATTTCAAGCTAGGTGTCGGTTACATGCAGTCTGGCCGTTTTCAAGTCGCCGCCGAGAAGTTGCGCAAAGCATTGGAGCACAGAGAAAACTATCCAGAAGCGCATAACGCCCTGGCGGTGCTGTACGAAGAGATTCGCGAATACAATCCAGCGGAAACCCACTTCAAGCGCGCGATTGAATTGAAAGGGGATTACACGCTCGCGAAGTTGAACTATGCGCGCTTCCTGTGCCTGCGCGAACCTGTGCGTACGACCCAAGGCGAGGCCGCCTTTCAGGAACTTGCCGCCGACCCGGTTAATGCCGGTGCCTACGCTGCCGAAGCGCATGTTGGCATGGCGTTGTGCGCTCGCCAACGCAAGGATCCGGCCCAGGCCGAAACCTGGTTACGCAAGGCGTTGGAAGTGGACCCTGGTAATACGAGCGCTCTATACGCCATGGCCGAATTAAGCCAAACTCAGAACCAGACCTTGCAGGGCCGTGCCTTCCTACAACGCTACCATGCCCGCACTCGTCCAACCGCCCAAAGTTTGTGGCTGGGCATCGCCATTGAGCAGGGCAAAGAGGGCGATCCGCAACTACGCCGGGATTACGCAGCGTTGCTATTAGGGCAATTTCCCAAATCCGATGAAGCGCTCCGCTTAAAGCAGTCGCCATGAATATGAACCAAGAGCCTCTTGTTAAGTTCGACCCGACCCCTGATCCCACTGAATCGGTAGGGGCGTGGCTGGCGCGAACTCGCGCCAGCTATGACACGGAGCCGCGTGACATGGCGCGTCATCTCGGCTTGAACCCGACCATCATTATGGCGCTGGAAGCCGACGATTTTGCGCGGCTTGGGCCGACGATTTTCGTGCGCGGCTACCTCAGCCGCTACGCCCGGTTGCTGAATCTGCCGGAAGCGGAGGTGTTGGAACGCTACCAGCGCCAGGTGGGCTCCAGCCAGGAGCCGCCGCCGTTGAAGGTGGTGCATCCGGTGCAGCAAGAAACTCGGATCCATGACTTGCGCGGCATCCTCTATCTGGTGGCGGTGGTGGGTATTGGCTGGGCTGCGATTGAGCATCTGCCGGCTCTAAATCCTGGTTCTTGGTGGCGTCAAGATGGACAGGCGAGCGCGCCAGCGCCGACCAGCAGCCCCGGTGGATCGGCGGCGAGCCAGGTTCAGTATCCGTTCCAGGCTGGAGCGACGGCCGTTGTTCCCGAAGCGTCGCCGCCCGCACCCAGCGCAACACCTGTGGCCACTAGCCAAAGCCCACCCGCGCCGGATTCCCAAGCAGTACCACCCACCCTGGCACCGCCGCCGACCGCCACCACGCCGCTGGAGTCTGCGCCGTCCAGCTCGGCGAGTGTCACCGCCTCGGCTCCTAGCAGCGCCGCGCCAGGAGCCACCAGCGTGGTGGCGGATGGGGCCTCTGGCGCGCGGCTGATGTTGCAGTTCAGCGAGGAATGTTGGGTGCAAGTCAAGGATGCGCAGGGTAAGATTTTGGTCAATGGGTTGATGAAGGCGAACACAACGCAAACTCTGTCCGGGCCAGCGCCGTTCACGGTGACCTTGGGCAACGCGCCCGCCGCCCGCATCGCCTTGGATGACCGGCCCGTAGATACCGCAGTTTATGTGCCCCGGCGCGGCACGGTCAGCCGCTTTACCCTGACGCCCTAAATCTTGGTTGCTCCGATTTGTCGCCATAAACACTGACTTGCGCCCAGGCCGCCCTAGCGGCGGCCCGCAGCGCTCTCACCTGATAGCACGCCATCATGTCTCAGTTGTTCCAGGCCATTCGCGGGATGAATGATATCCTGCCCAGCGAAGTGGTTTTATGGCAGCGCCTCGAAACCGCCGCGCGCGACGTACTCGCCGCCTACAGCTACCAAGAAATCCGTCTGCCTATCGTTGAGAAAACCGAGTTGTTTTCCCGTTCGATTGGCGAAGTGACTGATATTGTCGAAAAGGAGATGTACACCTTTGCCGAGCGGGGTGGCGACAGCGTGACCCTGCGTCCCGAGGGCACCGCCGGTTGCGTCCGCGCCTGCATTGAGCATGGGCTGTTGCATCACCAAACCCAGCGTTTGTGGTATGCCGGGCCGATGTTCCGTTACGAAAAGCCGCAGAAGGGCCGTTACCGCCAATTTCATCAGATTGGCGCGGAAGCTTACGGCATGGCGGGTCCAGATATTGACGCTGAGCTGATTTGTCTATCAGCCCGACTATGGCGTCAACTGGGCCTGAGCGCGGTCACTTTGCAGCTCAATTCACTGGGCTCCAGCGTCGCCCGCGCCGCCTATCGTGAGCGCCTGACCACCTATTTCACGGCCCGGCGCGCGGCGCTGGATGCGGATAGCCAGCGGCGACTACACACCAATCCCTTGCGGATTTTGGACAGCAAAAATCCGGCCATGCAGGCGCTGATTGCAGAAGCGCCGACGCTGCTGGACAGCCTGGATGCTGAATCGCAAGCCCATTTTGCCGAGCTGCGGGAGTTGCTGGACGCAGCGGGTATCGCCTATGAAGTTAACCCGCGCTTGGTGCGCGGTCTGGATTATTACAGTAAAACCGTCTTTGAATGGGTGACCGATACCCTGGGAGCGCAAGGCGCGATCTGCGCCGGCGGTCGTTATGATGGCCTGCTCGAACAACTGGGCAGTCCAGCCACGCCGGGTGTGGGGTTCGCCATGGGCCTGGAGCGACTCGTGGCCATGCTGGCCGCCGCTGAAGCATTGGGCGTCGCCACCGTCCCGCACGTCTATCTCATCCGCGTAGGGGAAGCCGCGCAGCGGCGTGGGCTGGCGCTGGCGGAGCGGTTGCGGGACCAGTTGCCCGCCTTGCGCTTGCACATGCACTGCGGCGGCGGTGGGTTCAAGGCCCAGTTCCGCCGGGCCGATCAGAGTGGCGCGCACTTCGCGCTGATTCTGGGCGAAGACGAAGTGCGCGCCGGAGTGGTCGCTGTTAAACCCTTGCGCGCGGCGCAAGCGGAGCAATTCACCTTATCGCCCGATCAGGCCATAGCGCATTTGCGCGCGGCGCTCGCGGCTCTCTCCCCCGCGTGAATGCGGGATGTCCAAGGATAAAACCCGATGGAACAATACACCGACGACGAGCGCGTCGAAGATCTCAAAAAATGGTGGAAAGAAAACGGCGCGAGCATTCTCGTGGGTATCGCGCTGGGCCTGGTGGCCATTTTTGGCTGGCGCTACTGGACTTCCTATCGTGATGCGAGCGCCGAGCAGGCTTCCCAGGCCTATGACGCTTTCCTCGCTCAGGCGGGCAAGCCGGACGCAGAGCCAGCCCGCCAACAGGGCCAGACGTTGTTGAGCGCTTTCGCTCAATCGCCTTACGCGGCGCTCACCGCTTTGCGGCTGGCGCAATTAGCGGTGACGGGTGGCGATTATGCGGTGGCTAGCCAGCAGCTTGAATGGGTCATTGCCAACGCCCGGCTCGATGAGCTCAAGGATATCGCCCGCCTACGGTTAGCGCGCATCAAATTCGCCGCCGGTCAGTCGGCTGAGGCCGAAAAGCTGGTCGAGAGCGTGAGCAGCGCCAGCCTGAAGGCGGAGCGTGAAGAGTTGAAGGGCGATCTCTACCTGGCCGCTCAGCAGCCGGAACAGGCGCGCGCGGCGTATGTGGCGGCGATGGCGGCCAATGGCCAGCGTTTTTTACAGCTGAAGCTGGATAATCTGACCGTGGCGACGGCTGAAACCGTAGTAGCCGCGCCGTCCACGCCGCCGCCTGCGCCGGAACCAGCGCCAGCGCCAGCCGTTACCCCAGAGCCAGCAGCGGCGATTCCAGCCCAGCCCGTCACCGAAGCCGCGCCACCCTCCACATCGGCTGCCCCGACTGCGCCCGCAACGGAGCCACCTACCGCTGCGCCCGCCTCGACCGCAACAGAATCCTCCACGGCCCGGCCTGCTGCTCCTGTGGGGGAACCGGCGGCGTCCGCGCCCGCCGTATTGCCCACCGCACCGGCTACTCTCCTTCCTCCCGCCTCAGGGCAATGATGATGGCTCGTCGCCTGTTCCTGCTTTTTTTGCTGAGTTTAAACGTCGGCTGTAGCTGGCTCGGCGGTTGGTTCGGCGGCTCGGATTACTCTATTCCGCCCGCTGAACTAAAGCCGATTGCGCAACCGCTGGCCGTCCAGGAGTTGTGGCAGACCCAGGTGGGTTCTGGGTCGAAGAGTGAGTTCATTCGTCTCACTCCGGCGCTGGCGGAGGGTCGCCTTTATGCCGCCAGCGTTGATGGCCTGGTGATCGCGTTGGATGCCCTCAATGGCCAGCGCAGTTGGCAAACCGATACTGGATTGCCTATTTCCGGCGGCGTGGGCATCAGCGAAGACGGTTTGGTGCTGGTGGGCAGCGCCAAAGGGCAGGTCGTCGCCCTGCGCCAGGACAACGGACAGGAAGTGTGGCGCGCGCAGGTATCCAGTGAAGTTTTGGCCGCACCGCGCGCCGGGCATGGTGTGGTCGTGATTCGTACTGGGGATGGCAAATTCACCGCACTCGACGCGCGCACAGGTGAGCGCCGTTGGGTTTACGCCGCTGCTATGCCTGCACTTAGCCTACGCGGCTCTGCCTCGCCGCTGCTGACCCGCACGCTGGTGATCGCCGGGCTGGATTCCGGCAAGCTGTTGGTGCTGACGCTGGACAAAGGCGTGCCGGTGATCGAAAAAACCCTGGTCCCGACGCGGGGCCGCACTGAGATTGAACGGCTGACGGATATGGATTCCGAACCCAAGACCTTTGGCGAAAATCTATATTTGGCGGCTTATCGCGGTGGTGTCATCGCCATGGATATGCGCGACGGTCATCTGTTATGGAATCGGGAAGTATCCAGTTATGCCGGGTTGGATGTGGATGAGCGGCAGCTCTATGTCAGCGATGAGGCTGGCGCAGTGCTGGCGCTGGATCGGCGCAGCGGCGAGGTGCTGTGGAAGCAGACGGAGCTGAGCGGGCGACGGTTGTCCGCGCCGGTTGCCACCAGTGAACATGTGGTGGTCGGCGACTTCCAGGGTTATCTGCATTGGCTGCGCAAGGACAATGGCCAGATCGTCGGGCGCAGTCGCGCCGCCAGCAAAGCCCTTGTCGCCCCGCCACTGGCGGCCGGCGCTGTGGTGTTTGCCCAAAGCCAGGATGGCGCGCTGGGGGCGTTCCGGGCTGGCCCGCCATAGCACCGCGTTCCAGCGCTTCCGGTCCGGGGGCGATTTTACGGATGAGCGCACCGCTGGGTTCAGCGCTGGCTGATGACGCCCGGCCCGGTCCGATTCTGCGGATTGCGATCCCCTCGCCCCTCTACCGCATTTTTGACTATCTCCCACCTGCCGTTTGCGACCTGACGACTTTGCAGCCGGGGGTGCGGCTGCGGGTGCCGTTTGGGCGGCGGCAAACGGTTGGATTTCTGCTGGAAATTGGCGCAGACAGCGCCCAGGATGCAGCGCGGCTCCGGCCCGCCCTGGCGGTGCTGGATCACGCGCCGCTGTTACCGTCCGATGTGCTGGCGTTGGTGCAGTGGGCACATCGTTACTACCATCATCCACCCGGCGACGCCTTCGCTGCCGCGCTGCCGGTGCTATTGCGCCAGGGCGAGTCGGCCGCTCTACCTTCCCTGCCTCCGCTGTATCGCCTCACTGGCGCAGGCCAGGCGGCGCTGGCCGACTCGGTTGCATTGCGTCGCGCTCCCACCCAGCGGCGCGTCCTTGCCGAACTGGCGCGGTGTCCAGCGGGTCTTGACGCAGAAACTTTGCGGCCTTTGGCGCGAGCCGCTGCACTGCGGGCACTGTGCGCCAAAGGTTGGGTGGAAAGCTGTACGGCGGAGGCGTCCTCTGCCGGAAACTGTTCTTCGTTCCCTGGTTTGGCCGCACCGCCGATCCTAAGTACGGCGCAAGCGACCGCCATCACGGCAGTCTCGGCAGCACTGGATCAGTTTCAGGTTTTTTTACTGGAAGGCGTTACGGGCAGTGGCAAGACCGAAGTCTATCTGCGGCTGATTGAAGCGGTCCTGGCGCGCAGGCAGCAGGCCTTGGTGTTGACCCCGGAAATCGGCTTGACGCCGCAGTTACTGGCTCGATTTCGGGAGCGGATACCGGAGCCGCTGGTGGTTTTGCATTCCGGCCTGACCGACCGGGAACGGTTGAGCGCCTGGCTGTTAGCGCGTGATGGCGTTGCGCGGATTGTGATCGGCACCCGCTCGGCGGTGTTTACGCCGCTGCGCGCACCGGGGTTGCTGATCGTGGATGAGGAACACGATCTTTCCTACAAGCAACAAGAAGGCTTTCGCTACCACGCCCGCGATCTGGCGATCCTGCGGGGTCAACAATTGGGCATTCCCGTGGTGTTGGGGTCGGCCACGCCCGCGTTGGAAAGCATGCAGAACGCCCGGCTTGGCCGCTTCCAGCGTTTGGCGTTGCCGCAGCGGGTAGGCGGAGGTGTCGAAGCGCCCATTCTGATTCTGGATGTGCGTCGGCAGCCCATGACCGAAGGACTATCGGCACCGCTACTGGAGCGGATGCGGGCGCATTTAGCCCGTGGCGAGCAGGTACTGTTGTTTTTGAACCGCCGTGGCTTTGCGCCCCTCCTGCTGTGCCACGAATGCGGCTGGCTGAGTCAGTGTCGCCACTGTGACGCCCGGATGACCCTGCATCTGCGCCAGCAGCGCTTGAATTGCCATCATTGCGGCGATACGCGCTCTATTGATACCGTCTGTCCGGTATGCGGCAGCGTGGATTTGCGCGCGGTGGGCCATGGCACGGAACGGCTGGAAACCGCGCTGCGGCCACTGTTTCCCGGCGTTGGCATTGCCCGTCTCGACCGCGATAGCACCCGCCGCCGTGGCAGTCTGGAGGCGTTGCTGGCTGAGATTCACCGGGGTGAGCGCCAAATTCTGATCGGCACCCAGATGCTGGCCAAGGGCCATCATTTTCCTGAGGTCACGCTGGTCGGCATTATTGACGCCGATCAGGGCTTGTATGGCATCGACTTCCGCTCCAGCGAACGCATGGCGCAACTGGTCTTGCAAGTCGCCGGACGAGCCGGGCGGGCGGAAAAGCCCGGCGTGGTGGTGATCCAGACCCATCATCCCGATCATCCCCTGCTGCGGGTCCTGGTCAGCGCCGGTTATCCAGCCTTTGCGACGGCGGCGCTGGCGGAGCGCGCGGCGGTGCTGTTGCCGCCTTTGGCCTACCAGGCGCTGTTGCGCGCCGAAGCGCTTAACCCCGAACGAGCGCTCCATTTTCTCAAGTTGGCGCGGGCGTTGGCTGAACCGCTGGCTGAGGGCCTGGAGCTGTTGGGGCCAGCCCCCGCGCCGATGGAGCGCCGCGCCGGTCGTTATCGCGCCCACTTGTTGTTCCAGGCGGTCCAACGCTCGGCGCTGCATCGTTTTCTGGAGCGCTGGAGGGTGCAAATGGGCGCACAGCCGGTGGATCGTCAGGTGCGTTGGTCGCTTGATGTCGATCCTGTGGAGCTGTATTGACGCTTAATTTTCAGCGCACTGTCCATGGATTTTATGGATGATGGGCGGCGCAATATTACGCTGAGCAAAAATAAGCTGCGGGTGCGACCTTTACTTACCAATGGATGCGTCTAGACTTTTTGTGTGCTGGTGCGGTTTCGCACCGCCAACCGTCCAAAGAAAATGACGAGAACTGGCCATTTCGGACGACCCGCCGGGGAAATTTGGGGAAGTTCAGCGCACTCGGGCAACCGCCGAACCGCAGGCTCCGGCCAATCCGCGAACATGCCGCCATCCACACACCTCTAATTGTTGGGATATATAAAGATGCAACAAGACTTGGTGCACGCCATAAAGAGCAACCCGAAATATCACGAGCTGATCACGAAACGTAAGTCGTTTGCGTGGATTCTGGCTATCCTCATGCTGGTCATCTACTACGGCTTTATCTTGATCGTCGCCTTCAACAAAGAATTCCTCGGTCAACCCCTGTCAACCGGCTCTATCGCCACCGTGGGTATTCCAGTCGGCCTTGGCGTGATTATCAGCGCCTTTGTGCTTACTGGCATCTACGTGTTCCGCGCCAATTCCGAATTTGACCGGCTGACCCGCGAGATCAAGGAGGAAGTACTATGAGAATATGGCAAAACGTCACTGCCGTTCTCGCTTTGGCTTTGGTCGGCGGAGTAGCGCTGGCTGCTGGCGATATGGGCGAAGTCAAGAAGCAGGCGGTCAACATGCCTGCCATCATCATGTTCCTGGCCTTCGTGGCGGGCACACTGGGCATCACCTATTGGGCGGCCCAGCGTACTAAGACCGCTAAGGATTTCTACGCCGCCGGCGGCGGCATCACCGGTTTTCAAAACGGTTTGGCTATCGCTGGCGACTATATGTCGGCGGCCTCGTTCCTGGGGATTTCCGGGCTGGTGTTCATCAACGGCTATGATGGCCTGATCTATTCGGTGGGCTGGCTGGTCGGCTGGCCGATCATCATGTTTTTGATGGCTGAGCAACTGCGCAACCTGGGCAAGTACACCTACGCGGACGTGGTGTCCTACCGCTTTCAGCGGGTGCCGATGCGCACCATGGCGGCCACTGGCTCACTGGTGGTGGTGGTTCTGTACCTCATCGGCCAAATGGTCGGCGCTGGCAAACTGATCC
>JBATSQ010000007.1:0-2584 GCA_049293375.1 Candidatus Contendibacter sp.
CGGTAAAGCCGTAGGCTTTTCCGCCCGAAGTCGGCTTGATCCGCGTGGTTGTGCGGCGCTTCGCGCCGCGCAAGCAGCGGATCGTATCCGCCGCCCCGTTGTCGCGGGCGCGAAGCGTCCGCGACAACAAGTGATTATACGGTTTCTGCCTATCCACGAAAAAATGCCGCGAACCATAGTAACTACCCGAACTTGATGGTTTTTACTGGCAGTATAACCTTCGTTGTCGGCCTCCCAACCACGAAAGCCCTGACCCACCGCCACGAGGCGCGGCAACCTGGTTACGTTGCTAGAAAGCATCGGCAAGCTCCATAAAAACGCACAATAGACATGTACATTCTAGCGAAACCTCACACCATCCGCCGCAACCCCGCTCGCTGACGGCAGTCACCCTTAGGACTTCGAGCGCCTACCGGAACGGATATTGGAAAACTGGGTAGCGCATACCACTGATCCCTCCCTCACCCCCGCCGCACCTTCTCCCATTGTTCCTCCAGCCGCTTGACCGACACCGGCACCAACGTCCTCAACTCCTGAGCAAACTGGGAAACGCGTAACTCCTCCAACAGCCAGCGGAAACGGAGTAATTCAGAATCGTATTTTTCGTCGGCGGCATTGCGTTTGGCCTGCTGTCGCCACAGCGCCGCTAGCCGCGCGATGTCGCCGTTGCGCTGCCGATCCTTATCCGGTGCCTGCCAAAGCTTTTGCAGCCGCACATGGATAGCACGCAAATAGCGCGGTACCTGCGGCAGCCATTCCGGCGAGGTTCGGCTAAGAAAGCCCGGATACACCAGCCATGCCAGTTGCTCGCGCACATCCCCTAACGCCTCGACTGACACCGGTGAATCGGCGACGGCCACCGCCCGACGCACTTCATGATAAGCGCTCAGAATGGCAATGGCGGTCTCGCAAATGGCTAAGCGGACCGCAGGCAATCTGGCCCTGCCCTGCTCCAGCAACGCCTCAAACGCCGCCCGATCACGCGGCAGCGGCTGATCGTGTAAAAAAGCATGCTCCACTATCGCGTTCAGCAGGTCCGTGCGCAGCGCCTCCTGCGTGCCTAAGCCGACATAGTGCAGGGTCATCTGCTGAAACCGTGGCAGATCGCGCGCGAGCTGCTTGTAGACCGGCCCCAAGCGCCAAGCGATCAGCAAGCGCAATCCGACCCGCGTCACGCTCTCAGCCCGCGTCGGCGAATCGAGCAGACGCAACGCAAGCGTGCCATCCGGCTCCGCCACCAGCGCCGGATAGCCGCGCAACCGAATCCCGTTGCGGATGAAACTGACCGCTTCCGGCAACTCCCCAAAATCCCAGTCCCGCACGCGCTCCCGCTCGAACTCCGGGGTCGGCAACGCGGCGAAGCGGGTTCGGGCCTCGCCGCGCAATTGCGCCTGAATCGCTTCCCAGTCACGCCCGACCGCGAGCGCCTTGCCATCGGCGTCCACCACCTGGCAGCGCATCCGCAGATGGGGCGGCACGGCGTCGAAATTCCAGGCGTCCTCGGGAATTCGCGCCCCGGTCATCCGCTGCAAGCGCTCGGTCATCGCTTCGGTCAGCGATCGCCCGTCCGGTTCGATCACTTCCAGCAGGGCCTGGACGTAATTCGGCACCGGCACGAAATTCCGCCGCACCGCTTTCGGCAAGGATTTCAGCAAGGCCGCCATCCGCTCCGCCCGCAAGCCCGGCACCAGCCAGTCCAGCCGCTTCGGATCGACCTGATTGACCGCCGCCAGCGGGACGGTCAGGGTCACGCCGTCATCCTCCGCGCCCGGCTCGAAGCGATAGGCCAGCGGCAATTGCAAACCGTCGAGATCGAGATGATCGGGAAACCGCTCGCCATCCGCCGCCGGCCCGGCTTCCGCCAGCAGCGCGGCCCGGTCCAGAAACAGCAGGCGCGGATTTTCCCGTTCCACTTGCTTGCGCCAGGTCTCGAAGGTCGGACCGCTGTAAATGCCTTCGGGAATCCGCGCGTCGTAAAAGCGGTAGAGCGCCTCCTCATCCGCCGTCAGATCGCGGCGGGCGCGGATTTCCAGCTCTTCCAACTCCGCCAGCAGTTGCCGGTTGTGCTGGAAAAACGCGGCCTTGCAGTGAAATTCGCCCTCGACCAGCGCGTGGCGGATAAAGACTTCCCGCGCCAGGGCCGGATCGAGCGGGCCGTAGTTGACCCGGCGATTGGCGATGATCGGCAGACCGTACAGCGTGACCCGCTCGATTGCCGCCACTTGCGCCGAGCGTTTCTCCCAATGCGGCTCGGCGTAGCTGCGTTTCAGCAGGTGTTCCGCCAGCCCTTCCACCCATTCCGGCTCGATGCGCGCCACGGTGCGGGCGTACAGCCGGGTGGCTTCCACCAGCTCCGCCGCCGCCACCCAGCGCGGCCGTTTTTTGAACAGGCCGGAGCCGGGGTACAGGTAGAAATTCCGACCCCGCGCGCCGAGATAGGCGTTCTCCTCCTGCTTCAAGCCGAGATGGCCGAGCAAGCCGGTCAGCAATGCCCGATGCAGGTTGGCGTAAGCAGCGGCCTCCTCGTTAAGCCGCATGCCCATTTCGGTGGTCAGCCCCAGCAATTCCTGGTGCAGGTCATGCC
>JBATSQ010000008.1:0-3559 GCA_049293375.1 Candidatus Contendibacter sp.
AACCCACTGCCAACGAAATTTGCGCCCTCCATTACGGAGTATCTGCACGCGGCACACGCGCAGGAACGCAACGCGGCCATTGCCAGGATCAACCCACAGTTTTCTGATGGCGGGTCGGGCCTGACCAATCAACAGGCGGCGGATATTTTGGCGCGCTATCGCGCCCTGCCGGCCTTTGCGGCCTTTCGCCAACTGGCGGCAGACTTCCAGGCCATTACGCGCAAAACCCGCACTATGCTGGTGCAGGCCGGGCTGATTTCCCGCGAGACGGGCCAAGTGTGGGATGCGACCTATTCCCAGTATGTGCCGCTCAAGGGAGGGCCAGAAGCGCCGGGCAGCCACAGTGGAGCGGGGGGCGGAATCAGCGTGGACGGTCGGCAAAAGCGCGCGCTGGGCCACACCTTGCGCGATGAAAATATCATCGAAAACATCTGGCGCGATCATGAGCGCGTCATCTATCTGGCCGAAAAACAAAAAGTTGCAGCGGCGCTCAAGGAATTGCTCACGCAAGCGAATAACCCGGCTATCGGGACGGTGGGCAAGCCAGAAAAGCGCGCCGTTTTGCAGCACGGCTGGTATCACCAGGTATGGGTTAATGGCTCCCCGCTGGGCGCGTTCCCCTCCTACAGCGAAGCGAAGGCGGCTATTGCGCAAGACAGCCAGCGCACGGGCCGGAGCGTTGATAAATATGGCGTCCGCCATCAGGCGGCGGATCCGTCCGTCATCTATGCGGGGAAACCATCGCTGCAAGATAACGAAGTTGCGTTGTATGAAAACGGGGACATGGTGCGTCTGCAACTGAACGACGACCTCATGGCGCGTGCTGCGCGCAATCTAGGCGTAGACGCCGCCACCGGCCTGTTGAAAGCTGGGCAGTCGTTCAACCGCTGGTTGTCTTCGGTCTATACCGGATATAGCCCTGAGTTCCTGGTAACCAACCCGGTGCGCGACTTTACAGCGGGATTCATCAACTTGACGGGGCAGTATGGGCTTAAAAAAGCCAGCAAGGTGTTGGCTCACTATCCCATGGCTGTAAAAGCGCTGTGGCGCTATGTCCGCACCGGAGCAGATCCTATGGTCGATAGATACCGGCAAGCGGGCGGCAGCACGGGGGCGGCCTATCTCTCCGACCTGGAGCGGATCGGCAATGACATTAAAGTGGTCTTCCAGGACATGCAGGGAGCAAGGATGACCTGGGCCAGCGGCGATAAGCCCGGCGCGGTCCGAGTGGCTATTGCTGACAAGCTACGGCTTGTGGGCAGGTACATTGAGAACCTGAATAAAATTGGCGAGAACGCGCTGCGGGTGGCGACATTTGAATCATTAATCAATGACGGGCATCGCGTGGATGATGCCGCGCGAGCGGCGGGGAGCGTCACGGTAAACTTTAACCGCAAGGGGGAATTATCGAGCCAACTCGGCGGGTTGTATTTGTTTTTCAACCCATCCATCCAGGGGACTAAAGTCATGTGGGATGCGCTGGCAAAGGGGCCGCACCGGCTTCAAGCGCAAGCGCTGTCTGGAGCGTTGGTGGGACTGGCGTTTTTTTTAGCGCAAATGGCGCGCGGCGGCGATGATGATGACGAAAAGCGCTGGCAGGGAGTGCCTGGATATACCAAAGATCGGAATATGGTGATTCCCTTGGGTGGGGGTGACCTCCTCACCCTCCCGCTCCCCTATGGGTATGGCGCTTTCTGGTCGCTGGGCAACATATTTTCCGATTGGGTGCACGGGGAAGAGGGGACCAAGCTCGGCATTCGCGCTGCGTCTACGCTGTTTGAGCATTTCAGTCCCGTTGGGAACCCGTTTGCAGGCGATGAAGCGGATAGCCGAAATATCGTGTCTTTGATGCCGACAGCGCTCAAGCCCGCTGTTTCAGTCGCGGTGAATCGCACTGAGCTGGGCCGTCCGCTGATGCCGGAACAGATGCCCTGGGATACCACCAAGCCGGATAGCCAACGCATGTGGCGTACGACGCGCGGGACGCCGTGGGAAACCATGACTGATGGGCTTAACACGCTGACCGGTGGCAGTAAATACGAAGCGGGTGCGGTGGATATTTCGCCCGAAACGCTAAAATCAATCTGGCGGACACTCACGGGCGGCGCGGGTCAGTTTGCAACAGACACGGCGAGCCTGCTGACAGTCATCGGGCAGGGGGCAGGCGGGGAATTAAAGGTTCGGGAGATGCCTTTTGCGCGGCGGTTTGTTCGCACAGCATCTATTCAAGACGCGCGGACCCTATTCAATGAGCAAAGTCGTCAGGTGCGCGATGCAATATCTATGTTCTCTTCTGCAAAGCGTGACCATGATGTAGATGCCGCGCGGTCTATCTTAGAAAAACATCGAGAGATCCTGGCGCTAGGCCACGTCCTTGAGTCTGCGCGCAAACAGATCAAGGCGCGCCGCAGGCTTGCGGACGCTATTGAGCGCGCCGATGTGCCGCTGGCTGCAAAGCGCCGTCAGCTAGAAGCCGTAGAGACGCAAGAGGAGGCCGTCTACAATAGGTTCTTTGAGTTGTTTTCTGCCGCACGAGCGCAACGGGAAAAGCGGCAAGCAGGGGGTTGACCTTTTCTTAAGAAAGACTATTATGTATCTTGCAGTAAACAGTTGTTTAATCTTAGAAGAGGAGCTTGATTTGACATCCTCCCCGCCCTAAAGGACGGGGTCTCTCGCGGAGAATCTTGATGAAGAAAACGATTATTCAATCAGTGTTTGTTCTTTCTTTAATTTCCACCTTACCGGCGAGCGCGTTAGCGGACTCTTACAGCCGTTATGGCAATACCATCTACGGGAGCGACGGAACCACTTATAGCCGTTACGGGAACACGACCTATGGCAGTGATGGGTCAACCTATAGCCGTTACGGAAACACTGTTTACGGTAACGATGGCAGCACCTGCTCTACTTACGGCAACACCACCTATTGCCGTTGATGCGCGTAGGCCTGGGCGGCCGAGCGCCGCACTCGTCGTCCTTGGAAACGAGATGGATAACGCTCTTTTTGAGGAACTTTTTGCCCTGCCGGCCGTGAAAGCCGCCGTGGACGAACGACTCGGCGGCGAAAAGGGGCTGCGCCGCGCGGGTGTAGGCTGGTCCTCGGAGCCTAAGAACCTCCTCACTTGGCGGTATCCGCCCCGACAGTTTGCGGTTTTTGTTTGTGACCTTCCTGCTCCTATCCATGGTGGGAGGGGGCGTGAATATACGAATAGCGCCCGCCGTCCAAGTGCGGTTCTTAGCCTCCCGCCGCCCCAACGCCTGGGGTATCTAAGAATTACTTGGAGATTTTCATGGAAAGGCGGCAAGAGCGCGCGGAAACCCAACGGCTGCAACAACAAGCCACAGCGTTAAGTGATTGCCTGCGGAAGGCGAGTTGGCCAGGAATGCCAGGGCGGCAGGAGTGCTATCAAATGTATGGCGGTCGCTAGCCGATGATCTCCTTGGCGCTGAAGTTCAAGAGCACGGATTTTATTTTGCCGCACCCCGATCAAGAAATCCCTTGGCGCGTGGGGGAACCCGCTTATAATCTGACACAGATGCTCATGAAGTCGAGCGCGCT
>JBATSQ010000009.1:0-6727 GCA_049293375.1 Candidatus Contendibacter sp.
GCGGTGCAAGGCATCGCCGAACTGATCACCAATCCGGGCCTGATTAACGTGGATTTCGCCGATGTGCGCACCGTGATGTCGGAGATGGGCATGGCGATGATGGGCACTGGGCGGGCGGTGGGCGATGGCCGCGCCCGTGAGGCCGCCGAAGCGGCTATCTCCAGCCCCTTGTTGGAAAATGTCAACTTGGCCGGTGCCAAGGGGTTGTTGGTCAATATCACCTCCGGTGAGGATCTGACCATCGGTGAGTTTGATGAAGTGGGCAACACCATCAAGGAGTTGGCCTCTGATGACGCCACCGTGGTAGTCGGCACCGCGATTGACAAAGAGATGAAGAATGAGTTGCGGGTCACTATCGTGGCCACCGGTCTTGGTCAGGGCGTGTCGGCCAAAAGCAGCGGACGCGAACGGGAAGCGGCGATTTCACCGCCGTTCAAGCTGGTGCAACGCTCTAGTGGTGAGCATGTGCATCATGATCGCCCCAGTATGCGGTCCAAGTCGAGCAGCGAGAGTTTTAGCGCCGAGCGTGATCCTGAAGAAATCCTCGATATTCCCGCCTTCCTGCGTCGGCAGGCCTTGGGTCGGCCCGGTGATTGAAGGATGGGTTCGGCGTTCCACGCCGTCGCGTTCGGAATGCGTCGGCGTGGGTGCCTCTTCACTCGTGACTAGAAAGCGCGCCGCCACGCCGCTATTTCGTCGCTTAACAACAGTGTGCGTTGTTAAATGGAAACAAGTTGCAGGGTCGCTACGCTTTGCGGTATCTTTAGCGCAACGTACGATGACGTAACGGTGACCGACGGGTTGTTGGGTCGGGAAGTGGGCGGAGGTACGATCCGCTCCGTGCGACGCGCCGCGACGCCACCCTCCAGTTCAATCGCGAGATGGGGAGACCTGACATGATTAGGCAGCGCACCTTGAAAAACACCATCCGGGCGACCGGTGTTGGCTTGCACACGGGCGACAAGGTCTATTTGACCTTGCGCCCAGCCGCGCCAGAGACCGGTATTGTGTTTCGGCGGGTCGATCTGCCGGAGCCGGTTGAAATCAAAGCCTGTCCGCGCCATGTGGGCGACACCCAGCTCTCTACCTCACTAGTCAAGAATCACGCCCGCATCTCCACGGTCGAGCATTTGTTATCGGCTTTTGCCGGGCTGGGCATCGACAACGCCTATGTCGATGTCAGCGCCGCCGAGGTGCCGATCATGGACGGGAGCGCCGGCCCCTTTGTCTTCCTGATTCAGTCGGCGGGCATTCAGGAGCAGAACGCGCCTAAGCGTTTCATTCGCATCAAACGGTCTTTGCAGGTGGAGGAAGGTGACAAGTGGGCACGCTTTGATCCTTTCGATGGCTTCAAAGTTGAATTCACTATTTCTTTCGATCATCCCCTGTTCAAGGGTCGTAATCAGCATGCGGTGGTGGATTTCTCGACCACCTCCTTTGTTAAGGAAGTGAGTCGGGCGCGCACTTTTGGTTTTATGCGCGAGCTGGAATATCTGCGGGAGCGGCGGCTGGCGTTGGGTGGGACCCTAGATAACGCTATCGTGGTGGATGACTACCGCATCCTCAACGAGGATGGTTTGCGTTACGAAGACGAATTCGTTAAGCACAAGATTCTGGACGCTATCGGCGATCTCTATTTATTGGGCCGCAGCCTGATTGGCGCGTTTACTGGATATAAATCCGGCCATGCTTTGAATAATCGCTTGTTGCGGGAATTATTGGCGGACCGCACTGCTTGGGAAGAGATCACCTTCAGCGATGAGCGCCAGGCACCCATTTCCTATCTGCAACCGGCCCAGGCCACGCGCTAGGCGTCTCTCGCGGTTCCTTACTCCCCGAATTCCCCGTAACGGCTTTCCGGCGTGCCCGGAGGGCCGTTCTTATTTTGGTTATCTCATAAAAAAGATGCATATGATTAAGTCATCATTTTTAGCTCCGGTACCGTATATGCACCTCGATAGTGCAATAGAAATATTGCAAGAAAAGCCTTTCGTCTTGTTCGGCACCGAAGCATTCGAGTTCTTCCGCAATGTTGAGGAAGGAGCAAGAGTTCTTATCTACCGATCTCACGAGGATATAGGCCCTATCTATTATCAGGGTATCTACCGAGGCTACGTCAGCGACCCCAGTGAAATGAAGCGGCTGGAACGAAATGGGTTTCGCCCAGAGACCACAAGCGGTGAAAGTTGGGGTATGTATTGGAAGTGCTCGGATATCCAATTACTACCGCACCCTATTCCCTTGGAGCAGATTCAAATGGTGTCGAGAAAGTATATGAAGAAATACCCTCGCGGCCCCGTAGGAATTTTAAGCTAATAACAGCGCGTAGATAACGTGCTACGTCTGGCTGGTTCCGAGTGATAGCGCTTTCCCATGGTAAGACTGCTCCGGCGGCGCGAGTGCGTGCAAAAACCCCGTCCTGCGGTATCATTGCGCGCATTTGCACTGAGCGACAACGCGAAGGCCTTTGATTAATGAATATTCTGAAAAGTATTTTTGGCAGCCGCAATGACCGGGTGATTCGCCGGATGCGTAAGGCGGCGGAGCAGATTAACACCCTGGAACCAGGAATTTTGGCCTTAAGCGACGCCGCCTTGCGCGCTAAAACCGACGAATTTAAGCAGCGCCTAGCCCAGGGTGAAGCGCTGGATAGCCTGCTGCCGGAGGCGTTCGCGGTGGTGCGCGAGGCCAGCAAGCGTACCTTGGAAATGCGCCATTTCGACGTGCAATTGATCGGCGGCATGGTGCTGCACGAGGGCAAAATTGCTGAAATGCGCACCGGCGAAGGCAAAACCCTGGTGGCAACTTTGCCGGTGTACCTGAACGCGCTGACGGGCAAGGGCGTACATGTGGTGACCGTCAACGATTATCTGGCGCGGCGCGATGCGGACTGGATGGGGCAGATTTACCAGTTTCTGGGCCTGAGCGTTGGCGTAGTGATCGCCGGCATGAGCCCGGAGGAAAAGCGCGTCGCGTATGGCGCTGATGTGACCTACGGCACCAATAACGAATACGGTTTTGATTATCTGCGCGACAACATGGCTTTTAGCCTGGAGCAGAAAGTGCAGCGGCCACTGCACTATGCGCTAGTCGATGAGGTCGATTCCATCCTGATCGATGAGGCGCGCACCCCCCTGATTATCTCCGGGCCAGCGGAAGAAAGCTCTGAGCAATACCGTCGGGTGAATGAGATCGTGCCGCGCCTGACCCGGCAGAAGGAAGAGGAAGGGCCGGGCGATTATTGGGTTGATGAAAAAACCAAGCAGGTTTATCTGACCGAAGCGGGTCACGAACAGGTTGAAAATCTCTTGCTGGAGGTAGGGTTATTGCAGGAAGGCGACAGCCTGTACGACGCGGCCCATCTGGGTGTTTTCCATCATCTCAATGCCTGCTTGCGGGCGCACGCCCTGTTCCATCGGGATGTCGAATACATCGTGCGCGATGGCGAAGTCATCATCGTGGACGAATTCACCGGCCGCACCATGCCGGGTCGGCGCTGGTCGGATGGCTTGCACCAGGCGATTGAGGCCAAAGAAAAAGTCTCGATCCAAGCTGAAAACCAGACCCTGGCCTCCATTACCTTCCAGAATTATTTTCGCCTCTATCAGAAACTGGCGGGCATGACCGGTACCGCCGATACCGAAGCCTTTGAATTCCAGCAAATTTATGGGCTAGAAGTCATCGTGGTGCCCACCCATCTGAAAATGATCCGGGATGATAAAGGGGATCTGGTCTTTTTGACGCCGAAGGAAAAGTTTGATGCAGTGCTGGAGGATATTCGCGATTGTCGCCAGCGTGGCCAGCCGACGCTGGTTGGCACCACCTCCATTGAGGTATCCGAGCTCTTATCCGGCTTGCTGGCCAAGGAAAAAATTCCTCATGAGGTGCTCAATGCCAAGCAACATGAGCGTGAGGCGGAAATCATCGCTCAGGCGGGTCAGCCTGGGGCGGTCACCATCGCCACTAACATGGCCGGACGCGGCACCGACATCGTGCTGGGCGGCAACCTGCAAGCCGAGCTGAAAGCGCTGGGCGCAGAAAGCGAGGAAGCGGCCTGGGCGGCAGCCCGGCAAAGCTGGCAGCTGCGGCACGAGCAAGTGGTGGCCGCCGGTGGCCTGCATGTGATTGGCACTGAGCGTCATGAGTCGCGGCGCATCGACAACCAGTTGCGCGGGCGTTCTGGGCGACAGGGGGATCCGGGCTCTAGCCGCTTTTATCTATCCCTAGAGGATAGTTTACTGCGGATTTTCGCCTCTGACCGGGTGGCGGGCTTGATGCAGAAGCTGGGTATGGAGAAGGGCGAGGCCATTGAACATCCCTGGGTCACCAAGGCCATTGAGAATGCCCAGCGCAAGGTGGAAGCGCACAATTTCGACATCCGCAAAAATCTGCTGGAGTTCGACGATGTCGCCAATGACCAGCGCAAGGTGATGTACGGCTGGCGCAACGAGCTGATGGAAGCGGAAGACATCTCCGAGACCCTCCATACGCTGCGTGCCAACGTGATGAAACAGGTGATGGATTCTTTTATTCCGCCGCAAAGTCTGGAAGAGCAATGGAACATCGCCGGGTTGGAAGAAGCGCTGACGCGGGAATTCGATTTACCGCTGCCGTTGCAAACTTGGCTGGACGCCGATGCCAATTTGCATGAGGAACCGTTGCGCGAGCGTATTTACGCGGAACTGGAGCGGGTCTATAACGCTAAGGAGGCCCAAGTCGGCGCCCCGTGGATGCGGCAATTTGAAAAGGCGGTGCTGTTGCAAGTGCTGGATGGACACTGGCGCGAGCATCTGGCTGCGATGGACTACCTGCGCCAGGGGATTCACTTGCGCGGCTACGCCCAGAAAAACCCCAAGCAGGAGTACAAGCGCGAAGCCTTCGAGATGTTCCAGGCTCTGGTGCAACGCATCCATCAGGAAGCGGTCGGTTTTCTGGTGCGTGCCCAGTTTCAGGCTGAGCCGACCCCCATCCCGGAACCGCGCGGACCAGCGCCTGCCGCCCTCCACTTTGAACATGCGGCCGCACCCGCGCCCTCACTGGCCGTCGATGGCGAGGGGGTTGTAGACGCCGTTGGTGCAGCGGATCAGATCCCTCAGGAAGTCTCCCATACCCCGTTTGTCCGCGATGGACGCAAGGTGGGTCGTAACGAACCCTGTCCCTGTGGCTCCGGCAAAAAATACAAGCACTGCCACGGCCAGCTCGATTAGTTTTACTCTTTAGTCATTCGCCCCTCTGCCGCAAGCTAGAGGGGCGTTTTTATTGCGTGGAGAGAGATTTATGGATCATCCCTTAACAGTCGCCGGGATTCGCCTGGGCGTCGCCTGCGCCGGCATCAAATATCCCGAGCGTCGGGATCTGGTGGTGATGGAAGTCGCCCCTGGCACCCAGGCGGCGGCGGTATTCACCCGCAATGCATTTTGCGCCGCGCCGGTCATTGTGGCGCGGAATCATCTGGGAACCGCCAGCCCGCGCTATCTGGTCATCAACACCGGCAACGCTAACGCGGGCACCGGTCGCCAGGGTCTGGTCGATGCCGAGACCAGCTGCCGGGCTTTGGCCGAGCAAACCGGTTGTCGGCTGGAGGAAGTTTTACCCTTTTCTACCGGGGTGATCGGCGAACCCTTGCCGCTGTATCGTGTGGTCACCGCTTTGCCTGCGGCGTTAGCGGCGTTGCAGCCAACGGGTTGGGAGGAGGCCGCGCACGGCATTATGACCACCGACACCCGGCCTAAGTGGGCTTCACGGCGGCTCCTGCTAGCAGGGCGGGATGTCACAGTTACTGGGATCGCCAAAGGTGCGGGCATGATTTGCCCGGATATGGCGACGCTGCTGGCGTTCATCGCCACGGACGCACGAGTGGAAGCGGCGGCTTTACAGGAGTTACTGAATGAGGCAGTCGTGGAGTCTTTCAACGCGATCACCGTAGACGGCGACACCTCCACCAATGACGCCTGCGTGTTGCTGGCGACCGGCCAGTCCGGGGTAGAGGTCGCCCTGCTGGCTGCTGCAGATCGCCAACAATTCAGCACGGCAGTGCGCGAGGTGTGTATTGAGTTAGCTCAAGCCATCATCCGTGATGGCGAAGGGGCGACCAAATTCATCACGGTGGCGGTTGAGAGTGGCCGCGATGAACGCGAATGTCGCCAGGTGGCCTACACTATTGCCCATTCGCCGTTGATTAAAACCGCCTTCTTCGCCTCTGATCCTAACTGGGGCCGTATTTTAGCGGCGATAGGGCGCGCTGGCCTGGCTGAACTAGAGCTGGAGCGCGTCGTGATCCATTTGGATGAAGTCTGCATCGTGCGCGATGGCGGCCGCGCCTCGGATTACACCGAAACCCAGGGCCAACTAGTGATGGCGCGTCCCGCGATTAGGATTCGGGTCGCTTTGAATCGGGGTGCGGCGGCCGCGCGCATCTGGACGACAGATCTGTCGTTCGACTATGTGCGCATCAATGCGGAGTATCGGACTTGACCGTTCAACCGGTCCTGCATGTCGCGGTGGGTGTCATCACCAATCCATCGGGAGCGATCCTGATTACTCGGCGCGCCGCACAGACCCACCAGGGCGGACTGTGGGAATTTCCCGGTGGCAAGGTAGAGGCGGGCGAAACGGTGGAGGCGGCGCTGCGGCGTGAATTGCAGGAGGAGCTGGACCTTGTGGTGCGGGCGGCGGAGCCCTGGTTGCAGGTCCGCCATGCCTATGCCCGCCAAAGCGTGTTGCTGGA
>JBATSQ010000010.1:0-19098 GCA_049293375.1 Candidatus Contendibacter sp.
TGTTTTCCGGGCCCGTTGCGCTCGATAGCAGTGGGCAAGCCAAAATCCCGCTGGTCCTGCCGGATTTCAATGGCCAGTTGCGGCTGATGGCCGTCGCCTGGGATCGGGACCGCCTGGGACGCGCCGAGACCGCGCCCCTGGTGCGTGATCCCTTGGTGGCCCGGGTGAACCTCCCGCGCTTCCTGGCTCCAGAGGATGAAAGCCGGATCAGTGTGACGGTGCAAAATATGAGCGCTCCGCCTGGCGTGTATCGCATCCGGTTGGCCGCCGACGGTGCGGCGGCACTCAGCCAAGCAGCGGAATTCACTTACACCGTGAGCGAGTCCACCACCCAGAATACCGAGAATTACTCCGCTACCCTGCGCGGCTTGCAACCCGGCGTCGGCCAGATTCGCTTGCAAGTCGAAGGCCCCAATGGTTTCCAGTTGCTGCGTGAAAGCGAAATTGGGGTGCGTCCAGCGCAAGCGCTAACGACCATTCGCACCGCAAAACGTCTGAATACGGGCGAGACGTTGCGTCTGGACCAGGAACTAGTGCGGGACTATCTGTCCGGTACTGGCCAGGTCAAACTGAGCGTGAGCAGTCGGCCCAATTTCAACGTGCCCGCGCTGCTGGCGGAACTGGATCGTTATCCCTATGGTTGTTTGGAACAGACTACCAGCCGTGCTTTGCCCTTACTGTATTTCAACCAAGTCGCAGCAGCCTGGGTGGGGCAGAAAGCCACCGAAGCCAATCTGCGTAATCGGGTGCAGGAGGCGATCCAGCGCATTCTCACGATGCAGGGCGCGGATGGCGGCTTTGGCCTCTGGAGCTTCGAGAGTCCCACCGAAGCCTGGCTCTCGGCGTTTGCCATGGATTTTCTGGTGCGCGCCCGCCAAGAAAAATATCTGGTGCCGGAATCGGCCTACCAGCGCGGTTTGCAGTATTTGCAAGAACAGTTGCGCCAGGATGAATTTGAAGAGGCGCAATTGGGTTGGCGCGCTTATGCCCTTTATGTGCTGGCGCGGGTGCAGCAGGCGGCCATCGGCGATTTGCGCTACCTGCATGATACCCATTTGCAGAAACTGCCCAGCGCGTTGGCGCAGGCGCAACTGGGCGCGGCGCTGGCGCGCTACGGCGAATTGCAGCGGGCCAAGGAAGCGTTCACAGCGGCTTTGAGCCGCACCGAACGGACCGCCACCCGTGATTACGGCAGCCCCTTGCGCGACCGCGCGGCGTTACTGGCGCTGCTCAGTGAATCCGGTCAACTCACGGAACGGGTGCTGCCCCTGTTGGAAGCAGTGGCGGCTGACTTTAACCAACGGCGCTATTCCAGTACCCAGGAACAGGCGTGGCTACTGCTAGCAGCACAAGCGCTGTTGAAACAATCCGGCCAACTCCGCTTGGCGGTAAACGGCCAGCCTTCAACCGCTGATCCGCTCCAGGTGAGCCCGACTGCCGAACAGATGCAGCAAGGGCTGACCGTGCTCAACCAGGGCGATCAGTCCGCCTGGGCGGTGACCAACTTGAGCGGCGTTCCAGTGGCCCCCCAGCCGCCGGCTCAGGAAGGTTTCATCATCAGTCGGCGTTACTACACCCGCGCTGGCCAGGAAGTAGATCCAGCGCAAATTCGGCAGCACGATCTGCTCGTGGCAGTGATTAGCGGCGAGGCGCAAGGCGGCGAAGCGCATCAGGCGCTGGTGGTGGATTTACTGCCCGCCGGTCTGGAAATCGAAAATGGTCGCTTGGCCCATAACACCACCACGGCCGACATGCCCTGGCTGCCTAAATTAAGCGAGGCGCTGCATACCGAAATCCGTGATGATCGTTTTGTCGCAGCGCTGGATCTGGAAGCTGGCGAGGCGCGCAAATTCACCCTGGCTTATCTGGCGCGAGCAGTCACGCCGGGCAGCTACCAGCAGCCCGCCGTGTTCGTGGAGGACATGTATAAACCGTGGCGCTTCGGGCGCGGCGCACTGGGAACGGTCAAGATCGAATAGCGCGGCGCTGTTCGGCGGACGCTTCCGCGCTACGCGCCGGGGCGTCCGCCGCTATGCCATGGCCGTCATGCTCCGAATGTCTGGCGGGGAAACCACCAACCACCTCGCTTGACCTGGTTGCCGGCAAGGCGCTTGGTCGGCACCCGCTCAAACCGCGACCGGCTGGATGTCCGGCGCGGGGAGGCCGTGCTGGCGACAGGCGGCGGTTACGGTATTGCGCAATAAACACGCTATCGTCATCGGCCCAACGCCGCCTGGCACAGGCGTGATCGCGCCGGCCACCTGGATCGCCGCCGCAAAATCCACATCGCCGACTAATCGGCTCTTGCCGTCGGCAGTGGGGATGCGATTAATGCCCACATCAATCACTGTCGCGCCCGGCTTAATCCAGTCGCCCTGGATCATGTGCGGTTTGCCGACTGCCGCTACCAGAATATCCGCCCGTCGGCATTCGTCGGCCAGATCGCGGGTGCGGGAATGGGCGATGGTCACGGTGCAATGCTCGCGCAGCAGTAACGCCGCCAGCGGTTTGCCGACGATGTTGGAGCGCCCCAACACCAGCGCCCGCAAACCCGCCAGCTTGCCGAGTTGTTGTTGGAGCAGCATGAGACAACCCACGGGCGTGCAGGGGACCAGGCCCTTACCACCAACCGCCAGCAGGCCCGCGTTGTAGGGATGAAAGCCATCCACGTCCTTGGCGACGGCAATCGCCTCAATCACCGCATCTGGGTCGATCTGCTCCGACAGAGGCAACTGCACCAGAATCCCGTGAATCGCCGGGTCTTGGTTCAACGCAGCGATATGCGCCAACAGTTCTGCCTGCGTGGTGGTGACAGGTAGCCGACGTTCAAAAGAGCGCAACCCAGCCGCCTGCGCCTGCAATCCTTTATTGCGGACGTAAATCTGGCTGGCGGGATCCTCACCGACTAGCACCACTGCCAAGCCGGGTGTCAGGTCGTGTTCGGCTCTCAGGCGGGTGACGTGCGCGGCGATCCCGGCGCGCAAGCGCGCGGCGAAATCTTTGCCATCAATAAGGGTCGCTGTGGCCATGATCGTTCTCAGGTAGCTCAAACCAGCGGCGGATTCTACTACAACCGCTCTCCTGTCCACCTTGCCTTGCTAGCAGCTTCCCCGTATCTTTGCGCGCTTGCTATATCACTCTCTCAGGGAGCATAGAACGTGTCGAGTCATAACCAGAAAATCATGTTCGTTTTCCCCGGACAAGGTTCTCAGTATGTGGGAATGGGCAGCGACCTCATCCGCGATTTCCCGCTCGCCCGTCAGCTTTACCAGCAAGCCAACGATATTGTGGGCTACGATTTGCTCAAGCTCTGCCTGGAAGGGCCAGAAGAAGAACTGAAACTGACTCGCCACACCCAACCCGCGCTGCTCACCCATTCTCTGATCTGCCTGAATATCTTCCGCGAACTGACCGACAATCGCGTACAACCCATACTAACCGCTGGACACAGCCTTGGCGAATACTGCGCGCTGGTCGCCGCTGGCGCGCTCGATTTTGAAACCGCCTTGCGGCTGGTGCAAAAGCGCGGCGAGTGTATGGGAACTTATGGCGAGGGTGAGATGCTGGCCTTCCCGCTACATCTTGATAATGTGCGTCCGCTGGCGGAAAAGCATTTTTGCGCTGTCTCCGCCTGCAACCTGCCCGACCAGACCGTGGTCGGTGGGCGCGGCGAGGATCTGGACCGGCTGACCGACGAGGCCCACACCCATTTCCCCAAAAAACGGGCCGCTCGCCTCAAAACTGAAGGGGCGTTTCACACTTTTTACATGATCACCGCCGCTCTACATTTCCGACCCGTGCTGGATGACGCCGCGCTGGCTACGCCAACTCTGCAAGTGTTATCCAATTACAGCGGGACTTATCATGAGCCTGATCCCGCCGCTATCAAAACCCGGTTATTCTTCCAGTTGTTCCATCCGGTCAACTGGATCGCTAATTTGGAAACCGCGTTTCATCGCGAAATTACCGCCATCGTCGAATTTGGCGGCGGCTTGGGCAGCGGCCCTGCACCAGAGGACAAGCGTCCGAATCTGGAGAGCATGATTAAGAAGGCGCAGCGCGGTTCCGATTTCAGCATTCACTACCACGCAGCCATTAACAGCCAGAGCCTGCGGAACACGGCGGAGGCGCTGCGCTCATGAGATATCGTGCAGCATTGAAAGCCCAACGCACTCGCCGCACTCTCAACCAGCAAGCCATGCAGCGTTCCCACCGGCGCTGTGACCTGATCCGCTTAGGCACGGACGAGGACGCCGCTGCCGATTTACCGCTGCACGACCGTAGTGCCGAGCAATCTCGGGATGCGGCGGTGACTCATCTGCCCCTGCCCTGAGCGCAAGTTGCGCGTGATTTCTCCACTTTCTGTGGTATTGGACGATAAAAGTAGTCAGGTATCGCGTTTGGTTGGATTTCAGCTAACCTTATACGATAGCGCCCAGCAGGCCAGGGATTAGCGCGGGATGGGTTGATCTTGGTCTGATCAACCCTCTCAAATCCAAGCCACTTCCCCGAAATAAACAATAAAATCAGCGCCATATCAATGTGGCGTGCTCCCAACGCGGGTTCGGCGGGAAGGATTTGATTGTCAATTTGCCATCCAACACGAACGCCAAGAGGTAAGGTTTATGCTTTCTGAGAAACAACTGGACATTTTGCGGGAACGTCGCGCCAAGGTGTTGGCTGGCGGCGGCGAGGACAAGATCAAGGAACGTCACGAGAAAGGTTTACTGGGCGCTCGCGAGCGGCTGATGGCGCTGTTTCAGGAAGGCACCTTCCAAGAAATCGCCACCCACGCCAAGCACGCCGGCAAGCATTTCGGCTTGGCCGACAAGGAATTGCCCTCGGATGGCGTCATTGTCGGTACCGGCTTCGTCGATGGCCGTCCGGTCGCGGCCTTTAGTCAGGATTTCACGGTAATGGGCGGCACGCTGGGCAAGATGCACGCCAAGAAAATCGTGCAGTCTATGCAGATGGCGCTGAAAACCGGGACGCCGGTCGTTGCTTTCAAGGATTCTGCCGGGGCGCGCATTCAGGAAGCGGTCGATGCGTTGTCCGGTTACGGCGAGGTGTTCTACAACAACGTGCTGCTATCGGGCGTGGTGCCGCAAATCGCCATCATCGCTGGGCCGTGCGCGGGCGGGGCGTCGTATTCACCGGCGCTGATGGACTACATCATCATGACCCGGCATAACGCCTACATGTTCATCACCGGCCCGGAAGTCATCAAGGCCGTCACGGGCCGCACCACCAGTCTGGATGAAGTGGGCAGCGCCGAGATGCACGCCACGGTCAGCGGCAATGTCCATTTCATCGCCGAAGATGACCGCCATGCGATTCAGATCGCCAAGACGCTGCTCAGCTATCTGCCCTCCAACAACACCGAAGACCCGCCGCATCGGCCTTATCCTGATCTTGATCTGTCACCGGATGAGGGCATCAACGCCCTGATACCGGAAACATCGGCCGAGCCGATGGATGTCAAGCAAATCATTCACCGGCTGGTCGATGGCGGTCAATTCCTGGAAGTCCACGCCAGTTGGGCGGGCAATATCGTGGTCGGCTTCGCCCGCATTCAGGGCATCGTGGTCGGGATGTTGGCGAATCAGTCGCTGGTGCGCGCCGGGGCGATGGACATCGATGCTTCTGATAAGGGCGCACGCTTTATCCGTTTCTGCAACGCCTTCAACATTCCGCTGGTGACGTTGGTGGACGTACCTGGCTTCCTGCCCGGTATCGAGCAAGAGCGCGGCGGCATCATCCGTCACGGCGCAAAGATGCTGTATACCTATGCTTCCGCCACTGTGCCAAAGATCACCATCATCGTGCGCAAAGCCTATGGGGGTTCCTATCTGGCGATGTGTGCGCAAGAAATGGGCGCGGATGCGGTGTACGCCTGGCCCACCGCTGAAATTGCGGTCATGGGCGCAGAAGGTGCGGTCGGCATCCTGTATCGTGGCGAACTGAAAGACATTAAGGACGCTAAGGAACGCAAGGCGAAAACCAAGGAACTGGTGGAGGAATACCGCACCAAGTTCGCCTCACCGTACATGTCCGCCTCACGCGGCTACATTACCGATGTGATCGAACCGGCGGACACTCGCGCCACGATCACCCTGGCGCTGCGCAAGCTGTTGACCAAACGCGAATTGCGTCCGGCCAAGAAGCATGGCGATATTCCGCTCTAAGCGTTGCTCCGCCTTCAACCCACGGAAATTCACCGATGAAAAATTACACGACCTGGGACGCCATCGGCGACATGTTCATCATCTACGGCATCGTGGTCATTATCTCGATGCTGGTCGCGGCGGTCATTCGTGGCATCGTGATCGTGCTGTCGCGTCAAGCGTCTAAAGACGAGGCCAAAGCGCCGCCCAAACCGGCGGTATCCAAACCCGTTGCGCAACCGGTCATTTCGGGTATTCCGCAGGAGCATATCGCCGCCATCAGCGCGGCGGTGGCTATGATGATGGGCGCGCATCGCATCGTCCATATCGAAATGGCCAATCGCGGTTTTGGCTGGACCTCCGAGGCGCGCACGACCCATCACACCTCGCATCTGCCGCGCGCTTCGCATTGAACATTTCAACCCCTTTTCATTCCACTTTTTGATGAGAGAACCGCACCATGGAGAAGAAATTCCGCATCACGATCGAGGGCAAGCAGTACATCGTCGCGGTCGAGGACATCTCGACTGATGACGCCCAGAATTTGTATCCCTCGCCAGGCAGCATGAATGTCGCGCCGGTGGCGATGACAGCCCCGGTCGCGCCCGCTACCCCCGCTGCTGTATCGTCCGCGCCCGCTGCTCCAGCCGCCGCTGGCGCGGGTGATGAGGTTGCGCCGCTCGGTGGGGTGGTGCAGGAAGTGCACGTCAGCGTTGGCCAAGCGGTCAGCGAGGGCGAGAAGCTGGTGTCCCTGGAAGCGATGAAGATGGTTACACCAGTCATGGCCAAACGCGGCGGTACTGTGACGAGCATCGCGGTCAAGGCGGGCGATCCGGTCGATGCTGGACAGGTGTTGCTGACTATCGGCTAACGCGGGAGCATTCTGTATGGAATCTCTGCATTTCCTCGATCTATTTCAAGGGATCAACACCCTACTTCAAGGATTCGTGACAGATCCTAAGCTGGCCTTTGGCCGCCTCTTTTTGATGGCCTTGGGGTTGCTGTTATTTTATCTGGGTCGCAAAGGCGTGTTGGAAGCCCTGCTGATGATCCCAATGGGCCTGGGCATGGCGACCGTGAATGCGGGCGTAATGTTCTTCACGGCCTATGATCCAGCAACGGGCATGGCTATTGCGCCCGATCAAGCCCATCAGCTGCCCGGCACCTTATTCATAGCCCCGTTGGCCTTAGACACCAACGCCTTGATGAATATCCTCCAGATTAACTGGCTGCAGCCGATCTACACCTTCATGTTCAGCAACGGTTTGATCGCCTGCTTTGTGTTTATGGGCATCGGCACTTTGTTGGATGTGGGGTTTGTCATGGCGCGGCCGTACCAAAGTATGATCATCGCTCTATTCGCGGAATTGGGTACGGTGATCACCTTTCCGTTGGCGGTCGCCATGGGGCTGAATCCGGGGCAGGCAGCGGCTGTGGCCACCATCGGCGGCGCGGATGGCCCAATGGTGCTATTCACCTCCTTGATGCTGGCTAAGGATTTGTTTGTACCAATCACCGTGGTGGCCTATCTGTATCTGGGATTGGCTTACGGTGGCTTCCCGTACCTGATTAAGCTGATGATTCCACCGCATCTGCGCGCTTTGCCGATGCCGCCTACCAAAAGTCGGACGATCACCTCTAATGAAAAACTGATATTTGCGGTGATTGCCTGCGTGTTGCTCAGCTTGCTGTTTCCAGTTGCTTCGCCGCTGCTACTGTCGCTGTTTTTGGGGGTGGTCATCCGCGAAAGCAACTTGCCCAATTACCTGGAGCTATTCTCCAACACGGTGTTGTACGGCTCCACTTTCTTCCTAGGGCTGTTGCTAGGCGTGTTGTGCGAAGCGGGTACGATCCTTAATCCGGTGGTGTTGAAGCTTTTGATCCTCGGTATTTTGTCGCTGCTCATATCCGGCATCGGCGGCATTCTGGGTGGCTACGTCATTTACTACTGGTCGGGTAAGAAATATAACCCGGTCATCGGTATCGCTGGGGTCAGTTGTGTGCCAACAACCGCTAAGGTTGCTCAGAAATCGGTCGCTCCAGGCGTTATCGTCCTACCCCATGCGTTGGGCGCTAACATCAGCGGGGTAATCACTAGCGCTATTTTTGCGGCGACCCTGATTGCTTTCCTGCTGCCGATGATGCAGAGAGGCTAACGTAATCACTTGACCCGACGGGCTGCTGGATGCGGCCTGCCGGTTTCTAACTCTTTCCTGCATGGAACTCTTCATCATCGGGGTCGCCGCGCTACTGGCATCGACCCTCACCTTGTTTTCCGGGTTCGGTCTGGGTACGGTGCTGACGCCGGTGTTCGTCCTGTTTTTCCCGGTGCCGCTGGCTGTTGCCGCCACCGCCATCGTCCATTTTGCTAACAATCTGTTTAAATTCGCCCTGCTGGCGAAGCAGGCCGACTGGGCCGTGGTCATGCGTTTTGGGATACCGGCGGCAATTGCGGCGCTGGTCGGCGCGCTGCTGCTCGACCGCTTCGACCGGTTGCCGCCGCTGCTGGTTTATCAGTGGGGCGCTACCAGCCATGAAATCACCGTCCTCAAAACCCTCATGGGCCTGCTGATGATCGGTTTCGCCTGGCTGGAACTGTGGCCACGCTTTCAAGTTCTGGCGTTTCCGGCGCGTTATCTGCCGCTCGGTGGGGTGTTATCGGGTTTCTTTGGCGGCCTGTCCGGCAATCAAGGCCCGTTTCGCGCAGCGTTTCTGATCAAGCTGGGTTTATCGAAAGAAGCGTTCGTGGCGACCGGCGTTGTGCTGGCGATCATCGTCGATATTGCGCGGCTGCTGGTCTACGGCAGCGGCTTCCTGGCCGATCACTTCAGCCGGTCACAGGAGCTGGTCCTGCCGGTCGCGGTAGGTACGCTGTGCGCGTTTGCGGGGGTGATGATTGGAACGCGCGTGCTAGAAAAAATTACGCTACGCACGGTACAACTTGTCGTGGCAGGGATGATGGCGCTCGTGGGTATCGGTCTTGTTACCGGCCTGCTCTAAACGTAAAGCATAAGATTTGCTTACTGGGTAACTTTTACCCTGCGCTACCGTTATGGGGTATTCAATGAACAAGCCGCCCACCCAGGCTGAAACCGTGCGTAATGCTTGTATTGCAGCCGCTGTTTCGGCTTACGAAGAAGGCGGCGTGCTGGGGCTGTGCGCTGAAGGCCGTTGGGAATACGCTATCTCGGCCATGCGGCAACTTGATGTGGCGGCCCTGGTGCAAAGTGACCTTACTTCTGAGGATGATGAAAAGCCGCCTACGCTAAAAACCTGATTTTTAATTTCTTTTAGCATAGGCAGCGCTACCTAATACCATATCTGACACCCTTGCGCTGCTTTTGTGAATCGTCCGTGGCCATACACTAACATGACAGCTTCCTGTTCCTTTCTACCTTTCTACCCGATCCCTGGTGCTGAGAGTAAAGCGAGAGTCATGCCAATTTTATCCTGTCACCCACCTCATCCTGTAAAAAGAATCCGCTGCGCCTCCTGCAACGGCAAAACGAGCCGGGTCAGCCGCTAAAACAGCTTTTTAACAATAATTTGTGGCTACAAGCAGGCCAAGATGGATCGGACTACTGGGGGGAGACTGCTCAATATTGTTACTTGGTGCCCAGGTATGCAATGTCTGCTAGCGGATTCGGTCACGCATGCCACGAGTAGGCCCATCGTGGATTGCAGTAATGAGCCAGTAGTGTCTTATTCTGAAATTTCAGACTGCCTAAAGCCTTGATAAAAGCAGGCTCAGAAGGCGCTAATTTTCAAATTGAGACACTACCAATGAGAGTAGTATTTCATTCTGAAATTTCAGACTGCCTAAAGCCTTGATAAAAACAGGCTTAGAAGGCGCTAATTTTCAAACTGAGACACTACCAATGAGCAGAGAATATGGCGCAGGACCGGCAGATGTGAGAAAAAAGGGCAAACCTCTGGAAGGTATTAGCTAAAAGCCGGTATGGTGTTTGCCACACCGGCTCGCGGACTATTTCTTGACGCGCAACTGCGCCTGCATGAAGTTCGACAACGCTCCCTCCGGTAATCCCATCCAGATGTCAGAAATCTGCTGGAATGCGTGCAACGAATCATATAATTTTTTGAAATCCGCATTCTTAGCCGCCTCATCGGCATAGATTTTCTGCGCCGAGTCATAGGCGGCTTTCAGCACGTCATCCGGGTAGCGTCGCAACAGAGCGCCATTTTGTACCAAGCGCTGGATGGCGGCGGGATTCTTAGCATCGTAGGCCGCCATCATCTTCAGGTTGGCTTCCATAGCCGCCGCCTCGAACGCGGCTTGATACGCCTTGGGTAGCTTCTCCCATTGCTCTTTATTAACGTAGAAGCTGATTTGCGGACCGGTTTCCCACCAGCCCGGATAGTAATAAAACTTAGCGACTTTATAAAATCCCAGCTTCTCATCATCGTACGGCCCAACCCATTCGGCCGCGTCAATCGCCCCGCGTTCCAGAGCGGGATAAATTTCACCGCCCGGAATAGCCTGCGGCACCGCGCCCAAAGCCGAGAATACTTCGGCTCCGAAGCCTGGGATGCGCATCTTCAAGCCCTTGAGATCCTCGATCGATTTCACTTCCTTACGGAACCAGCCGCCCATCTGAGTGCCGGTATTGCCGCCAGGGAAGTTGACCACGTTGTATTTGGCGAAGAACTCACGCGCCAGCGACAGTCCTTCCCCAAAATAGTACCAACCGTTCATCTGCCGGGCGTTCAGGCCGAATGGAATGGCGGTATCGATGGAAAAGGCTTTGTTCTTGCCGTGGAAGTAGTAACCACAGGTATGGCAGCATTCCACCGTATTCTGTTGGACGGCGTCCAGCACGCCAAACGGGGGTACAATTTCGCCGCCGGCGAACACCCGAATCTCGAATTTACCGTCGGTCAGTTCAGCGATTCGCTTGGCTAAGACTTCAGCCCCGCCGTAAATTGTGTCCAAACTCTTGGGGAAGCTGGAGGCGATCCGCCATTTGACCACAGGCGTTCCCTGAGCCTGGGCCGCCGCCGACTCCGGGGCAGCGGCTGGCGCGGGTGCCGACGATTGGGCCAGGGCCGGGACGATGCCACCGGCGGCGACAGTAGCCAGACCTAGGCCAGTTTTTTTGATAAATTCACGACGTTGCATGGTTGATCTCTCCAAATCGTTGCCAGTGATTGCCAAAAGTGCTGCCGATCAACAAAAGTTCAAACTTTCAGTGGTTTTCGAACCTTTCTAAAATCTATCAGATGCCTGCCAAATTGCAGCACAACAGGCGCAATTTTTTGACAACCGCCCGAAATCGGCCTATATTTTGCTCCCCATCTTGATTTTCATCAGCGATTAAGCTGCGCTAACGCGCTGGAGGTTTTCACATCATGTTCATCCCAGAATACGCCACCATGTGAAGCCTTTCGCGCGGTTTCGGAAGGCGCTGGTTGTCTTCCGAGCCTGTTTTCCACATTGGAAAAACCCTGGTTGACAGCCGTCATCCAGGGTTTTTTACATTGGGGTTGCACATTGCCGCGCCCCGCGAGTTGCGATCATGCCGATTAAAATCATCCTCACCAAGGGCAAGGTTCCCGTCAAAATCTATACCGACGATGTGGATCCGCAAGCCCTGAAACAGTTGCTCAACATTGCGCAACTGCCGTTTATCCATCACCACATAGCGGCGATGCCCGATGTCCATGTCGGCATCGGCGCGACGGTTGGCGCGGTCATTCCCACCAAGGGCGCGATCATTCCCGCCGCCGTGGGCGTGGACATCGGCTGCGGCATGAATGCCGTGCGCCTTAGCCTCAAAGCGGAGCAGTTGCCGGATAATCCGCGTCCAGTGCGCGCGGCCATCGAAGCGGCGGTGCCGGTTGGATTCGCCATGCACAGCGCTAAGCCAGGCGTACCCGCTTCTGCGGTGCGCGCGCTAGATAGCGGCCTGGATCGGATCGTCGGCAAACATCCTGGCATCCTCAAGATGCAAAAGCACATCGAACGTAGCTGGGCGCAGCAGTTGGGTACCCTCGGCGGTGGCAATCACTTTATTGAGTTGTGCTTGGATGAACATCAGGATGTTTGGGTGATGCTGCACTCCGGCAGTCGTGGTATCGGCAATGTGATTGGCCGTTATTTCATCGATCTGGCCCGTAAGGATATGCGCCAACATCTTCACAACCTGCCAGACCGCGACTTGGCCTACCTGCAAGAAGGGGCTGAGCACTTCACCGATTATGTCGAGGCGGTGCGCTGGGCGCAGGATTATGCTCTGGTCAACCGGCGCGAGCTGATGCGGCTGGTTTTGGAGGCGCTGACCCGCCATCTACCGCCATTTAAACTCACTCAAGAGGCGATCAACTGCCACCATAACTATGTAGCAGTCGAGCAGCACTTCGCAGAAACGGTCTATATCACCCGCAAGGGCGCAATCCGGGCTGGGGTCGATGAGTTGGGTATCATTCCCGGCAGCATGGGAGCTAAGTCCTACATTGTGCGGGGTAAGGGCGAAGCCAACTCGTTTTGTTCCTGTTCACACGGCGCGGGACGCCGTCTCAGCCGCAGCCAGGCCAAGAAAACCTTTAGCGCCCAGGACTTGATTGCTCAGACCTGCGGCGTGGAATGTCGCAAGGACGCGGGCGTGGTGGATGAAATCCCCGGCGCGTACAAGCCGATTGATGAGGTGATGGCGCACCAATCCGATCTAGTGGACGTGGTGCATACCCTCAAGCAGATCATCTGTGTCAAGGGTTGAAGCGGTTCTATTTGGAGAACGCTGGCATGTACAAAGTCAATCAACGGCGCAATCCGGTCGCGGCCGCACCGATCCTGCGCAAGGGCGGCGCTCATCGGAAGTCCAAAACGGCGGAGCGCAGCCAAGTCCGGGTTCTGTTGCAGCGGGAGTGGGCTGCCTGGCGGCGTCCCCGCTAAACCCGCTGCTTACCAGCGCCACACGACCCAGGCCGGAATCAGCATCCCGCTCTCTAAATCGTAATAGCGGGTTTCCAGATTTCCATCGCCATCGGTATCCACCAGATAATAGGATTGGCCCTTAGCGGGGTTGATCTTCACCATGTACAGCATCCCCCCGGCGCGGTACTCCTCCACCGATCCCTGATCGCCCTGTTGGCGGATGGTGACTTCCGGCGCGGCTACGCTTTGCTCATCAACCGCCGCATCCGGCGGCCCGTCGGGAATGGCTTCCAAGCCAGGGGGTTGCCCAGTTTCCTGGGCCAATGCCAGACCCGATGACGCGAGAAGGAACAGCACAAACAGTCGAAAACGCATGGCGAATCCTTGAGCGGGGTGCGCAAAGCAAGCAGCGGATGGGTTAGGTTCGGGGCCAACTGGGTATCCAGCATGATTCCCCAGCCGTTGCACTTTGTCCAGCGACTGGCTGGGGAATCAATAGAGACCAGGGTGAACGAACTGAGCAGTTGAAATGAACCGCTTCCTTTTTAAGCCAATTGGGCCACGCGCCAAACGCTGGTAGCCATTTTCGCAAGCGCCCGCTGCCTGGCTTCGATGCGCGAGGGTGTCCAGTCTTCATTTTCTTCGGCCACCTTGCGGGTCAGCGAGAACGTGCTAACCGCGTAGGCGGCTTTCTTGGTGGCGAAATCGGCGTTGCCGACCTTGCGATTGGGTCCGGATTCCATCAGCGCCATATTGCCAAGACGGTAAACAAAAATATCCAGTTCTTCATCGCTGAATGCCTCCCACCCGGCTACCGGGCTTTGCGGCAAGATGTGTTCCAGGTTGTAGCTGGCGCTCTCGAACTCAAAATCTTGTTCAGAAGCTTGTTTCTCCAGCGCACAGAGAATGTAGCGCACGATTTTTTTGTTGCGGCTGGCGGTGGTCTTGATGCATTTGTCGGTAAAAGCAGCGCGAAAGGCGTCATCCGCTGGGTAAATGCTTTTCAGCGCGTCCAGCACGCTGGCCGATGTCGTGAGCGTGCCGTTGGCGATGCGTTGCGCCACGCTGTGATAAACTCGTTCCTGGTCGCCGGTATGCAGACCGCCGATCACGTTATAGCGGAAGGAAATCATCACGCAGGCGCGCAGCAGGGTTTCAAATTCGGGGTCGCTCAGGCGGCGCTTGGCGGCCATCAGCAAAGGAAAGGGCTGCCTCACGCTGAACATCCGCAGTTCGCTGGCATGGCCGCGCCACGCCGGAGGCCACTGCGAACCCTCCGGGCTGGTCAGGGCAAGGTAGAGATCCACATCCTCATCCATGCTGCGCAACAGTTCGAACACCTGCTCGCGCGTAGTCACTTGGCCGCGAATGACCTTGAACAACTCCGACTGGCGCACGAAAGCGTTGCGGCTGTTCCAGTGCATCCGCAGGAAATCCGGCAGGCTTTCGCTGCCCAGTCGCCCCACCATGTTTTCCCAACGATCTTCCAGATTCTTGAGTTCGTGCTCGTGTTCCCGTTGCCGGTGCAGCACTGAAAACAGGTAGTTCTTCAGTAAATCGGTGGCGGAAAGGCGGACGCCACGCGCGTTGAGGGTCTCGAATACCTTATAAGCGTTAAGCTCGTCGGTCACGGTAATGACGGTAAAAAACAGCCGGTCGCTCATGCTCTCGACGAGTTGGGCGATGATCATGCCGACATCCGCCGATGGTTTAGCCTTGACGTACTCGCGAACGTGCCGGTCGAACCACTCGAAGGATTTGCGCAGACCATGCTCCGAGGTGCGGATTCTGCGCTGTGGCAGGTGATCGGCCAAGGGAATGAGATAGGTCTGGTAGTAGTTATCGTTATTCCGGTTGAGGGTCAGCTTGGATCGTGGCACCAAGGTGACGGGGTCGAGATAACCGATGTAGGTTTGGCGGAGTTGGTCGAGTCGCTGGCGCGTACGCTGAAGTTCCTTGCCTTCATCGATCAGGCGTTGCAGGTTCTTGAGCGCCGCCAGCACGATGATACTGATGGTGGTGAGCCGCTGCTGGCCGTCGATGACGTCGAAAACCCGATCATCCGTCGATTGCAGGACCAAGTAGCCCATGTAATGCGCGGGCTCGCCGCCTTCCGCGATGGTACCGAGGATGTCCTGCCAGAGGTCGTCCCATTCGTCTTCCCCCCAACTGTAGTCGCGCTGAAAGCAGGGAATGCGATAGGTCAGACCGTTGCCCATCAACTTGCGGTAAGTATCGTTTTTGGTGTTGAAGTTGGTCGCGGACATAGCCAGTCTCCTGATATTCTGTGCTCGGCATCAAATCACGCGCCAGTTGCCGATCCGCTCAATGCGCCTCATCCCAATTCGCGCCCACGCCGATATCCACTTCCAGCGGCACGCGCAACTCGGCCGCCGCGACCATCGCCGCTCGAATACGCTCCCCGGCTTCGGTCACGGCATCGCCCGTCACTTCGAACACCAGCTCGTCGTGAACCTGCATCAGCATCCGCGCCGGGAAGGCGGATGCTTGCAGCCAGCGATCCACCGCCAGCATCGCCCGCTTGATGATGTCGGCGGCGGTGCCCTGCATCGGCGCGTTGATGGCGGCGCGCTCCGCTGCCTGGCGCAATTGCGGGTTACGGGCGCGAATATCCCGCAGATACAAGCGACGGCCAGAGACCGTTTCCACATAGCCCCGCTCAGCGGCTTGGCGGCGGGTGTCTTCCATGTACGCCTTAACGCCGGGATAGCGGGCGAAATAGCGATCCACATAACCCTTGGCTGCGCCGCGTTCGATACTCAATTGCTGGGCCAGCCCGAATGCCGACATGCCGTAAATCAACCCGAAATTGATGGCCTTGGCGCTGCGGCGCTGGTCGGCGCTGACATTGTCCAGCGCCACCCCGAACACCTCGGCGGCGGTGGCGCGATGCACGTCGGCACCGGTGGCGAAAGCCCGCAGCAGGCCTTCGTCGCCGGACAGATGGGCCATGATCCGCAGTTCGATTTGCGAATAATCCGCCGCCAGCATCACCCAACCTGGCTCTGGCACAAAGGCTTGGCGAATCCGCCGCCCTTCCTGGGTGCGAATCGGGATGTTCTGCAAGTTAGGATCGGAGGATGACAGTCGGCCAGTGCTGGCCACGGCCTGATGATAGGAGGTATGCACCCGGCCAGTGCGCGGGTGAATCTGCTCGGGTAGCCGGTCGGTGTAGGTCGATTTCAGCTTGCTCAAGGTTCGATGTTCCAGAATGACCTTGGGCAGCGGATAGTTCAGCGCCAGATCCTGCAACACGTCTTCGGCGGTGGAAGATTGGCCGGTGGCGGTCTTCTTGCCCGCCGGCAGGCCCATTCGCTCGAACAGGATCGCCTGCAACTGCTTGGGCGAACCCAGGTTAAAGCGCTCGCCGGCCAGGTCGTGGGCTTGCTGCTCCAGCTCCCACAACCGCTTCGCCAATTCGCCGCTGTGCTGACGCAGCGCCGCCGCATTCACGCGCACTCCAATGCGCTCCATGCGCGCTAACACGTCAATTAGCGGAATCTCCAGGGTTTCGTACAAGCGCTTTAGCGCTGCTTCCTGCTCCAGTTGCGGCCACAGGCGCTGATGCAGCCGCAGAGTGACATCCGCATCCTCGGCGGCGTAGGGTCCGGCCTGCTCCAGCGCCACCTGATTGAAGGTTAATTGTTTCGCGCCCTTACCCGCCACCTCTTCAAAGCGGATGGTGCGCAGCTTCAGATGCCGCTCCGCCAGCGAATCCATATCGTGACGGGCGGTGGAATCCAGCACGTAAGATTCCAATAGGGTGTCGTGGCGGATGCCGCGCAGCGCGATACCATGATTGGCCAGTACGTGCGAGTCGTACTTGAGATGCTGACCCAGCTTCGGCCGCGCTGGGTCTTCCAGCAGCGGGCGCAGTTGTTCCAAGACCTTTTCCCGGTTCAACTGGTCCGGTGCGCCAGGATAGTCGTGCGCCAACGGCACGTAAGCCGCCTCGCAAGACTTCACCGCGAACGACACCCCAACGATGCGGGCATCCAGGTAATTCAGACTGGTGGTCTCGGTGTCAAAGGCGAATAAATCCGCTGTCCGCAACCGTTCCAGCCAGCCGTCGAACGCCGCTGGGTCCAGCACCAGATCGTAAGTCGGCGGATCATCCGCGACCTCCGCCAAGTCGGAGGATGACCGGGTCAGCGCCGCTGGCGGCGAGGGCGCTCGGTCTGGAATCGCCCGATCATCGGCTGACAGCTCCCGCAGCCAGGAGCGGAATTCAAAGCGCTCATACAACGCCCGCAGCGCAGCGATATCCGGCGGCGCGGGCCGTAATTCCTCGAATCTGATCGGCAGCGGCACCGTGCAATCCAGGGTCGCCAGTTGCCGGGACAGCGGCAGTTGCTCCAAACCAGCGCGCAGCTTGTCGCCGATCTTGCCAGAAATCGCGGCGGCGTTCGCCGCTAGCTCGTCCAGCGAGCCGTACTGGCGCAGCCACTTGGCGGCGGTCACCGGCCCGACGCCCGGCACGCCGGGAATGTTGTCGGAGGTATCGCCTACCAGCGCCAGCCAATCCACGATCAAGGCGGGCGGCACGCCAAATTTATGTTCGACGCCGGCGACATCGATCACCACGTTCTTCATGGTGTCCAACATCTGCACCCGCTCACCGACTAACTGAGCCAAATCTTTGTCGCCGCTGACGATTAAGACCGGTAACCCGCGCTCGACCGCTTGGCGGGTCAGCGTGCCGATCACATCGTCGGCCTCGACGCCCGCCACTTGCAACAACGGCAAGCCCAGAGCGTGGATGCATGCGTATAGCGGTTCGATCTGCTGGATGAGTTCCGGGGCCAGCGGTGGCCGGTTAGCCTTATAGGCGGGAAATTGGGCGTGGCGGAAGGTTGGTCCAGGCGCGTCGAACACGACTGCTAAGACTTCAGGCCGGTACTCCTCCAGCAAGCGGCGCAACATGTTTAAGACCCCGAACAGCGCGCCGGTCGGTTCGCCGACCTTGGTGCTCAGCGGCGGCAGGGCGTTGAAGGCTCGATGCAACCAGGAGGAGCCATCCACCAAAATGGCGGGCTTATTGGCGGTCAGCACCGTCGCCACCCGCTCGTGATGAACCGCCGTCTCCTGGAATAGCCGCGCAACTTTATCTTGTCTCCGCACTGGGCTTGGTCACTGGCTGAACCGTGTGACCGGCCACGTAAATCGCGCGGTGCAGACGAGTCGGACAGGCATTTTCGCAAGCGCCGCAGCCCATGCTACCGTTTTCCCAGCCGAACCGTCAGATCCACGCAAGGGGCGAGATGATCCACGAGCGCGCTACGGCAAAACGCTAGCGCGCTGCGCCGGTTTAGCCCTTCTCTAGAACCGAAATCGCCGCAGAATAGTCAGCGAGGACAAAGCGCCCACCAGCTTGCGGTCCGCGTCCACCACCGGCAGACGCAGATAACCTTCACCCAGCAATTTCAGCGCATCGAGCAAGGGCGCTTCTGGATCGACCACCGGATGCGAATTGGCGAAGTCGCCTACCTTGCGGTGCAAATGCGGCATTAAGCGGTTGTCCACATCGGCGGCACCTTCCTTTTCCGCATCATCTGGTAATTGCGGTTCCGAGGGCATCAGCATTTTTGAAAAGGTAAACGACGTAATGGTGCCAATGAACTCGCCCTTTTCGTTGGTCACCAGCAAATCCTGCATGTGTTTGCTGACCATCAGGGCCAACGCTTCCGACAGCGGTGCAGTGTCGTAAACGGTGGTGGGCGAAGTCATCATATAGTGTTTGCACTTCATGTTGGGCCTCTCCTGGTTGCACATCCCAGAACGGCGCGTTTCACACGCCGTTGAAGGAATAAAGCGGATGGCTCGCAACTGCCGTTTTCCCCATGGTCGACCTCACGCGGGGCCGGGCTTGAGAATTGTGGGATTCGCGATGCCTAGATTAGGTTATTATTAACCAAACGCGCGCATCCTGTTCATGGTTCTGGCGCATGGCAAGTTTCACCGGTTAGTTCCCGCTATCGCAACCGCTGTTTTGGAAGAAATATTCAGAAAAAGGAATCTCTC
>JBATSQ010000011.1:0-4883 GCA_049293375.1 Candidatus Contendibacter sp.
GAGGTGACCATAATCACCGGCAGATGGCGCGTGTCTTCCCGCGCCCGGACATGGGAAGTCAGTTCCAGGCCGTTCATGCGCGGCATCTCCAGATCAACCAGCAGCAAATCCGGTCTTTGCGCCTCCATGATCGCCACTGCCTCCAATCCATCGCGGGCGGTGCGCACCTGATATCCGGCATCCTCGACGGCTTGCGCCAAAGCACGCCGGGCGCTCAAAGAATCATCCACCACCAGCGCCAGGTGGCGCTTGGGTTGGGGAGCAGCCGATGGGCGCGCCGCTTCAACCCGGGAGGAGGCAGCCTGCCCGGACAAGGGCGCGCGGAGCAGCTCCGGCAAATCCAGAACCGGCACGACGCTGCCGTCGCCGAGAATCGTCGCGCCGACAATCCCCTCCAGCTTGGGGAAGTAGCGGGCCAGCGGCTTCACTACCAGATCGCGGCTATCCATGACTTCCTGCACCAGCACAGCACGAATCGCTCCTGATGTCCCTTCCCGCACCAGCAGCAAGGAAGGATCGTGGCGCTCGCCAGTACGCCGATCCTGCTCTATGTCGAGCAAGGCGTCCAGGGCGGTGAGTTCGTAAAAATTATCGCCCACCTGATAGATGGACTTGGCTCCCAGCTTGCGGATTTCGCCAAGGCCAGCATAAAGCACCTGCTCCACGCCACGGCTGGAAATAGCGAAACGTTGGCCGTGAACGCGCACCATTAAGGCGTGAATGGCAATCAGGGTCACCGGCAGCCGCAATTCCACCAGGCAGCCGCGATTGGATTCGGAGCGAATCTGGAAGGTGCCCCGCAACTCGCGGATGCGGGTGTGCACCATATCTAAACCGATGCCCCGCCCCGAAACCTGCGTCGCTTCGGATCGGGTGGAAAAGCCTGCTGTGAGAATCAGTTGGCCGAGTTCCGTTTCGCCCAGCGTAGCGTCTGCCGCAATAAAGCCACGCTGGCGGGCAGTGGCGAGAATAGCGGCGTAGTTAAGACCAGCGCCATCGTCTTGACAGCGCACCACAATTGTATCGCCCTCACGTAAGAATGACAGGTTGATGCGCCCCACCGGTTCTTTGCCCAGCGCTTGACGCCTAGCGGGTAGCTCAATGCCGTGATCGACCGCGTTACGCAGCACATGCATCAGCGGATCGGTAATATCAGCCAGCAAATTACTATCCATCAGCGTTTCGCCGCCGCTGATGGTGAAATCAACCTCTTTGTCCGTTAGACGACACGTTTGGCGCACGCTGCGTTGCAAACGCGGCGCAATAGTTTTGACTGCAATCATGCGCGTGCGCAGCACCGTCTCCTGGCTGGAACGGTGCAGGCGTCCCTGAGTGACCAGCAGGTTATCCAGTTCCGTCAAATCGTCGCGAATGTCCTGATCCAACGCGCGACTGTCGGCGGCGGCCTCCAGCAAGCGATGCGTCAACGTGTTAAATTCGTTATATTTTTCCATTTCCAAGGGATCAAAATCGCCTTGCTCCGTTGCCTGATCTACTAATGGGGCGATGCCGCGGATCTCCACTAATTGCTCTAGGTCGGCGGTCAGCTGCTGGAAAACCTGATGATGCGACTGCATCATCTTAGTCTGACGCAAAGCCTTGCGCGCCCGCTCCTGAATCTGGCCAGTCAGAATGATGGATTCACCCACCAGGCGCAGCAACTCATCCACCAAGGATGCCGGCACCCGCACCATGGCTTCAGCGGCGACTGGCTCTGCTCTGGCGGCCGGAGCGACGGGAGCCTCACGCTCGGTGGCTTCGGCAGGAGCCAGCGGCCGCAGCGGCTGACGGAGAATTTCATCCCCTTTGGGCAAGCCTTCGCGGTCGATGCGGTTGGCCCAATCCAGGATATTCTGCAAAACCTCGCGCGCGCCGGAGGGTGGCGCGCTCACCCCGACCAGCGCTTCGCTCATGGTTTCCAGACAGTCGGCGGCAGTCAGCAGCGCTTCGGCCAAGGGTCGATTGGGTAAAGTCTTGTGCTTGGAAAATGCCAGCAGAATATCTTCCATATGGTGTGTCAGATTGGCGATCCCACGCACTCCGACGGTATTGCCGGCACCCTTGACCGTATGGGCAATGCGCTGGGCCACATCTACGTCGCCCAGATCGCCCTCGCCACCGGCCAAACGCTGAATTGCAGCGGACAGCTCCGCCGTTTGATCAGGTAGTTCCTGTAGCAAACTGTCCAACAATTCGGGATTGACATCTTCTGGCAACGCCAGCGATACATGCTCCGGCAAGGCTTCCTGCAATCGCGTTTCGGCCTCGCCTTCCGGCAACGCCACCTTGGGAGCTATGAGTAGTGCCAGCAGCGCGTCAGCCTCCTCTGCTGGTAGCGGATTGGGCCAACTGGAATCCAGGAGATTGGCTACGAGTGCTTGGCACACCTCCCGGTCACTAACGGCCTGCAGATAATCCAGCGCCCGTTCGAGCCAGGTGGTGATGAGCTGGTACTCACCAGCCGTCAAGGGTTGCGACTGGGAAGAAAATGCCAACAGATTGTCGTTTAAACACACACAGGCCTGTTGCAAGCCACCAAAACCCATAGCGTTGGCGGCGTCTGCTAAACGAGCGATGCTTTCAGCGTAGCCCATCAACGCTTCAGATCGGGCGGCGGCTGCGCCCTCTGAACCGGTGGCAACCGCTTCAAGGTCTGCCGCCGCCAGCGCCATCATGCCCATTTCGGCCTGAAGCAATTCCACCAGCTCCTGTTCGGCTTCGGAAAATTCGGCGCTTTTCTCAGGCTCAAGCTCAGGCTCGGACTGCGCTTTAGCTTCCTCAAGCTCCGGCTCCGGTGTCGGCTCCGACTCCGCTTCAACTTCCATCTCTGTTACGGCATCGACGACTTCGGACTCTGCTATCGGTGCAGCATTTGCCTGTATCTGCGACGCCATTATGCCTAGCAGTCCGGCGTCTACTCGCAGCTCTTTTTCACTAGGCTCTTCCTCATCACTGGACACCAAGGCCTGTTCCAAGGGTGTTGCTGTTTGTTGCCATAAAGAGTAAGCCGTTTCGGCAGGGGACCTTGCCATCTCCACCGACGCAGCTTGTATTTCGGCTTGCCGTACGCTGCCTTCCTCTGGCGGCTCGGCCTGGTCCGGCCCCGCTTCTGCTATATCCAGCTCTTGTTCGGGTAAGGCTAAGGAGTCGAGCCAGCTCCTCTGCGGTTCCAACTGTGATTCCAGTTTTGGCTCCACGGTTGTTGCTATTGCTGGGGTTAACTCCTGCGGCGGTTGCTGCTCTAAAACCTCCTGCGTCGGCGGGACGCTAACCGCTTCTTCCAGCGCGCGGACTGGATCGACTAGCGCCGACTCCATTGCTGCGGATGCTTCCAACAAAGCCGCTTCTGGTTCTACCAGCACCCTGGCTACATCTGTGGTTTCGGCTTCCTCCAAAGCGGCTTCCGGCTCATTAAGCAAGGTGGTTGCCGCAGTCTCTGGCGATAATGGGGCTTCAGCGTCCGTTACAGGTGATAGCGTCCATTGTTCCTGGGTCTGTTGCGCCGCGACGACTGGCAATTCGGCTCGGTCTACGCCTACCTCTGCGCTCTCCACAGAAACGGCTTCCGGCTCTTTGACGGATTCCGCGTTCCAGGGAGCTACCAGCTGCGCCTGGAGAACTGCGGCCTCCTCCTCAGGCAAGGGCGCAGGCCACGCTGGATTTTGCAGATGCCTCACCAGCGCCTCGCCCATTTCAATATCCGTTGGCGCGGAGAGATAACCAATAGTCAATCCTGGCCACTCTTCCAACAATTCACGGTGCGCATTCTGTAGTAGATCCGCTGGACGAGCGATGCACAGCAACTGTTCCTGAAAGCGAGTACATGTCCAATGCAATCCGCTCAGCCCCGCCGTCGCCGCCAGCGCGCCGATTTCTTGCACATGGGTCTGGTAGAGCGCGATGCCCGCAGCGACGATATCGGGATCAGCAGCGGTTTCCGCATCGGAGAACGCCTCCATCAGCACGTCAATCAGGGCGGCAATTTCTGCCTCCAAGGCGGTAAATGTCTCGTGCGGTAGGATCATCATGTTTAAGATCTGCTCACGGCAAGCGAGGAACCAGTCAGCCCGGTTGACAATCAGCGTATTACGCTTCCGCAGTCGGTAGCTTGAACACCCGCACTGCATCCACCAATTCCTTGGCGTAACCCACGAGATTGGTCGTGTATTGATTCTGCTCCAAAAGCTGCTGGCCAGTTTGCACGGTGCTACGCTGAATCTGCTGGGCGCGATCCAGCAAAGCGTTACTGACCTGGGCCTGGGCCTGAGAGCGTGTGGCGATCTCCTGCACCGATGCCACCAGATCAGACGTGGTTTGCTGAGTTTTCTTCATCTGATCACCAGCTTGTTCCGCCATGCGGCTACCTTCCACGACCTGGGTGATCGCCTGGTTCATAGCGTTCACTGTATCTGCGGTTTCCACCTGAATGCTGCTCACCAGCGTGGTGATTTGCGCCGTTGCCTCGCGTGCGTTTTCCGCCAGGCGCTGCACTTCGTCAGCCACCACCGCGAATCCGCGCCCGGCCTCACCGGCGGAGGCGGCGTGCATACTGGCGTTCAACGCCAGAATGTGGGTGCGCTCAGCGATGGTGTTAATCAGGCTCACCACACCGCTGATTTCTTGAGAGCGTTCACCCAGCCGCTTAATCCGCTTTTCCGTCTCGCGGATAGTGTCGCGAGTGCTGGTGATGCCATCCACTGTATTCACCACCGTTGCCAACGCCTTACGGGTGGTTTCGATCGCTTCTTCCGCTGTCAGGTTACAAGCGCGGGCCAGATCGGCGATATGATTCATGTCCTGCGCCGCCGCCGCCAGATCCACGGCAGCGCGTTCCACTTCCTGGCGCTCTTCGTTGGCCACGGCAATCACGTTATCCGATTGTG
>JBATSQ010000012.1:0-37014 GCA_049293375.1 Candidatus Contendibacter sp.
GACGATTCACGCCCACCAGGTCTGCGGCGGCACGGGCCGTTGTGCCAGCCACAAACTGCCGGATTAAGGCCTCCTGAATACTCTGCGGAAGCCTGCTTTGCGTCTCTTCCTAACCCTCTGACCTCAAGAGCTTTTATCAGCTATCTAGGCCAGCCCCAAAAATTATAGCTGAATCTTTCCTTAGTTTTATTGAGTAGAACTCAAGCGTAGTAGGTGCGCGCAGTATTCTTGTGAGCGACGGTTTTCCCTTCCGTCATAGCCGCCATCAAGCCTGTTGCGATCTTCCGCTTGACGTAAAGCTCATAGAGGATGTCCGCCCAGCTCGCCTGATCGGGCAAGCGGTCAATCACCTGTTTGGCGGCTTCTTTCGCGGTTGGCATCGGGTCGTTCTCAGTCGGCGACGGACCTATTGCCCTACTGGCCTTCCCCCTGAAGCGGTTTTACCGATCAGGGCCAAGCGTTTTGCCGCCATGGGCCGGGTTAGCACGTCAGCCAATTCTTCCAGTAACGCCGGACTGGCAAAAAGGCGCAGCTCGCGCGAGCGGCTGACCGCTTCCAGGAGCTGAGAAGGCTTGCTACGCCACAACAGCGCGGAAATCACGATGTTGGTATCAAGGACGAGCCGCATCAAGAACGAGCTGCATCGAGGGGAGTGTCTTGGCCGGAACGGACGTTGCGCGCCTGACGGGCGGCTTTGATCTCGGCGGCCAGTTCGTGTTCAGTCACGGGTTCCGCCCCTGCGGCTTCCAATGCCGGGGCAACGGCCAGCAGTCGACCGAATGCCGTCTGCCGTTCCGACTTCGTGGCCAGGAACTCCACAAAATCCTCGACCTGCGCTACCTGGGGCGGCGATAGGGTTTTGAGTTTGCTCAGCAGCCGCTGTTCGATCACTGCATTCATCTCGATGTCTCCTCGCTTAACGGGCCAATACTTGAAGTTGCCGCTTGGTCAGAAACGCATCCAGCAAGGTCTTGATGACGTGTTTGTCGTCTTCGGATAACCGCTCGACTTCCTGAAATTGTTGGAGCAACTCCCGATCCGAAAACTTCGCCTTCGCCGCTGCTTCGACGCTGCCCTCCAACAGATAATCGCTACTCACGCCTAAAGCGTCGGCCAAGCGCTTGAGGGTATCGCCGCCCGGCCGAGACACCCCACGCTCGAAGCGGCCGATATGGGTGTAATGCAATCCCGCCCGTTGCCCCAGTTCCGTCTGCGACAGGTTGTTCTGCTTGCGCAACGTGCGTAATCGCTCAGCAAAGCTCTCTCGTGTTTCCGCCATAGCCAGCACCCCAGCCACCCAAAAGAGGTTGAATTGTTTCATGTCGCCGGATTTAGACCTCAAAATCGACGCTTATACGCAGGATTATCGCGTATCACTGCTTGATAGCATAAAGCTAAAACGCTAGCTTTTCAAGCATTCATGCTGGATGGATAAATTTTACGAGGCGTGATGATGCCCCACATTCCCGACGCCGAGTTAGAGCGACTGAAGTGGGAGGTCTCGCTGGAGCGGCTCATCGAAGGTAGGGCAATCGCGCTATGTGAGGGATTGACAAGTGGTTCATTATTATGGAGATAGGGGAGAGCAACACTTGTTTAGGAGAACGCCGCTATTACCCATAAACTGCATGATATTTTAATGATTGTGCTGTGCGCGGTGTTAAGCGGTGTGGAGGATTGGGTGGGGATGGAAGCGTTTGCCGAGGAGAAGGAAGCGTAGTTGCGGGGCTTTATGGACTTACCCAACGGCATTCCTTCGCACGACACCTTAAGCGATGTGATGGGACAGATTGATCCTGGGGCTTTCCAGAGGGCCTTTACGACGTGGGCGCGGGCGGCTTTACCGAGTTTGGCCGACGAGCCGGTCGGTGTCGATGGCAAGGCGGTGCGCGGCAGCCGGAACGGGGCAAACCCGGCGGTGCATTGGGTCAGTGCCTTTGCCGGGCGGGCGCGCTGGGTGTTGGCGCACCAGGCGGTGGCGGCGAAATCCAATGAGATCACAGCGATTCCCGATCTATTGGCCCTGCTCGACTTGCACGGTGCCGTGGTGTCGGTCGATGCGATGGGCTGCCAAAGAGCCATTGCGCAAACGATCATCGCCGCCGGTGCGAATTACGTCCTGGCCTTGAAGGAGAACCATCCAACCCGCTGCCAGGACGTTCGGTGCTGGCTGGATACCGAAGTGACGCAGGAGCGCCTGCCCGTGCAGGAAACCGTCGAGAAAGACCACGGCCGGATGGAGATTCGTCGGTATGCGCTGAGTCATTCCATGGACTGGCTCGACGTAAAACCGGACTGGGCCGGACTGCACGCCGTGGGGCGGGTGCAGTCCACTCGCATTATTGGGGATAAAACCAGCACCGAATGCCGCTATTTCCTCTGCTCCTTTTCCGATCTGGCCCGTTTCGCCGCCAGCGTGCGGGCCACTGGAGCATCGAAAATCAACAGCACTGGGTCTTGGACGTGCAATTTGGCGAGGATGCCTGTCGCGCCCGGCAGAACCATTCCGCCGCAAACCTGGCCCTCATCCGCCGCATGGCCCTGAACGTGCTGCGCCACAACGGCCCGCCGCGCGACAGCATCCGTCGGCGTAAACTCCGCGCCGCACTCAACGATGCGTACCGCTTGCGCTTGCTCCTCGGCCAGCCCAGTCCAGCTCACGCATAGCGCGATTGCCCTAGAGCAGATACCCGCTTAAAACCACATCCAGCAAAATCCAGATGGCGCTGGTCGCCTTCCCATCAGCGGTCGCCTTCCTGAAACCGGCAGCCCACCCCCACCTTGCCATTCATCCGTTTTATCCCGCAGAATCCCCCTTATTTTTAGCCCTATCCGACCCCGCTGTATGTCTCTGCTGGCTCTTGGCCTTAATCACCGCACCGCGCCTGTCAATGTCCGTGAACAGATCGCGTTCGCGCCCGACCGCGTGGATCACGCCTTGCGCGATTTGCTCACGCAGGGCGGAGCGCACGAAGCGGCTATTTTGTCCACCTGCAACCGCACCGAAGTATATTGCGGCCTGAACGACCAGGAAGGGAGCCGCGTGGTCGAATGGCTGGGGGATTATCACTTGGTGCGCCCGGCGGAACTGCAACCCTATCTCTATCGGCATACCGACCAATATGCGGTGCGGCACATCCTGCGGGTCGCTTCCGGGCTGGACTCCATGGTGTTGGGCGAACCGCAGATTTTGGGGCAGGTGAAAACCGCCTACCAGACTGCCAATGGCGCGGGCACCCTGGGCGCGCAGCTCGAGCGGCTGTTTCAGCACACCTTTGCCGTCGCCAAGCAAGTGCGCACCGACACCCGCATTGGCGCTAGCCCGGTCTCGGTGGCGTTTGCAGCGGTCGGCCTGGCCAAGCAAATTTTCGCCGATCTCCCCAAGCGCACCGCGCTGTTGATCGGCGCGGGCGATAGTGTGGAACTGGTCGCCCGCCATTTGCATGAACACGGCGCGGGTCGGCTGATCGTCGCCAACCGCACCCTGGAGCGCGCGCACGCCCTGGTCGCTCCCTTCAATGGCTACGCCATTGCCCTGGAGGAAATTCCCGCCCATCTGGGGGAAGCGGACATGGTGATTAGCGCCACCGCCAGCCCCGAACCCCTGTTAAGCAGAGCCGTCGTCCGCGCCTGTCTCAAACAACGCCGCCGCCGCCCCATGCTGCTGATCGATTTGGCCGTGCCGCGCGACATTGATCCGACTGTGGCGACGCTGGAGGATGTTTATCTGTACACCGTGGACGATCTGAAAGATATCATTCAGGAGAACCTGCGCTCCCGCCAGGCGGCCGCCGAACAAGCCGAGGAAATCATCGACCATCAGGTCGAGCACTTTATGGGCTGGTTGCGCGCGCAAGAGAGTGTCGCCACCATTCACACCCTGCGCCAGCAAGCCGAGGCGATCCGCGATCAGGCGCTGGCCCGCGCCCATCGGCAACTGGCGCAAGGCAAAGCTCCAGCTGAGGTCTTGGAAGCCCTCGCCTACCTGCTGACCAACAAGCTGTTGCACGCTCCCTGCGTTGGCCTGCGTGAAGCCGCCAGCCAGGGCGACGCCGCGACCTTGAACTTGATCAAATCCTTGTACCGCTTAAACCACGACAAGCCTTATCGATGAATTCCTCCATGCTGCTCAAGCTGGAACAGTTGGCCTCCCGTCACGAAGAAGTGGGTGCGCTACTGGCTGAACCAGCCACCATGAATAACAGCGACCGCTTTCGCGCCCTGTCTATGGAATACGCCCAACTGGAGCCCGTGGCGCGCGGGTATTGGGCTTATCGCCGCCTGCTCGACGATCTCGACGTCACCCAGGAGCTGAGTCGAGACAGTGATGCTGAGCTGCGCGCCCTGGCCCAAGCCGAATTACTGGAGGCCGAAACCCGCCGCGCCGAACAGGAGCGGGCGTTGCAACTGCTGCTACTGCCGCGCGATCCACACGATGTGGCTAATATCTTTCTGGAAATCCGCGCGGGCACCGGCGGTGATGAGGCGGCGCTGTTCGCTGGTGACTTGCTGCGGATGTATGGCCGCTACGCCGAAGGGCGCGGCTGGCAGTGGGAAATCCTCAGCGAAAGTCTCGGCGAACATGGCGGCTACAAGGAAGTCATCACCCGTATCGTTGGGCAGGGAGTGTATTCAAGGCTTAAATTCGAGTCCGGCGCGCATCGGGTGCAGCGCGTTCCTGTCACCGAAGCCCAGGGCCGAATTCACACTTCCGCCGCCACTGTAGCCATTTTGCCAGAACTGGCGGAAGTAGAGCAGATTGATATCAACCCCAGCGATTTGCGCATTGATACCTATCGCGCCTCTGGCGCGGGCGGTCAGCATGTCAACAAGACCGACTCGGCGATCCGCATCACCCACCTGCCCAGCGGCATGGTAGTGGAGTGCCAGGATGAACGCTCCCAGCACAAGAATCGGGCACGCGCCATGTCTCTGCTGCAAGCCAGGCTATTGGCGGGCGAACGCGCCAAACAGCAAAGCGAGCAGGCCCAGACCCGCAAGTTGCTCGTAGGCAGCGGCGACCGCTCCCAGCGCATCCGCACCTACAACTTCCCGCAGGGCCGGATTACCGATCACCGCATTAACCTGACGCTCTATCAACTCAACGAGGTGCTGGCGGGCCAGTTGGATCCGCTCATTGAGCCGTTGATTCAGGAATACCAGGCGGATCAATTAGCGGCGCTGGCCGCATGAACGACAGCGTCTACGCCTTGCTGACGGCGGCTGCTCATCAGTTAGCCTCCAGCAGCGACACCCCACGCCTGGATGCCGAGGTGCTGCTGGCGGCGACGCTGGAGCAGCTGCGCAGCGCCTTGTACGCCTGGCCGGAACGGCGGGTGGATGCAGAACAGGCTACCCGCTTCGCCGCCTGGCTGCACCGACGCCAGGGCGGCGAACCGCTCGCTTATCTCTTGGGTCAACGGGAGTTCTGGTCGCTAGAGCTGGAAGTGACGCCGGATACCCTTATCCCGCGCCCGGAAACTGAAACCCTGGTGGAACTGGCTCTGACACGCTTGGCTGATGATGCCGCGATTGCCATCGCTGATCTTGGCACCGGCAGCGGCGCAATTGCCTTGGCGCTGGCGGTGGAACGGCCACGAGCGCGCATCGTTGCGACCGATCACAGCGCGGCGGCGCTGGCAGTGGCCCGGCGCAACGCCGAACGCCTGGGCCTGCATCGCATAGTGTTCCGGCAGGGCGATTGGTGCGCGCCGCTAAGGCGGGAACGCTTGGCTCTGATCGCCGCCAACCCGCCCTATATCGCCGCTACCGACCCCTGCTGGCACTACGGCGCGTTGCGCTTTGAACCCTCGACCGCCCTGGTCGGCGGCGTGGACGGGCTGGATGCGATCCGAACCATCATCGCGCAGGCCCCCAACCACCTGCAACGCAACGGCTGGCTGGTGCTGGAGCATGGCTACGATCAAGGCGAGGCGGTGCCGACCCTGCTGCGGCAGCGCGGCTTTCAGGCGGTCAGCGATCACCAAGACGCAGCGGGCGTCAGTCGCGTAAGCTGCGGTCGCTGGCCCGCTTGATCGCCGTCCAGCGGATTACAGCGCGGTGGAGCCGATTTCGCCGGTACGGATGCGGATGGCTCGCTCCAGATTGTAGATGAAAATCTTGCCATCGCCGATCTTGCCGGTGTTGGCAGCCGCGCAGATCGCTTCCACCACTGGATCCACCAGGCCGTCATCCACGGCGATTTCCAGCTTCACCTTGGGCAGGAAATCCACCACGTACTCCGCGCCGCGATACAGCTCGGTATGCCCTTTCTGGCGACCAAAGCCCTTGACCTCGGTAACGGTGATACCCTGCACGCCGATACCTGACAGGGCCTCCCGCACATCGTCCAGCTTGAACGGTTTGATGATTGCAGTGACTAGCTTCATGGATGCCCTCTCGCGTTCAGTTGACTTCATCGCTCAACATGCTTAAAAAAAGCCGTAATCCAGGCGGGAATATAACCGAAATCCAAGATTGCGCGTGCTTTGATCCGGACATCGGCGGCCTAAGACGCGCGATGTCCGGGGTCATGACTCACAGGTTATAGCCACGCTCGTCATGCAGCGCAATATCCAGGCCTTCGGTTTCCTGCTCCTCGCTCACCCGCAGCCCGATGACGACATCCACGATCTTGAGGATGACGTAGCTGAAAACGGCTGAATATACAATCGTGAACAGTACACCCTTAGTCTGAACCCACAACTGCACGCCGACCGTCATACCTTCGGCCAGCCCCTTGCCGCCCAAAGCCGCATCCGCGCACAGGCCAGTCAGGATCGCGCCGATGATGCCGCCCATCGCGTGGACACCGAATACGTCCAGCGAATCGTCGTAACCCAGCGCCCGTTTTAGCTTGGTGGACGCCAGAAAACAGAGGATGCCGGACGCCAGGCCGATCAACAACGCGCCCATCGGGCCGGCGGTGCCGGAGGCCGGCGTAATCGCTACCAAGCCCGCTACCGCACCGGAAGCGATGCCCAACGCACTGGGCTTGCCGTGGCTCAGCCATTCCGCGAACATCCAGCTCAGCGCCGCCAGCGCCGTAGCAATTTGGGTGACCAGCATGGCCATCCCGGCGCTGCCATCGGCCGCCACCGCGCTACCCGCGTTGAAGCCAAACCAGCCCACCCACAGCATGGAAGCGCCCATGAGGGTAAAGGTCAGGTTGTGCGGCGGCATGGCCGTGACCGGATAGCCCTTGCGCCGACCGAGCATAAGGCAGGCCACCAGGCCGGCAATACCCGCGTTGATATGCACCACCGTACCGCCCGCAAAATCCAGCACACCCCAATCCCACATCAGCGCGCCATCGCCGCTCCACACCATGTGGGCAATGGGTGCGTAAACGAAGGTAAACCACAGGGTCATGAATACCAACAGGGCGGAAAATTTCATCCGCTCAGCGAATGCGCCGACAATTAGCGCCGGGGTGATGATGGCGAAGGTCATCTGAAAGGTTGCAAACACCGTCTCGGGAATCGCCAGCGTCAAGCTGTCACGGCCCACCCCACTGAAAAATGCCTTGCCAAGACCGCCCACAAAGGTGCTCAGAGTGACAGCTTCTTTGCTCATACCGGTCGCATCGAAGGCCAGGCTATAGCCGTAGATCGTCCACAGCACCGTCATCAGGGCGGTAATGGCGAAACATTGCATCATCACGGACAGCACGTTCTTGGCGCGCACCATGCCCGCATAAAACAGCGACAGACCCGGAATGGTCATAAACAGCACCAAGGCGGTCGAGGTCAGCATCCAGGCGGTATCACCGGAATTGAGCACGGGCGGAGCGGCATCCTGCGCCATCGCCAGGGTCGGAAGCGATCCGGCCAGCACGGCGAGCGCTCCACCGGCTTTTGCAACTTGCAGCGTTCTACTCATCATCAGTGGCATTCTCCAAAAAGTTGGCCCCTACAAGGTGGCGTGGGAAAACGGGACGCTTAGAGCGCTTCCGGCCCGGATTGGCCGGTGCGAATGCGAATGGCGTTATCCAGGTCGTACACAAAAATCTTGCCATCGCCGACCTTGTTGGTGTTGGCAGCGCGGCTGATCGCTTCGACGATGCGCTCGGCCAGTGCATCGTCCACCCCCACCTCGACCTTGATTTTGGGCAGGAAATCCACCAGGTACTCCGCACCCCGATACAGCTCGGTATGCCCCTTCTGCCGACCGAAGCCCTTGACTTCAGTGACGGTAATGCCCTGCGCGCCGACCTCCGAGAGGGCTTCCCGCACATCGTCCAGCTTGAACGGCTTAATGATTGCGGTGATCAATTTCATTGGGTACAGATCTCCCATGGCTTAATGCCCCAAGGGGCGTAATGTGACTCCGACCTCTCGACCCACCAACCAGCAGCGCCGATCCTTCGTTTAGCCAGCACTAGCATAGGGCGTGCCATGACAGAAAAATATTAAAAAAACAAAATCTTAATTTTTATTGGTGCCCCTGGAACCGCTCGATTGTGCGTTACTCCAACCCATGGGCTGAATCCCATGCACCCTTTTAGCGCAACAAACCCCATGCGTCGCAACCAGGCAAATCCCGTTACACTTAATACAACCCTTAGCCGATACTGGAGCAACCGCGATGATCGACCCCAAGGCCTTCGATGACCTAGCCAAACGCTTCGCCGAAGCAGTGCCGCCCGGCTTCCGCCAGTTCCAGGCGGAAATGGAAAAGAATCTGCGCGCCGCTGTGCAAGCAGCGTTTGCCAAGCTGGACCTGGTGACACGGGAGGAATTCGATGTACAGCAGGCGGTGCTGGCTCGTACCCGCGCCAAACTGGAGGAACTGGAACAACAAGTCACTGAGCTGGAAGCTAAAACCAGCACCGCCAAGCGCCGTAAGAACGCTGATAAAGCCGCCGAGCCGGACAGCGATGCAGGCTGAGCAAGGCGGCGCGGCGCTAAAGCGGCACTAAAACAGTGCATACGGCTCGCGCGGCGGTCCGCAGTCCGTTGGTGGTCGTTCACCCTACCTCCCACCCTATTTCTCGACTCTCCCGATAGCGCTCTTATGTCACTCGCCATCGTGTACACCCGCGCCCAGGTCGGCATCGCCGCGCCACTAGTGAGTGTGGAGGTGCATTTATCCGCTGGGCTGCCAGGTTTATTCATCGTCGGACTGCCAGAAGCGGCGGTAAAGGAAAGCAAGGATCGGGTGCGCGGCGCGATGCTCAACAGCCGGTTTGAATTTCCCAGCCGCCGCATCACCATCAATCTCGCGCCCGCCGATCTGCCCAAAGAAGGCGGGCGCTTCGACCTGCCGATTGCGCTGGGCATCCTGGCGGCGTCGGGGCAGATTCCGCGCGAGCGGCTGGGTCAATATGAATTTCTTGGCGAATTAGCGCTCGGCGGTGAGCTGCGCGGCGTGCGCGGCGTCTTGCCAGCGGCGCTGGCCTGTCGGGCCGTCGGGCGCATCCTGCTGACCCCGGCTGATAATGCTGCGGAGGCGCTACTGGCGGGTGATGTCCGGGTGCTGGGCGCGACCCATCTCCTGGAGGTGTGTCGGCAATTGTCGACCGGCGCAGCCCTGCAACCGCCGCCGCCCCAGCCCAGCGCGCCACAGGCTCCCCTGCTGGAGCGCGACCTGAGCGATGTACGCGGTCAGCAGCACGCCAAACGTGCGCTGGAAATCGCGGCGGCCGGTGGCCATAACTTATTGCTGATCGGCCCGCCCGGCACTGGCAAAACCATGTTGGCCAGCCGCCTTCCTGGCATCTTGCCACCGCTCACGGTAGCGGAGGCCTTAGAAACCGCTGCTATCGCCTCCATCAGCGCTCAGGGCCTGGACTTGCGGCAATGGGGGGTGCGACCCTTCCGCGCGCCGCACCATACCGCCTCCGCCGTGGCTTTGGTCGGTGGCGGCAGCCAACCCCGACCCGGTGAAATTTCCTTGGCTCATCATGGCGTTCTGTTCCTTGATGAGTTGCCGGAGTATGATCGGCGGGTGCTGGAGGTGTTGCGTGAACCACTGGAATCGGGACGCATCACCATCTCTCGCGCCGCCCGCCAGGCGGATTTCCCGGCGCGATTTCAGTTAGTGGCGGCGATGAACCCCTGCCCTTGCGGCTTTTTGGGCGATGCTGAACGCCGCTGCGCCTGCGGGCCGGAGCAGGTGCGTCGCTATCGGGCGCGGATTTCTGGCCCCTTGCTCGACCGAATCGATCTGCACATCGAAGTCCCGCGTTTGGCGCATCGGGCGCTGCGCGGGACCGGGACCGAAGACAGTAGCGCCACGGTGCGGCACCGGGTCTGCGCGGCGCGCGAGCGGCAATTGCAACGCGCCGCCAAGGCTAACAGCGCCCTGAACACCCGCGAGATTGAACGCCATTGCGCCCTGAATGAGGACGATCAGCGATTAATGGAACGGGCACTGGAGCGCTTAGGCTTGTCGCCGCGCGCCTATCACCGCATTTTGAAGGTAGCCCGCACTATCGCCGATCTGGCCAGCAGCGAGCGCATCGCCACGGCACACCTGACCGAAGCGATCAGTTATCGGGCCTTGGATCGCAGTCTGGTGCGATAACATTGCAACCCCGCATCTGGTTCCGCGCACAGGCTTAGGATGAGGAGGCCTCGGCTCGGAAAATCGCGTAATGACCGGTGAAGGTCATGGCCTTCTCGCCGTCCGCCCACACCACCACTTCAACAGTCCAGCGCGCTTTGCCGCGTCGGCGATAGCTTTCGATGAAACCTTCGCTTATCGATGCCTGTGGGCGCTTGCATTCGGTTACAATCTCTCCGCGCACCGGGCGTAGAAACTTCAGCACACCCTCGGTGATGACGATTTCGGCTTGTTCATCGTGCTCACCCAAAGTGATGCGCGTGAGCGCCCAGCCGGTCAGCGCGGCGATAGCCGCCATCGACCCGCCAAAGGCGATTCCTTTATCGTTGATGTTCGGTTCTAGCGGCGCGCGCATCCGTAATCCGTTATCGTCACAATGTTCCAGCCGCGCTTGCATGGCCTGGAAGAGCGGCACATGGCGATTAAGATAAGCGTTAATTTCTTCAAGAGAGGGCATAAGACATTTCCTTTAGGGAGCAATGCGTGCATCTTTTGCAAAGCATGGATTTTTAAAAATCATGGGTATTTTCGCGCTTTTTTGGGCTTGGCCGCGCTGGTAAGGCTTTGCACAGCGTCTCCAGACCCCTCCAACTTGCATAGGCTTCCATCATGCGAGAAAAACCTGCTCCAACCCAGTTTCCCATTGCCGATTTGATCGCCCGACGCTGGAGTCCGCGCGCCATCGACCCACGGCAAGCCGTCAGCCGCAACCACCTGCTGACGCTGTTGGAAGCGGCGCGCTGGGCACCGTCGTGTTTTGGTGCCGAACCCTGGCGCTATCTGGTCTGGGATCGCTTCCGCGATCCAGGTGGCTGGCAACAGGCCTTTGCCTGTCTGGCTGAGGGGAATCAAGCCTGGGTCAAAAACGCCCCGCTGCTCTTGCTGGCGGTGGCGGCTCCCCATTTCGCCCACAACAGCCAGCCCAATGGCTGGGCGCAGTACGATACCGGCGCAGCCAGCGAAAATCTGTGCCTGCAAGCGGTGGCGCTGGGCCTGGTGGCGCATCAGATGGGCGGTTTCGACGCCGACCAAGCCAAGGCGCGCTTCGCCATCCCCGCCGATTATCATTGTCTGGCCATGATCGCAGTCGGGCATCCTGGCCCGGTCGAGAGCTTACCGGAATCCTTGCAGGAACGGGAGCTGGCGGCGCGCACGCGCCAGCCGCTCGCTCAGGTCGCCTTTGAGGGTCTGTGGAGCCAGCGCCTGCAAGAGCTCTAGGATCCTCACCCCCAACGCTATCTAGATGATCGCTCTTGCCGCGCACGCTGTATAAGAAAACGCTGTATAAATGGGAGCACCACATGCTTGCCGCCTGGCCACTCACCATTCCGGCGCGACAGATTGGGAGAGTCTTTCCCTCCCGCGCGCCCCTTCCAGCGCTGCTAACGCTGCTAGCGCTACTTGCCACCCCGGCGCAAGCCCAGGAGTGGGTGTACACCGTCCGGCCTGGCGACACCCTGTGGAGTATCGCCACTGAGCATCTGACCCGAATAGAGGACTGGCCACGCCTAAAAGCGCTCAATCAGGTGGCTGACCCCAACGCCCTGCCGCCTGGCATGAAGCTGCGCATTCCTATCGGTTGGCTCAAGCGCCAGCCCACGACGGCACGGGTGGTTAACACACGCGGTCAGGCTCACGTCGTGCTGGCGGCCAGCGGCCAGACCATCACGCTTACGCCCGGACAGCAGCTCCACAGCGGTGACCAGCTCCAGACCGGACCTGATAGCGACATCACACTGGAATTCGGCGATGGCTCTCAGCTATTGCTACAAGCCGACAGCACTCTCAGTCTGGACACCCTGGCCGCTTATGGGGCTACCGACCAGGTCGATACGGTCCTGAATTTACAGCGGGGTCGCACCGAGAATCAGGTAAAGCCGCGCGCGGCCTTTGGCCCACGCTATGAGATTCGCACGCCAGCAGCGGCGGCGGGCGTGCGGGGTACCCGCTACCGGGTCGGTATGGAGCCCGCCGCCGCGACCGCGCGCACGGAAGTGCTGGAAGGACACGTTGCTTTCCAGGGCGGTCGCCAGACCCGCAACGTCACGCAGGGCTTTGGTTCGCTGGGTGTGACCGGCCAACCCCCCTCGCCGCCGATCCTGCTGCTCAAGCCACCCAAAGTCGCTGACCTGCCGCCGGTCGTCACCCGCTCACCCTTGCAGTTGCCTTTTACCGCTTTAGAAGGCGCAGTGGCCTACCGCGTGCAAATCGCGCCCGACGCGCATTTTACAAGCTTGCTATTCGACCGCGTGGTAGCGACCCCCACCCTGTCCGGCCCGGACTTGCCCGATGGCGATTACGTGCTGCGCCTGCGCGGCATCGACGCTAAAGGGTTGGAAGGGCGCGATGCCATCCATCCCTTCCGCTTGCACGCACGCCCTGAGCCGCCGTTTCTCACCGAGCCGGCCCATGACAGCACTGTATTGGAAAAAGCCCTGGCCTTTGCCTGGGCGGAACCACAAAACGCGGCGGCCTATCATTTTCAGTTGGCAGCGGACGAGCAATTTAGCGTCCCCCTCCTGGATAAAGCCGATGTCGGCGCGGCCCGCCTGACACCAGATCAGCCGTTGGTGCCAGGTCGATACTACTGGCGGGTCGCCGTCCGCGATACCACCGGGCGAATCGGGCCATTCGGCGATCCGCAAGCCTTCCGCCTGCAAGCCACGCCACAACTGCAAGCGCCCGAAGTGGCTGCTGACACCTTATCGTTCCACTGGGGCGCGGGAGCGCCTGGTCAGCAATATGAACTCCAACTAGCCAGGGACAGTGACTTTACGGACCTCGTCGTGTCCCAGCGCCTCGCCGAGCCGCAACTGCGCATGCCGCGGCCGGACTCCGGTTTCTATTATTTGCGGATCCGGGTCATCGAGGCGGATGGCGCAAGCGGGCCGTATGGTCCCGTGCAGCGGATCACCGTCCCGCCTGTCAGTTATTGGCCCATGGGCTTGGTAGTTCTGTTGGCTCTCGTCCTGGCCTTATGAAGCAGCGCGCTTGCTTTGCGCCTGTCTGGCTGGACGCCATCGGCTGCCTGGTGCTGTTACCGGCGCTGGCGCTCTGGCTGGCACAGAGCCAGGTGCTGCAACGTTGGGATGCGCTGCTCTACGACTGGGCCATCAAAAATTGGTCGCGTACGCCGACCGAGAACATCGTCATTATTGCCATCGACGAACACAGTCTGCGCGAACTCGGCCGCTGGCCCTGGTCGCGGCGTGTTCATGCCGAGCTGATCGAGAAACTCCGCGCCGCCGGGGTAAAGGGCATCGCCATCGACATCGTATTTGCCGAACCCGATGCCGCCGATCCCGCCGCCGATGCAGCGCTGGCGACGGCCTTGGCGGCGCAGGGCCGGGTGGTGCTGCCGGTGCTGAACGAGCAGGATCGCCGCGGCGGCCAATTGCTCGAAACGCTGCCGCTACCAGCGCTAGCGGTGACTGCCGCTGGCCTGGGGCATATTGACGTGGATCTGGACCCGGATAGCATCGCCCGCAGTGTGTATTTGCGGGCTGGTCTGGGGTCGCCGCATTGGCCGACCCTGGCGCTGGCGTTACTGGAAACCCTCGACCCGGCGGTCGGGGCGGCGCTGCCTGGCCAACGCGCTGCCACCACCACGCCCTCTCCGTACGCCTGGCAGCGCGACTACCGGGTGCTGATTCCCTTCGCTGGCCCGCCAGGACACTTTCCCCACTTTTCCTATAGCGATGTCCTGCGCGGTCGAGTGCCTGCAACAGCGCTCCAAGACCGCCTGATTCTGGTTGGCGTCACGGCGGTCGGTAGCGGTGACGCCTTGCCCACGCCGGTCTCCGGCGCGGCGCGGCCCATGTCGGGGGTAGAATTCAACGCCAATGTGCTCGATGCCTTGCAGCGCGGTCTGCTGATCCAGCCTTTATCCCTGGGCTATACCCTGCTCCTGACTGGCCTTCTGGCGCTGGGCAGCAGCGGTCTGTACGCAGTAACACCATCACGCTGGATGCCGCTACTGGCCGTATTGCTACTGACGGCCACCTTGGTCGGCAGCTGGACTGTACTCCACGGCGCGCACCGCTGGTTCCCGCCAGCCACGGCGTTGCTCATCCAAGCGCTCAGCTATCCCTTATGGAGCTGGCGGCATCTACAGCAGGCGGTTCGGGCGCTGTTCGAGCAAGAGCAGCGCGCCCAGGTGACACTGGATTCCATCGCCGACGCCGTGGTGGCCACGGACGCGCGCGGGCTCGTGCATTATCTCAATCCAGTTGCCGAGCGCCTGCTTGACCGTTCGCTAACGGCGCTGCGCGGACGCCCGCTAGGCGCGCTGTTTCAGGCCGCTGCCGAACTCCAGAGCAAGGACTGGACCGATTTAGCGCTGCTTTGTCTGGAGCAGCGCCAATTGATCCAGCTTGCCGAACCGAGCATCCTGCGCAATCACGCTGGCCGGGAGTACCCCGTTCGCGCCTCGGCAGCTCCGATGCGCGCCTCGCGCGGCGATATAACCGGCGTGGTGATCGCCTTCAGCGATCTGAGCGAGACCCGCCGCCTGACCGAACAAATGGCTTATCAGGCCACACATGACGCGCTGACCGATTTACCCAATCTGGCGCTATTGCGGGATCGGCTGCGGCATGCCATCGACCGCGCCCGTCACACGGGACACGCTTTAGCGCTACTGCTCATCAGCTTGGATCACATCAAAAAAATCAACGAGGGTCTCGGTCGCAGCGCGGGCGATACGTTGCTGCGCACGGTAGCGGCACGTCTGCAGGCGGGTGGGCGCAAGGAAGACACTGTGGCCCGCGTGGGCGACGATGAATTCATCTACCTGCTGGAAGATTTAGCGCGGGAAGAACGCGCCGCCGATTTTGCGCGTCGCTTGCTCCAGATCCTGTGCGCATCAATCACCGTGGACGGGCATGAGTACGTCATCACCGCCAGCATTGGCGTGAGCCTATTTCCCAAGGATGGCGAGGACCCTGAGGTGCTGTTGAAAAATGCGGATATCGCCGTATACCGCGCTAAGGGAAATGGGGTCCATAAGCTCCAATTTTATGCGCATGACATGCACACTCGCGCCCTGGAACGACTCACCCTGGAGCAGCAACTGCGTCACGCCGTGGAGCGAGGGGAACTGGAGCTGTATTATCAGCCACAAATGGACTTGCGCCAGGACCGCATCGTGGCCGTCGAAGCGTTGTTGCGCTGGCGGCATCCGCAGCGCGGCCTGTTATCGGCCCTAGATTTTGTGCCGTTGGCTGAAGAAACCGGCCTGATCGAACCGATTGGCGAATGGGTGCTGCTTGAGGCATGCCAGCAGGCGATGGCCTGGCGTCGGGAAGCCATGCCCGCGCTGCGCATGGCGGTCAACCTGTCGCCGTTGCAATTCGCGCAGCCCGGCCTGGTGCAAACCGTGATCCGGATTCTGCGGGACACTGGGCTGGAGCCGCAGTATCTCGAACTGGAAATTACCGAAAGTCTCTTGATGACCGATCTCGCTAGCGGGATCGCCATCATGGGCGAGTTGAAAGCGATCGGCGTCAAACTGTCCCTGGATGATTTTGGCTCCGGTTATTCTTCCCTGAACTACCTGAAACGTTTCCCCATTGACCGCTTGAAAACCGACAGAGCTTTTCTGCGGGAAATCCCAGCCAGCCCAGCCGATACCGCCATCACTCTGGCAATTATCGCCATGGCCCACAGCCTAGGCCTGACCGTGCTGGCGGAGGGAGTGGAGAATCAGGAGCAACTGGCCTTTTTGCGCGTACATCAGTGTGATGAAATCCAAGGTCACTACCTCAGTTGCGCGATTCCGCCCCAGGCCATCCCTGCCCTCATCAACCGAACTCTGCTCTGATCTTGCCGTTGCCTTTACTGGATAGCCCATACCGATGACCCCTTCCCCTTCCCCGCACCGTTCCACGCAGGGCGCTTCTCGCTACCTCTGGCGCTCCCTGCTGTTCTTAGCTGCGCTGGCGGCGATGGGCGCGGTTTTTCGCCAGCCGCTGACCGCCGCCTTTCTAACCAATCCCTATTTGAATGGCACCATTGTCGCCGTTTTTCTGTTTGGCGTGGCCTACACCCTTGAGGCGCTACTGGGTACGCGGCTCGATGTGCGCTCCGCTGGACGGGTCGCGCAGGTGGCGCTGCAAGCGCATCGTCGCGAAATCCCGCTCCCGCAGGCCGACGCAGCGCTGCTAAGCGGCGGTTGGCGACACAACGTCAGTGATTTTCTGCACAAGGCCCATCGGATCATCGGGCATGGCGACCCGGCCGCGTCCCTCCCCTATTTACTCGATTCACTGGCCGCGCGCGGCGACGATCAGCGCGCATTGGTGCGTTATTTGGTTGGCGCGCTGGTGCTGCTGGGCCTGATCGGCACCTTCTATGGCCTGTTGCTGACCATCGCTGGAGTGCGCGACGTGATTGGTGGCCTCGCGGCCGATCAAGCCACCGACACCATGACGTTGATCGCCCACTTTAAAGAGCGGCTGGCCGCGCCGCTGGGCGGGATGGGCACCTCCTTCTCGGCCTCGCTGTTTGGCCTGCTGGGCGCGCTGGCGCTGGGTTTTCTGGAACTGCAACTCTTCCATGCCCAGAATGACCATCACGCCCAGCTAGAAGCGCTCGTGGTCAGTGACCTGGCGCCACTGTGGCAACCCGTCGTCACAGTCACCGCCCAAACCGAGACGATTTCGCCCCGTCATCTGGCCGCGCTGCTGCAAGCCACCGCCGACCGGCTAGAGCGGGTGGCGGCGACCACGGAATATATGGCCAATCGTGGCGAGGGCGTCACCCGTGTGGCGGAGCAGGTGGCGAATCTGGGCGAGCGCATCGAGTCGCTGCGGACCACCTTGCAAAATATCGAGAACGACCGCACTGCCGATCTGCGCCATGAACTGCGCACCATTGCCCGGCTGCTCGCCCAACCCACCGGCCCCGCGCCGCGAGTCGATTCCCATGCCCCGTCGGCGTGATCCGCTCAGTGAATTCAACGTCTGGCCCGCCTTTACCGATGCGCTGGGTGGGCTGGTCATGGTGCTGGTGTTTCTGATCACCATCTTCGTCATCACTGAAGTGTTGATCGGTCGGGAAATCATGGGGAAGGACAGCGCCATTGGCCAGTTGCAACGTCTCATCAGCCATCTGGAAGGCTTGGCGGGCGATGCTGAGAAAGAGGCGGCCCGTCTGCGGGGACAGGTACAGGGGTTAGAAAGCACCGTCGGCGACCGCGACACGCTGCTGGCGCAATTGCGCGCCGAGCTCGCGGCAGCGCAAGCCGCACGGGACACCTTGAGCGCGGACAAGAGCACAGCCGAACAAAGCCTAAAAAGCACCCAGGAACAGACTACTCTGTTAAACCTCCGCGCCGCGCGGCTGGCGTTGGAGCTGGAGCGGCTCAACCGCGCCCTGGCGGCCAACCAAGAGGAATTGGCCCAGCGGGATGTCGTCATCGTGACACAGAAAGGGCGCATTGAGGCCTTGGATAGCGCGCTGAAAAAGAAGCTGCTGGAGCGGGTCGAGGAGTTGGAGAAATACGCCAGCGATTTCTTTGGCCGCTTGCGGGAAGTCTTTGCCAACAATCCCGACATTAAAGTAGTGGGCGACCGCTTTGTGTTTCAGTCCGAGGTGCTCTTCGCGCCCGGCGACGCCACGCTGTCCGCTTCTGGCAGCGGCGACTTGGACAAATTCGCCATGGTCTATCAACAACTGGCGACGCGCCTGCCCACCGATCTGCCAGTCATCATTGAAGTTCAGGGCCACACCGACCGGACCCCAATCCGCAACAGCCGTTTCCCCTCCAACTGGGAGCTGTCCACGGCCCGGGCGCAACAGGTGGTGAATTATCTGATCCAGCAAGGCGTCCCGCCACAACGCTTAGCCGCAGTCGGCATGGGCGAATATCACCCACTAGACCCGGCTGATAGCCCGCCAGCCTATCGCCGCAACCGCCGCATCGAGCTGAAAATCACCAGCCGCTAAAGGGTCTTGGTGACTGTGGTAGACTCCACTGATCCCTGTCCCCAGCCGCGAGAGTAACCTCCATGGACTTCAAGACTACTGATCTGTGCGATGAATTCTTCGATCTGTGCAACGAATTTTCTGATCGCCTGCAAATCGCCGAGCCAGTATTTGGCGATTATGGCGGCGAAATCCAGTTCTCTGGCTCCATCGTCACCCTCAAGGTCTTTGAGGACAACGCCTTGGTGCGCAAGATCTTAGAGGAACCTGGCGCGGGTCGGGTGCTGGTGGTGGATGGCGGCGGCTCCACGCGCTGCGCCCTGCTGGGCGATCAACTCGCTGCGTTAGCTGAGAAAAATGATTGGGCAGGCGTGGTGGTCAATGGCTGCATCCGCGATTCCGCCGCTATTGCTGAAATGGGTATTGGCGTCAAGGCGCTGGGCGTGCATCCGCTTAAAACCGTCAAGCGCAATACCGGATTGCGCGATCTACCGGTCAGTTTCGCCGGGGTGACCTTCCGCTCCGGCCATTACCTTTATGCCGACGAGGATGGCTTGATGGTGTCAGAAAAACCATTGACCTGAACGTGCGCTGCTCCAGCGCCTCTCTTTGCTAAGGCAGGGAGAGGCGTTGGTGATTTCCCTTCTCTGCAGGCGGAGTCCAAGGCACAAACGCTACAATCTGGTCGATTGTGTGCTGGTGACCGGATGCGCGCCATTCTGACGGGCAGTGCTCTAGCACAGTCCACATTCCGGCAGTCATGATGGCGTCAATGCTCCCGATGGCCTGGCCGCTTTCACAACCGCCTCTTGTTCTAGCAGCGGGCCGATCAGCACCGCGTTCGCCTCGCAACGACGCAAAGTTACGGTCATGGTCCGGTTGATCCGCACGGCCAGCGGATCGCGCCGCAGCCAACCCTGATGCAATACCTCAATACAGGCCCCCTCCACAAATCCCATTTCTAGAAGGCCCCGCACGACATCATGCGCACCACTACTGATTGCCAGAATCCGCCCAACGCTACCTGGCCGCATGTACCCAAGTGGTTTGGTAAGGCCTAAACCCACCTCGCAGCCTAATTTAAACGCCTGGCGTTCCGCTTCACTCAAGGCGTTCATTCACGTATATCCTCAGCCATCCCGGTCTGGCCCGGTAACCGCAACATCTTGTCCACTTCATCCTGATGCGTCAATTCCTCGGCGATCAGGGTGCGCGCATATTCCTCCAGGCGCACATCCTGGTCGCGCGCGCAATCCAAGAGCTGATAATACGCTTTGAGCGCTTCTTTTTCATGGGCCAGCGATTCGCGCAGGATATCGCCGATATCATGACGCTGGGTTTCCAGCAAAGGGCCAATACCGAGCGAGGGATGGCCACCGAGCCCAGTAATCAGCTCACCAGCCTGGCGGGCGTGCAACAGGCTTTCGTCCGCCTGGGCGTTGAACCAGCTGACGATGGGAATGCGGTTATAGCCAAATACCATCAGCGCGTAGTGGGTGTAACGCACCACGCCAGCCAGCTCTAGTTCCAGGATGCGGTTCAAGATGGCGATGGCGGCGGTTTTATCCAAGTCCTGGGTCATGTCGCTGCTACCTTATCGTCTGGGTTACTGTTTTAACCAACAAAAAATCGATCTGGCAAAAATCCGTGCGAAGATCATATTACAAATAATAATCATTCTCAATAAAAGAAGAAGAAATTCTTTCAGTGTGAGTTTTTCTTTAATTAAACAGAGAGTTAGATCGGCGTCGCTGTCTCTACTAAACTAGCCCGTAACACACGGCGATACCGGAGCCAAACACCTGCCAGATTCAGCCCGAGCCACCCGCCCATCACGCTCAAAGTTAGAGCGGCACCCGCGCTGAACCCGGTTGGAGCCAGCGCCGCCGCCAACAACAAGAGCAAGCTCACCAGATAAGCCCACCATTGGCGGCGGATCGCCGCATCTGGTAACAACTGTTTCATGTTGGGAATTTTCGTGCGCTGGAAAAGCTGAGCCTGTAAATGGAACCACGCCAAAAAGGGCGCGATTTTGTACAACATCCCGTTGATAGCGCCGACCGCGAATCCGAAAATCAGCAAGATACCCAACAGCAAATCCACTTGCGGCGCTAAGGCCAGCGCTGGAATCAGCACAGTCGCCAGCCCAAGCAGAGCACCCATCAGCAAGCAGCTCATACTAGCGCGCCAGTAGACTAGCGTCGGATCGCTGATCTTGCGGCGGCGCTGACTCAGCAAGCGCAAGGTCATAACCGCGAAACTGGCGCTACCGAGCGCCAGCGCCGCTCCCGCAGCCGCAGCCCCGACAGTCCAACCCGCAGCCAGCAAAGCCGACCACACGAGCAGAAGCAGTGCCAGCAACGGCGCGAAGCCGCGCACAAACCGGGCTGGATAAGGCGGCGTGATTTGAAACATCGGCACAACTTGATAAGCCACGCCCGCTACCAGCAGCAACACCCAACCTACCAGCCCCCAAACCGCATGTCCGTTGGTAACCTTCACCACTACAAGCTGCCAACCCCAACCAAAGAACCCCGCCAGTAGCAAACCCAAGCCGACCGTCACCAGCAGCGCAAACAAAGCGCAGCGCATGGCGATGACCGTCGCGCTGGTAACCGGCGCGCGCCACAGCGCGCTCAGCATCGTAACCAGAGCAACGCCGAAGGCCACGCCGAGTAACCCAAAGGCGATTTGAAAGCCAACCGGGCTGCTCATCAAGAACGCGGCGGTAAGAACTAAGGCACCTAAGGTCAGTGGAGCATGCACCAAAGCGGCGATCAGACGCGGACGCGGCACGACCACGCCAACCACCACCGGCAGCATTTGCAGCAAGGCACCCAACATGACCTGGGCCATGAAACCGACAGTGAGCAGATGAGTCAACGCTAAGGTGGCCGGTACCCAGCGGCTGGCAAAAATCTCCGATCCTCGCCACAGCACCAACAACCCTGCCAGCACCAGAAACCAGGGCGCGGTCAGGAAAAAACGCAGTGGGACGCTGAAAGGCGGCGCTTGTTCCAGCGCGAGTCCGGCAGCGGGCGTCATGGCCTGAAAATCAGAATTTCAAAGTCGCCATCCGTAACCGTTGTAGTTTCGTAGCGATACTGATGACGGCGTAGCAGGTCGTAGAGCGGATAAGGCTGACGATTAATAAGAAAGCGGACGCGCTGGCCTGGCTGTAAATCATTCAGCGCCGCTAACACCAACTCCATCGGTTCCGGCGGCTCCAGGCCGCGTCCATCCACCACAATCTCTGGCGATACGCTCATGCAGCTTGCTCAGTCGACAGCGCCCTTATAGCCTCAATCACCGCCCCGGCCTGAACACCAAAAACCCGGTCGCACAGCGGGTAAAGAACCTGCTCTTCCTTGATATTGTGCTGCTGCATCAGGATCAACAGCGTTTCCGCCTGCCCCAGAAACTCCTCTAAATCATCGCTACCGAGCGCCTGGCTCATCTCCACCAAGGTTTCCTGCATTTGCTGATGTTCCAGGCGCATCACCCGCGTCGGTCCTAGGGTATTACCGGTGGCCTGCTCAAAGATGGGAAAAACCCCTTGTTCTTCCTTGCGGAAATGCAGCTCCATCATGGCCTGGAACCGTTGGAACTCCTGCTGGCATCGGCTGAGATCGCCCGCTTGGGCCGCTGCTTCGGCGCTGACAAAGTACTCATCGCAAGCACGGTGTTCAGCGCTGAGAAATTCAGCGATGGCGCTCATCTTTTCTCTCCTGCAATGGCCTGGATCGGCGGCGATTGTATGGGACGGGATGGCATTGTTCCTTGATGGAGGTCAAGGCCGGGCAGCCGGGTTTTTAGAATGTGCTTTCTTCGCTGGCCTGGCAAGCGATTGGGTCGGATGCATTCAAACCTAAGCGCTCACTGGGACGCTCTTGCAGGAGCCGCATAGGACCGTCAGGGCTTTAGTTTCGTCGAAGGATAAAAAACAGCAAGCCAGATTGTTTCTTCGTCTGGCGTTGTCCATTTGACGCGATGTTTTTGGTGCGCTTCTATATTTAGGTAATCGCCTGCGGTGAGCTTGATTATTTCCTCTTCAAACTCCAGTTGGGCTTGTCCTTTCAGCACCAATACCCATTCGGCTTGATCTTGGTCGTACCAAAAACCTTCTTCCGATTTTTGGCCTTTGGATATTATGCGTTCAATCTTGATCTGTTGAGTCTGAAGAACGGTCTCGAAAATTTCTTCCGGCAGTTCGCCTGGGAGATTTGCCAACAGATTATTTCTTAGTGAAGAGCTCATTTCGATAAGGATAGAGTTGCCGCTCGTTTTTGAAATAACCGGCACCGTGAGGCGTGATCGCACAGGGCCCATGCTGGTGGATGGATTGGGCCTTAATATGCAAGGAATTTGCATGCGGTTTGACCTGCCTTCGTAGCTAACTCCAGATCGAACGGGTTTTGAAAAATCGGCGGAACCTTCGGCCCCCAAAATTCTTGCAGGGTCTTCCGCTAGTTGACGCTCTCTCTGACTGTGTTTTCGAGAAAGAAAAGCGCTGGATGAACAGCTAGGGCGTGTCATCAATTAAGCCAGATGGTGATAGCGGCGAGATGGACGGCGCCGAGGAAGGCGACGGCGGTTTTATCATAGCGGGTGGCAATGGCGCGGAATTGCGTGAGTTTTGCAAAGAAGTTCTCAATCAAGGCCCGCTCTTTGTACAACTGTTCGTCGTATTCGCGAGATTCCTTGCGATGCGCTTGCGGCGGAATGACCGCTTGAATCCCGGCGGCTTCCAGCAACGCCAACACGCGCTGTTGCGCGTCGTAGGCGCGGTCGGCGAGCAAGGCCCGGAGGGCGCTCAACAGCGTCGGCAACAACGCATCGGCGCCCTGCAAATCGTGCGCCTGCCCCGGCGTCAGGTGAAAGCCGAGCGGGTTGCCTAAGGCGTCGCGGACGGCGTGTATTTTCGTGGTCAAGCGCCCCTTCGAGCGGCCAATGCAGGCCTTTTTTTATCACGGAGCCTGGCGCCGGCGGCCTGCTGATGCGCCCGCACGATCGTACTGTCGATCATGGCGTACTCGTTGTTGGCGTCCGCAGCCAGTCGGGCAAACACCCGTTCCCATACCCCGCGTCTGCTCCAGCGCATAGGCCGGGTATGAATCACCCGGAAATCCCCAAACCGTTCCGGCAAATCTCGCCGGGGAATACCGGGGTGATAACGGTAGATCACTGCCTCAACAAACAGCCGATTGTCTTTTGCCGTGACACCCCTGCCCCTGCGCGGCCAGGCAACCGGTCCTTAATCCGCTCCCATTGAACGTCCCGCAGCGCGTAGCGTTTCGTCATGCTCTAGCACCCTATGCTGCTTGTCATAAACGCAGTATAAAGTTCATGCCATAATCTGTGGAATCTATACCGCTCAATTGATGACACGCCCTAGGTCGTTCTTGATAAGCCAAAATCCGAATGAATCTCCAATCAAAATGTTCGGATTTCCGAATGCTCGACAGGCATTTTTATTAAGGCGGGTTATGTGCTGTTGAAAGCAGGGTCGGTAAGAGAGGATAGGCGCTGTTACACCCATCCGGGCAGAGGATCTCGCTTCACCGCCGCGCCAAGTCGCGGCGGCGGACCTTGCCGTTAGCGGTGCGCGGTAGGCTGGCAGTAAAAATCACTTCGCGGGGACATTTATAGGCGGCGAGATGCTGGTGCGCATAAGCCAGCAGGGGCGCGGCATCCACGCCATCCGGCTCGTCGGGATCGCGCGGCACCACGAAAGCTGCAATGACCGAAACGCCTTCCCGCACCGTCAGTTCGGTCACTGCCACCTCGGCCACCGCCGGATGCTGGCTCAGGCAATGCTCAACTTCCAAGGGCGAGACGCGATAACCCATGGCGTTCATCACATCGTCGTTGCGACCGTGATAGACCAGGTAGCCATCGGCGTCGAAATGCGCCAGATCACCGCCGATGAACCATTCACCCCGATAAACCAGCGCCTCCTCCTCCAGTCGGTTCCAATAACCCAACATCAACCCCGGATCGCTGCGATGCACCGCCAGCAATCCGGTTTCCCCCGCCATCAACGGCTCCTCCCCACCCTCGACCGGCAGCGCTACCACACAGCGGCCCTGCTGTGGCTTACCAGGGCTACCGGGCTTGACCGGCACGCTGGGCGAAGACGAAATATAGGTCGAGCACTCGCTCATCCCCAGGGCTTCGTACAGTTCCTTACCGGTAGTCGCACGCCACTGCTCCAGCAAAGCCAGGTTCAGGGCTTCACCAGCGGTCAGGCCGTGGCGCAAGCTGGACAAATCGAAAGCGTGCAGATCATTGTATTTCAGAATTTGCCGATATAATCCCGGCACCGCCGCGAACACCGTGGCGCGAAACTTCGCCATCAGCAGCGGCCAGATGGTCACATCACGCGGGCCGTTATAGAGTACCGCTGTCGCGCCGTTGGCCCACGGATCGGTCAGGCCGACACCGAGCGTATAAGTCCAATTGAACGCACCCGCGTGCAAAAACACATCGGCCGAGCGGATGCCATACCAGCCCTGATACATCGGTCGTCGGCCCCAGGCCGAGCGCTGGGCGTGCAGTACGCCTTTGGGCTGGCCGGTGGTGCCGGAGGTGTAGACCAGGAACGCCGGATCGTCGGCGGCAGTAGGGGCGTAATCTTGCGGTGGATCAGCGGCGCGCAACGCCGCCACAGCGGCAGGGCCGAACACTCGCACTCCTGGCGGCGGCGTGATGGCCAGATCATCGGACAGCGCGAGCGCGCGCGCACCGGAATCGCTCAGCAAAAAAGCCGCTTCTTCCTCGGTCAGTTGTGCCGATGAAGGCAATGGTACGCAACCGGCGGCGATAGCCCCGAAAAACAGCAGCGCGTAGTCGCTGGTGTTGCCCATACGGATCATCAAGCGCGCGCCCGACTCCAAACCAAAGGCGCGCAAGCCGGCCGCGACCCGTCGCACCGCATCGTCCAATTGCCGATACGTCCACGCTTCCGCTTGTTCGACTGGGGCTTGCGCGTCGGACACGACCAGCAACGCGACTTTATCGGGCGTGGTTTGCGCTGCCGCCAGGCAGTAGCGCGCCATGTTGAATTGAGCCGGCGGCTGTTGGCCGGTGTAGCCCCAGCGGGTTTCGCGCATCGCCTTACTTCCAGAAATCTGGCAGGAACAATAACAGTAGCGGAAACACCTCGAAACGACCGATCAACATGGCCAGGGACAATAACCAAGTGGCGGTATCGTTCAATGGCGCGAAGCCAACCGCCGTCTCCCCCAAGCCGATCCCCATGTTATTTAAACAACCTGCCACCGATCCAAAGGCGGTGACTAAATCCACACCCGTGGCGGTGAGCGCTAGGGAGAAAAAACAATAGCTGAAGATATACAGGTAATAAAAACCCCACACTGCTTGCATCACCCGGTCAGGGATTGGGGTATCACCGACCTTGACCGCGATTTGCGCGGCTGGACGAATCAACAGCCGCGCCTCGCGCACACTTTGTTTATAAAGCAGCAAGAAGCGAATCGCCTTGATGCCGCCGCAGGTGGAGCCGACACAACCGCCGAAGAAGCTGCCCAGAAGCAGCAGCAGGGGCACGAAGATTGGCCAGTCCGCTGGATAGCCGATGGTGCCCAAGCCGTTATCGGTGATGACCGATGCAGCCTGGAAAAATCCCCGATGAAAGGCTTCCCAGACTGGAAACTTGCCCGACCAGTACAGATAAAGGCAGGTAGTGAGGATAATGCCGCCAAACACCGCCATGCAGAATTGAAATTCGGCGTCGCGGAAAATCGCCTTGAGACTACGCGCGCGCCACGCTAAGAAAAATAGCGCGAAGTTCACTGCCGCCACGATCGAAAAAAATCCGGCAACCAACTCGATAGCCGGGCTGTTGAAAAAACCGATGCTGGCATCGTGGGTCGAATAGCCGCCCAGCGCCAACGTCGCAAAACTATGGCAGAGTGCGTCGAAAAAATTCATTCCCACTGCCCAAAACGACAAAGTACATAGCACATTGAGGATGACGTAGATGTACCAAAGATTTTTGGCGGTTTCGGTGATGCGCGGGGTGAGCTTTTCATCCTTCATCGGTCCTGGGGTCTCGGCCTTGTACAATTGCATTCCACCCACGCCTAACATGGGTAACAACGCCACCGCCAGGACAATGATGCCCATGCCACCCAGGAAATTGAGCTGCGCCCGGTAATAGACGATGGCCTTGGGCATGGTGTCCAGTCCGGAAAGGACCGTCGCGCCAGTGGTGGTCAGGCCGGAGATCGTCTCGAACACTGCGTCCACCAGTCGCATGTGTGGATTTGCCGACAGCATGAACGGTAGTGCGCCAATCACTGAGAGCGATACCCAAAACAGCACCACCACGGCAAAGCCATCCCGGTTGCGCAGATCAATCTTGTAGCGACAAACGGGCAGCCAGAACAACATACCCAGTCCCAACATGGCCCCCATCGCTTCCGCAAATGGCAAGACCACGCTGGGACCGTCGTACCACCACGCCACGAGCATCGGCGGCAACATGGTGGTGCTGAATAGAATCATCAGCATCCCCACCATATAGAGCGCTGTCTTGAGCGGTGAGCGCCGATGCTCGATACGCCAAATCTTGGTCGTCACTTCAGGTTGACTGATGGGTGCCTCGCTAAGCGCCAGCGACTCCGCTTCAGCATGGAATGAATCTTCTTGCTGTGTTGCGCCAGTGCTCGGGTCTTGCATTGCCATCCCCCTTATTTCCAGAAATCCGGCAAAAATAGTAATAACAGCGGAAAAATCTCCAGCCGCCCGACCAGCATGGCTAGGGACATCATCCAGGTGGCGGCATCATTTAGCACGCCGAACCCAGCCGCCGTATCTCCTAAACCGACGCCCATATTATTCAAACATGCGGCCACAGTACCAAAAGCCGTCACCATATCGACACCGGTCGCCACCAATCCCAGGGAAAAAGCGCAGTAACAGAAGACATACAAATAATAAAATCCCCAGACTGCTCGCATGACCTGATCGGGAATGGGATGATCGCCCAGCTTGACCGCAATTTGCGCCGCTGGCCGCACCAGCAAACGCGATTCACGCACGCTTTGCTTGTAGAGCAGCAGAAAACGGATGGCTTTGATGCCGCCGCAGGTTGAACCGACGCAGCCGCCAAAAAAGCTGCCCAGCAAGAGCAGCAGAGGAATGAAGGCTGGCCAACTGTCATGCGTAGGATAGCCAGCGGTCACCAGGCCCGTACCGGAGATGATCGAGATGCCTTGGAACACGCCTAAATGGATAGAAGCCCATAAGCTCCCGCCATTCCAGTACAGATGTAAGGAAGCCAGCGCAACAATCCCAGCGACCACTTGCATACAAAAGCGAAATTCCGCATCGCGGAACACCACTTTAAGGCTGCGCGCGCGCCACGCCAAAAAGTAGAGGGCAAAATTGACGATAGCCACTAACATAAAAAAAATGGTGATCCACTCAAAGAGTGGGCTCTGGAAATGGCCAATGCTGGCATCGTGCGGCGCAAGCCCCCCCAGCGCAATGGTGGTGAAGCTATAACAAAGCGCATCAAACGGACTCATGCCAGCCGCCCAGTACGCCAGGAAGCAGGCTAAATTCAAGCCCACATAGATATACCAGAGGTTTTTAGCGGTTTCGGTGATGCGGGGCGTAAGCTTTTCATCCTTCATCGGCCCCGGCGTCGAAGCGCGGTAAAGCTGCATACCGCCGATGCCCAACATCGGCAGCAAGGCCACCGCTAGCACCACGATCCCAATTCCGCCCAGAAAGTGCAGTTGCGCCCGATAGTACAAAATGGCCTTGGGCATAGTGTCAAGGCCGGAAAGCACGGTTGCGCCAGTCGTCGTCAAACCTGATACGGTCTCAAACACGGCGTCCACAAACCGCATCTGCGGGGTTTCAGACAAAAGAAACGGCAATGCTCCCAATAAAGATGACAAGAACCAGAACGCCACCACCAGAATGAAACCATCTCGGTTGCGCAGCTCGACCCTAAACCGATGTAACGGCCCCCAGCATAACAACCCGATCCCCAGCGCAACCCCCAGGGCCTCGATAAAGGGCCACATGACACCGTGGCCATCGTACCACCAGGCCACGGCAATGGGCGGCAGCAGGGTGGCGCTAAACAGCATTAGCAACACACCCACCATGTACAGCCAGGTTTTGACCGGCTTCCAAACTGACCAGCGCCGAATTGGGCGATGAGTTTGGGACGTCGGGAAGGGTGGCCATGCGGCATCACTATCCAGGGGTGGCTCTCGCTCTGGCCATGGGTCGTCTTGTACACCGCGCTCCTGCAATACGAATATTTTTCCGGTGTCGCCGGGCGTTGGCTGGTCGCTCATTATGGCCTCGTCTTCTCTGCCGGATATGGGAATGGTATGGGCCGACACGACTGGAACTGCGGGGATCGCTGCCGTTTTGGCGCACGATGCCAGCCGCTCCCAGGCTCAGCGCTAGCTACCATAGAAAAACCGGCTATTCGGAACTGGCAAGGGGACTTGTCATGGTCTATTGGTTTATGATGCGCACCATTCAGCCGCCCAGCATTGTATAGGCGACACTGAAGCTTTAAGAAATGGTAATGAGTTGGTCAGACCATGGCCGCGACATCCCTGTGGCGCGTCCCCCAGGAAGGCCAGCAGCGATCTGCTTGATGCGCGTGCACTGTAGGCCAATTCCAGTTTTTCATGGAGAAACGCCATGCAATTCACCAGCTCTGCCCTCCAGTCCCAAAAACCCATTCCCGCCGCCTATGCGTTTGGCGTCCCCGATCCCGCACAGCATGTGACGCTCGGCGGCAACCTCAATCCGCCCTTCGCCTGGCAGGACCTGCCGCCGGGGACGCGGTCCCTGGCGCTGATCTGCCATGATCTGGACGTGCCTACGCGCGCTGACGATGTGAATCAGGAGGATCGGCAGGTTCCCGCCGACTTGCCACGCACGGATTTTTATCATTGGATTTTGGTCGATCTGCCGCCGGAACCCGCCCAGATCCAGGTTGGCGAATTCTCCAACGGCGTTACGCCCGGTGGCAAGTTGGGACCGGATGCCCCGCGTGGCGCCCGCCAGGGGATTAATAACTATCGAGAATGGTTCGCGGGTGATCCTGCCATGGCGGGCGATTATTACGGTTACGATGGCCCCTGCCCACCCTGGAACGATAGCATCGTGCATCGCTACGTCTTCACCTTGTACGCGCTGGATGTAGCGCGCTGCCCCGTGGAAGGCCAGTTCACTGGCACCGATGTGCGCGCTGCAATCGCCGGACATATTCTCGCTCAGGACAGCATCACCTGTACCTACAGCTTAAATCCGGCGGTACCAGCCTGAAGCCGCGCGATCGGACCTGATGACGCTGTACGCGAAACCGGTCGCTGCCTCACGCTTGATAGTCCACTCGCCCGGTTGCACACCTTGTCTCGGCCCACGAGCCGACTTACTGCATTTCTCAGGAGTTCGCCATGAGCTTGGATGATTCCACCGGTGCTAACAAACGCCAGATCAAGCGCTGGTATCTGGTGATGTATTTGCGCGTTTTCAATGAAGACACAGGTGAGCTGCTGGGTCACATCGTGGATATCAACAAGGAAGGTATCCGCCTCGTCAGCGCCCAGAAAATTCCACTCCACCAGATTTTCCGTCTGGGAGTGGACATTCCCCGGGAGAACAGCCCACGGCAGCGTCTTCACCTAGAGGCGGAAAGCTTGTGGAGTGGCCCGGATGTGAATGCAGATTTATACGCCACCGGATTCCGCATTCTCAATCCTGACACCCGAACGCGGATTCACTTGCAGCTTCTCATTGAGGAGTTCAGATTCTAGCCCGCCGCTTGCGCCCAACCCGGACCGCCGACGTGCTCTGGCGCAGCTGTCCCCTTCCAGATGGGGAAAGGGACGCAACGAGCGCCAAAATCGATCTATTTGTCAAGATGGACGCGCCTTGGCGCTGCGCCAAAGATTTCCTGATAGCTCGCGTACACCGCGCCCACCGTCACCGGCCCCAGAACGAAAATGCCCAAGCCGAACGGGATCAGCGCTACGAAGCCCAGCACCATATAAATCAGCCCAAACACCAGCAGCGGCCACATGTTGACCCAGGAAGCCGTCATGCTGTCCTGCACCGCTGGCCAGGCTTGTTGGCCGGCCAGCATGACGAGCGGTATGCCATAGAGCAGCGCCGCGCCAATCAGCAAGAGAATCGCCAGCACAAGCAGCAAGGCGAACAAACCCATACCGATAAATATCCCGCCCATGGCCTGGGGAGGTGCCACTGCTCCAGCGCTGTCCAGAACACCACCCATCAATAAGCCGCCGCCCATGAACAGAATCATCACCAGCGCTATCAATACGCCACCACCCAGGCTGAATAACCCCAGCACCACCAACGGCCCCATTCGCTCCTGATCCTTAAAACCCTGAAACAGATGACCAATTTCCAGGGGCTGACCCTGCGCCAGGACCGCCGCCCCATACAACATCCCACCAGCCAGCACCGGCCCCAACAGGGCGGAAGCCAATGTGCCAACGAAGGGGATGAGCGATAAAATGATGCCGATGGCGAAATAAATCAGCATGATGACTAGCCAAGCCCCTGGCGCTTTGACGAATAAGCGCCAGCCCTCAACGATCCAGCCCCAACCGCGACCGGCCTCCACACGCGCTGCATTCATAGTGACGCCTTCCTATTGATTAAAGCGCTTCAAAAACGCCCGCCGCGCCCATGCCGGTGCCGATGCACATGGTCACCATGCCGTAGCGCTTGGCGTGGCGGCGCAGCCCATGGACCAGGGTGGCGGTGCGGATCGCGCCGGTCGCGCCCAAGGGATGGCCGAGCGCGATCGCGCCGCCCAGCGGGTTGATCTTGGCCGGGTCGAGTTTCAGCTCACGCAGCACCGCCAGGCTCTGCGCGGCAAAGGCTTCGTTGAGCTCGATCCAGTCGAGATCGTCCGACTTTAACCCAGCCAGTTCCAAGGCTTTGGGGATCGCCGCGATCGGACCGATGCCCATGATGTGGGGCGGCACCCCGGCCACCGCGTAGCTGACGAAGCGAGCCAAGGGTTTCAGATTCAGTCGCGAGACCAGTCGTTCGCTCAGCAGCAGCACCGCCCCCGCGCCGTCGCTCATCTGCGAGCTGTTGCCGGCGGTGACGCTGCCGCGCGCGGCGAACACCGGCTTGAGCTTGGCCAAACCCTCCAGACTGGAATCCGGACGCGGACCTTCGTCGTGCTCCACCACCCGCTCGCGAATCCGCACCTGCATGGCTTGGCTGTCCGGCGAGCGGTCGAGCACAGTGTAGGGCAGGATTTCCTGCTTGAACTCGCCGCTGGCGAGGGCGGCGACGGCGCGACGATGACTCTCCACCGCGAAGGCGTCCTGATCCTCGCGGGAAATCTTCCACTGCTCCGCCACCTTCTCCGCCGTCAGCCCCATGCCGTAGGCGATGCCGATGTTCTCCTCCTTGGCGAACACCTCCGGGCTAAGCGCGATCTTGTTACCGCCCATCGGGATCATGGTCATGGTCTCGGTGCCGGCAGCGATCATGACGTCGGCCTCACCCAGGCGGATGCGGTCGGCGGCCTGGGCCACCGCCTGCACCCCGGAGGCGCAAAAGCGGTTGATGGTCATGCCCGGCACGCTGTCCGGCAAGCCGGCCAGCAGCAGTCCGATGCGGGCGACGTTCATGCCCTGCTCGGCTTCCGGCATGGCGCAACCGACGATCACATCGCCGATCTGCTTGGGGTCCAGCCCCGGACATTGCGCCATCACGCCGCGCAATACATGGGCGAGCAGGTCGTCCGGGCGGGTGTTGCGAAACGCGCCGCGCACCTTGCCGACCGGGGTGCGGGCGGCGGCCACGATATAAGCCTCCTGAATCTGTTTGCTCATCAGCAGTCTCCCAGCCATCAGTTGCGCAGCGGCTTGCCGGTCTTGAGCATGGACTCGATCCGGGCCTGGGTGAGCGGCGTTTTCGCCAGTTCGACGAAGGCCTTGCGCTCCAGTCCCAACAGCCACGCCTCATCGACCAGGGTGTTGGGGTCCACGTCGCCGCCACACAGCGCGGTGGCGATCTTGAGACCTAATTGATAATCATGCGCCGAGATGAAACCGCCGTCGCGCATGTTCACCAGCGCCATCTGACAGGCGGCGATGCCGGTGCGGCCCGCCACCCGGATCGGACGCGGCTGCGGCGGCCGATAACCCGTCTCGGCCAGCGCCCGAACCTGGGCCTTGGCGACGTACAACAGCTCGTGCGGGTTGAAGATGATGATATCAGAAGGCCGCAGATGGCCCAGTTGCTTGGCTTCCTCGGCGCTGCGCGAGACCTTGGCCATCGCCATCGCCTCGAAGTACGGCCGCAGGAACGGCAACAGATCGCCGCCCTTGGCCTCGTGCATGGCCCGGAGAGCGAACTCCTTGCAACCGCCGCCGGCCGGAATCAGCCCGACGCCGACCTCAACCAGACCGATGTAGCTTTCCAGCGCCGCCACCACCCGGTCGCAATGCATCAGGAATTCGCAACCGCCGCCCAACGCCAGTCCTTGCACCGCGCCCACCACCGGAATCGCCGAAGTGCGCAGCGCGGCAGTGGTCTGCTGGAACTTGGCGACCATCTTTTCGAAGGTAGCGAAGTCGCCCGCCAAGATGACCGGCATCGCCTGGGCCAGATCGGCACCGACGCTGAACGGCGCTGCGGTCTGCCACAGCACCAGCCCAGCAAATTGTTCCTCGGCGATTTTTAGGCTTGCCAGCACTCCCTCCAGTACCTCGTCACTGATCGCATGCAGCTTGCTTTTGAAGCTGAGCACACCGATGCGGTCCCCGGTCGTCCATAACCGCGCGCCGCTGTTTTCAAATACCGTCTCGCCATAACGGTGCGGCGCTTCGCCCAGCACTGGTTCGGGATAAAGCTGGCGCTGGTAGACTGGCAAGTTCGAACGCGGTTTATAGGTATCTTCCGCCGCCGAATAGGAGCCTTGCGGCTGGTGTACGCCCTCTATCTGGCCCACCCAACCGGGTAGTGGGGTCGAGGTCAGCGCCTTGTCGGCGGCGATATCCTCGGCAATCCAGGCCGCGACCTGTTTCCAACCGGCGGCCTGCCAGATTTCGAACGGCCCCAGGCTCCAGCCGAAACCCCAGCGGATGGCCAAATCGACATCGCGGGCGTTGTCGGCGATCTCCGCCAGCAGCACCGCCGCATAGTGAAACACGTCGCGGTGGATCGCCCACAGGAATTGCGCTTGCGGGTGGTCGCTGGCGCGCAGGGCGGCGAATTTTTCGGCGGGGTTCTTGAGCTTGAGAATCGCCTGCACCGCCTCATCCGGTTTGGCCCCGGCATTCCGGTAAGCGCCCGCCGCCGGATCGAGCACTTGCTTGCCCTTGCCGGCGTAGAAGCCGGCCCCGGTCTTCTGGCCGAGCGCGCCTTTCTCGATCAAGCCGCCGAGCCACGCCGGCACGGTGTAATACCGCCGCCAGGGGTCCTGTTCCAGCGCCAACGCCGAACCCTTGAGCACATGGCCCATGGTGTCCAGGCCGACGATGTCGGCGGTGCGGTAGGTGGCGCTCTTGGCCCGGCCGATGGCGGGGCCAGTTAGCGCATCCACCAAATCCAGGCCGAGTCCGAACGCCTGGGTATGGTGCATGATAGCAGCCATCGAGAACACGCCGATGCGGTTGGCGATGAAATTCGGGGTGTCCTTGGCCCGCACCACGCCCTTACCCAAGGTGCTGACCAGGAAGGTTTCCAGCAAATCGAGGATGGCCGGATCGGTGGCCGCGCAGGGAATCAGCTCGACCAGCGCCATGTAGCGCGGTGGGTTGAAGAAATGGAGGCCGCAGAACCGGGGCCGAACCGGTTCCGGCACTGATTCAGCCAACAGGCCAAGCCGCAACCCGGAGGTGTTGGTCGCCAAGATCGCGCGGTCGTTGAGATAAGGGGCGATCCGTCGATACAGATCAGCTTTCCAGTCCGGCCGCTCGGCGATGGCCTCGATCAGCAGATCGCAACCGCGCAATTCCTCCAAATGCTGCTCGTAATTGGCCGGTCGGATCAATCCGGCCCGCTCCTTGACCGCCAGCGGCGCGGGATTCAACTTGGCCAGATTGGCGATGGCCTTGGTCGCGATCCCGTTGGGATCGCCGTCCTTGGCCGGCAGGTCGAACAACACCACCGGCACTTCGGCGTTGGCCAGATGGGCGGCGATCTGCGCGCCCATCACGCCCGCGCCCAGAACCGCCACCCGGCGGATAGCTGCTGCGTTATTCATGCGTCACACTCCTCGCGACAGGCTGTCGAAACACGCGGCGAGATCGCCGTTGCGCCCATTATGCGCCGCCACCCAAACCGCCGGAAATCGCCGCTCGATTCCACCGATGGCCCTGTCCGCGCTCCCTCGCGTCTCAAAAGCGATAGCTGGCCTGTAAGCCAAAGATATGGCCGGTACTGCTGTAATCGACGCGCAGCGTGTCGGTGATCAACCCGCCGGGCGAAGGGATCAGATTGATCGTGTTTTCGGTTTGGGAATCCTTGAACTTGATGTAGAGATAGCCGAAATCCACCGCCAGTTGGGAGTTTGGCCGGTAACTAAAGCCCAGGCCAAAGGCGTTGCGATCAGAATCCGGGATGCGCGGCGTGCGAAATTCCGTCGAAGGCACCGGAGTTTGATCGAAGACATAACCGGCTCGGAAGGTCCATTCCGGGTTGTAATCGTAGCTGACGCCCAGGCTCAAGGCCCAGCTGTCTTCCCAGTTCTCCGGGGTCAGGCTTTGGGTGCCGTCGGCGAAATCGATTTGCAGCTTGTCGAACAAGCTCCAATTGGTCCAGCGCGCGCCGGCCATGACGGCCCACCGGTCGTTGAAACGATGATACACCCCCAAAGCCAACCAATCTGGCAAGGTGACGTCCGCCTTGGCTCCCACCTCGCCGTTGCGGCTGGGAATGTAGTTGCTGATGATGCGGTCGCCCTCCGCCGAATGGTTGATCCGTGAGCGGTAACTCACTCCGACCCGGGTGTCGGGACTGAACTCATAAGTCAGGCCCAGGTTGTAGCCAAAGGCCCAGCCATCGGCCCGCACGTCGGCGTAACCATCCCGCGTGAAGGGCGCCAGCGGATTGAACAGCGCCTGGGTTAGCTTGGCGTCGACATATTGGGCGCTGACGCCGACGCCCAGCGACAACTGATCGTTGACCCGGTAGGCCAACGAGGGATTGATGTCGATCGTGGTCAGCTCCGAATCCAGCGCGTGATAGCGACCCACCCAACCCTGACCGTAACTGGTGGCGACTGCGAACGGCGCGACCAAGGCCAGGCCAAAGCGCATCCGGTCGTTGATGTCGGTCATCAGAAAACCGTTGGGCACCACGTTGTCGGTGCCGCCGTCGTCGTTACCCAGCCCTGAATTGGGAATGGTGACGAACACGGGCAAGGTCCCTGGCTTGGTGAGCACGTCGCCCAGATTGGCCGGCAGGCGCGTGCTTGATCCGGCGTCGTCGGCCTTCATGGTGATCCCGATGAAGCTGAACCCGGTTTGGACTTGGGTGCCGTTGCTCAACATCATGTCGGCGGGATTGAAGTGCGGCGCGGAAGCGTCATCATTCGGTAAGCTACCGCCCGCGAAGGCGCGGCCTAGACCGGTCACGGTTTGCTCGGTGATTTGTAAACCAGCGGCATAGCTTTGACTGCTTAGGGCCAGAGTCCCGGCCAGGCTGAGCAGCAAACCACAACGGTGCAATGTGGGAGGTATCATAGGGTTCGACCTTTCTGTCAGGGCGCGTAGTACGGGCGAGGGTGGGTTTAATAGAGGGGCGCGGCGGCGCTGAGCAGGCGGTGCACAGCTTCGGCGGCAAAGGGCCAATCCAGCTCCGCTCCACTATCCAAGTGATGCAGTACTGGAATGCGCCTGCCATAGCGTTTCAGTAACGCTGCATTCTCGGTAATCTCCACGGTGCGGAACGGCAGGGTGCTCATGGCGCGCAACAGATTTTCGGCGTCCTCGCACAAATGGCAACCGCTCGTGGCATACAAAATGAGCATAGGTGCCTGCTTCTCATTTTTCACGATTTTTACTCCGAATCCACATTTTGGCGGCGCGTTATCGCGCGCGCTTCTTTCCGTCTTGGAAGCGGTTATCATTGCTTCATCACGCTTTCTAGATACTCATCATCAACTTATTTCCTACGACTTGCTAAACCGCGCATGGTCAGACTGCTGCACGAACTCATTCTCGCCCAAGCGGCGCGCGATCCCACCGCCACCGCGCTGGTCCATCGCTCAGACTACTGGGATTATGCCGCTTTGGCCGACCAAGTAGAAAAGATTGGTTGCGGTTTCCGCGCTCTGGGCTTGCAACGCATGGAGCGGGTGGCAGTTTATTTGCCCAAACGCCTGGAAACTGTGGTGGCCTTGTTTGGAGCCGTGCTGGCTGGCGGCGTGTTGGTTCCAATCAACCCCCTGCTCAAGCCGGAACAGGTCGGCTATATCTTGCGCGATTGCAATGTGCGCATTCTGGTCACGGCCCGGGAACGGGC
>JBATSQ010000013.1:0-3336 GCA_049293375.1 Candidatus Contendibacter sp.
GCTATCCGCGTTGCCCTGGTAACATCATGGTATCGAACCCCTACTGGACCAAATCGGTGGCGGCCTTCAAGGATGCGTTATTCGAGTGGATCGTACATCCCACGCGCGATTCCTTCCTGCAATTCGCCATTTTCTGTGATGCCAAACCGGTCGCGGGTGACGACAATTTGTTGCGCCATGTGAAGGATCGCATGTACCGCCTGCTCGGTGACCATCGAGCCTTCTTCAGCCAATTTGCCAAGAGTACCGTGGCTTTTGAAACGCCTCTGGGCTTCTTCACCAATTTTGTGCTGGAAAAAAAGCGCGATGAGCTGGATATTAAGAAAGGGGGCATTTTCCCCATTGTTCATGGCGTGCGCAGCCTCGCCCTGGAATATCGCTTACCGCAGACCAACACCATTGAACGCATTCAGGCCTTAAGCCAGCGTAACTTGTTTGAAGCGTCGTTTGGCGCGGAATTGATTGAGGCTTTTACTTACATGTCCACGCTGCGTGCTGAGGCCGGGCTGGAAAAAGCTTTGCAGGGTACCCTGCAAGATAATTATCTCAATCCCAAAGACCTCAATCGGCTCAAGCGCGAACTCCTGCGCGATTCGTTCAAGGTTGTTAACGAATTCAAGAAATTCATCACCTACCACTTTAAGCTCGGCCTGATTAGTTGAGCGGTGATTCTCACCGAGAGGCTTTTCCTTGAAATCCCATTTGCACGCACTCCTGAGCCAAGCGATCCATGCTTTGCAGCGGCAGGGGCTGTTGCCCGACGCTGCGCCCATGGAGATTCCCCTGGAGCGCAGCCGCGACCGCGCACACGGCGACTTTGCCAGCCCCATGGCCTTGAGCTTGGCCAAGGCGGCGCGCCGCGCGCCGCGCGAGCTAGCCCAGCGTATCTTGGATGCGCTGCCATCCTCCAAGAACGTAGCGAAGGTAGAAATCGCCGGCCCCGGTTTTATCAATTTCTTTCTAACGCCGACGGCTTATCAAGCGGTGGTTCGGGAGATTTTGGAGCAAGGTGCCGCCTTCGGCCAAAGCGCGCTCGGCGGTGGTCGCCGGGTGCAGGTGGAATTCGTATCCGCCAATCCAACCGGCCCCTTGCATGTGGGCCATGGTCGGGGCGCAGCGTTTGGGGCTACCGTTGCCAATTTATTGGCAGCGGTGGGCTACCGGGTCCAGCGTGAGTATTATATCAACGATGCTGGGCGCCAGATGAATATTCTGGCCGTCAGCGTCTGGCTGCGTTATCTGGAGCATTGCGGCGAGCGCATCCAGTTTCCCAGTAACGGCTATCGGGGCGAATACGTTTGCGACATCGCGGCCCGGCTGTACGCCGCGCAGGGTGGTGCTTACATGATCGCGGCGGGGCTGGTGTTTCACAATCTGCCCGCCGATGAAATCCGCGATGCGCATGGCGCGGTGCTTAGCGTGGGTGACAAGGAGGCCCACATCGACGCCTTGGTCGAGCGCGCGCGGCACTTGCTGGGCGAGCAGCGCTATCGGGCGATTTTCGATCAGGGTTTGAGCGCGATCCTCGCTGATATTCGCGACGATTTGAGCGAATTTGGCGTGATTTACGATCAGTGGTATTCGGAACGCACTCTGGAGCACAGCGGCGTTGTTGCCAAAACCATCGACCGCTTGCGCGCGGCCGACTCCGTCTATGAACAGGATGGCGCTTGGTGGTTTCGCTCTAGTGCTTTCGGCGATGAAAAAGATCGGGTCGTCCAGCGTGAAAATGGGCAAACCACGTATTTCGCCTCGGACATCGCCTACCATCTGGACAAGCTAGAGCGGGGTTTCGACTGGGTTATCGATGTGTGGGGGGCCGATCACCACGGCTATGTGCCGCGCGTCAAGGCGGCCCTGCAAGCCCTGGGCGAAAATCCCGACAAACTGCGGGTATTGCTGGTGCAATTCGCCATTCTGTACCGCAACGGCGAGCGGGCCCAGATGTCCACCCGCTCTGGCGAGTTTGTCACCCTGCGCGCATTACGCCAGGAAGTTGGCAACGATGCTGCCCGCTTTTTCTACGTCATGCGCAAGAGTGAGCAGCATCTCGATTTTGATCTGGATCTGGCCAAGTCCCAGTCTAGGGATAATCCAGTGTATTATATTCAATATGCTTATGCTCGCGTGTCCAGTGTGCTGCGTCAGTTACGCGACAAGGAGTGGACTCGCGATGAAGCGCGCGGCCAGGCTAACCTAGCGTTGCTGACCGAACCGCATGAAGAAGCTTTGTTGGTGGCACTGTCCCGCTACCCGGATGTGGTGGAGACGGCGGCCCTGGCGCACGAACCGCATCAGCTGGCCCACTATCTTCGGGAATTGGCCACGGCGTTCCATGCGTACTACAACGAACACCGGGTACTGGTCCCGGACGACGCATTGCGTGATGCTCGGCTCAATCTAAGCCTAGCCACGCGACAAGTTATCCGCAATGGTCTGGCGTTGTTGGGCGTTTCCGCCCCGGAGGTCATGTGAGCATTCAAAGAGATTACAAGCCTACCTTAACCCAGAAAGGCTTCCGCCAAAGTGCGCGCCGTCACGGTGCGCTGGTGGTCACACTGCTTCTCGTCGGTCTGTTCGGCGGGTTGCTGGCGTATATCAAGGGTGGTCATACTGGCCCGGCGGTCGCCACAGCCACTAAATCCGCTGCATCGCCAACGTCTGTCGCCGCCGCCACACCTGTTACAGCCGCTAAGCCTGTCATGGCGGTGACGCCCGCAACATCAGTTCCATCGCCTTCGCCTTTGTCCTCCGCAGCGCCGAAGCCTTCGCTCTCCCCAGTTGCCACGGTAACCGAACCGGAGCCCCCAAAGCCCAAGTACGATTTTTATACCGAGCTGCCCAATCGCCAACTGTCCATTAATGGCGGATTCGTTAGTTCAAGGAATAGCCCCAAGGCACCATCCGCTCGAATGAAGTCCACGCCGGAGGCAGCCCGGAAGGCAGTGTCAGCCGGTAAGAGCGCAAAAGCCGGGTCAGTGGGCGGTGACGCCGCTGGTGATGCCAAGGCCAATTCCAAAACTGCCAAGACCGCGACGGCTAAAGCTGCGACCGAGAAAACCGTAACGGGCAAAGCTACGACCGAGAAAACCGTAACGGGCAAGACTGCGGTGGGCAAAGCTGCGACCGAGAAAACCGTAACGGGCAAAGCTGCGACCGAGAAAACCGTAACGGGCAAAGCTACGACCGAGAAAACCGTAACGGGTAAGACCACCACGCCGGGCAAGACCACCACCAAAATTACGGCTGAGAAAACCGTGGTGGAAAAAACCGTGACGGAGAAAACCGTAACGGGCAAGACAAACACTACCCAGTCTGCGCGTGAAAAGACGCCGA
>JBATSQ010000014.1:0-11938 GCA_049293375.1 Candidatus Contendibacter sp.
GCGGTGTAGCTATAGGCTCCACCACCGCGCAGGCATTGACTGATACAGGAACTGAAGACGTAGCTTAGAGCCAAGACGCTGTTTTTACCTTGCCAAACATGCATGGTCTCGTGCACCAGCAAATCGGTATTGCTGCTTGACATGTCGTGAAAGGCGCTGCCAACGCTGATGACATAGCCAACATTGATAAAACTGGTCAGATAGCCGGCCAACGCCCCAGCGAAGCCAGTCGCCGCAGTGCCTAATAAGGTGCTAATTAAGGAAGTGGGAATAGTAAAAGGGCGGTTATCCAGACCCGCGCCATTGGTGATCAAGATGCGCAACCGAAATGGCAATGTATCGCCACACACTCTGGTGACGATCTGGTATTCCGCATCATTCATAAAACGGACGGAAGTCGGTATCGTGATGCCCATGTTAAGTTCCTCACTTTGGTGAGCAAAATGTTAGTGATCAACATCCACCCGGTTGAGCAACCGCAGCCCTCACAGCATCCATTTTCAGCGCGCGTTCTCAAGTCTCCATTAACAACATAGTACCTAACTCTCCTTATCTATAACTAGATGAGTACATGCAGAATGTCAACTTATAAGCACATTGCTGTGAAAGTTTAGGTCATCTTCAGTTAAGAGGATGTAACCCGTCAGATTCTATTGGCAGATCGCCGCCTGTCGGCAGCGGCGAGCGCGCTGTGACTTTACCTTGTGGGCCAGGCCAATCTGGCCAGTTTAAGGCTCACTCTGACCAACCAATTTGAGCTTGTCCACTGCGGTGCGCTCTCGCCCTTTGGCCCTGAAGCGTTGACCGTGGCATCCATTCAGCGACATGGCATTGATTCTGTATGACCGTTGCCAACGACGCGCCAAGAATTTGCAAGGTGAGCCGACCGAGCGATAGCTTGATCGAAGCGCTTTTCAAGTCCTGGCATAGGGTTATTAAGGGCGAGTTCAGAGGTGAAGCATGGCTACTGGCGCAACCTATCATCATGGCGGTTATTCCGTATACATCGCGCCTGACGGTGCCATCACCGTGAAAGCGGGCGATCAGATCAGCCATTATTCGATGGCGAAGTATCACGACTTTAAGAACATGGATATTCGCTTTGGACGCAAGGTGAACGGCAAGGTCAAACCCTTCAAGGAAATCCCCGGAGCCGACATCAGAAAAATTAGCGTCGGTGAAACAGTCTACGATATCGAAACGCATAAAAAGGGTGGTTGGGACACGGAGCCTTCCACGCCTAAGGAATCGGCGCTGGCGCTGATCGATCAGTTTGAAAAACGCACGAGCACACCGGCTTTTGTGCACTTCAAACGCCAGGACATCGCCGCTCAGCTGCGTGATCGGGTCAATGATCCAAAGAAGATCGGCCAGGACAGCGCCGGGGTGTGTGGACCGACCGCGCTCGTCTACAATCTTGCTAAAGACGAGCCTGTGATCTACGTGACGCTGGTGATTGACCTGTTCGAGAACGGGCGGGCGCGCATTGGCAATCTCGACGTTAAGCCGTCACAAAGCCTGCTGACCTACAAGCCGCTCGGGGTCCAAGGCGCGGACTGGATTCCCGAGGCCAGCCTGCGCAACTCGGAGGATTGGAACAACCTCTATCCACTGTTTCACTCGTGGACCGGTCGCTTCCAGTGGGCGGGGCCATCGTCTCCTCTGGCGATTGCGCAGTGGTTTTCCAAGGTGGGCTACACAGACGCTAAATGGGGTCTTCTGGGCGGCGCCGGCCCCGCGATGGGCAAAGTTGAGCTGATGATGCTCAGCGGTTTCATCCGGCAGAACTATCGCGTTGTTCTTCTAATCAATCACGAGTTGGAGAACCTAACGCAGAGCCGATTGGCGCGTGCTTACCCCGATCACTACGTGGGATTGACAGCCGAGATCAGCTTTTCCCCCAATCCCAACGACCCGACGCCCAACGGCGGCCTATTAGATGCCGATGACTATATCAACATGAAAATATTCTCACATCGACACGAGTATAATGTAGGAACCAGCGCTCGCCACCAAACACGACCACAACCGCTTTCGGTCAAGGACGTTTACAAGTATCTTTGGGGATACGCAGCTGGGCGCTATTGATCTTAGGACATCAAGGGCTGTGCTGAATGTCAAGCAAAGACTAGCCCTGATGAAAAGTATGATTATGGGTCGTTTAGTGAGTCATGAAACGGTCGGCAAGCTTCTCTTCCGATCACACACGGCGCTCATGTCGTAATGCGCTCAAGTCAAGTTCCTTTCATACTTTAGCCCTTAGGCGAATTCGTGCCTTTCACTCCCTTTCACATGGGTCCCGGGCTGCTGGTCAAGGCGGTGGTCGGCCGTCGCTTCAGCATCCTCACCTTCGGGATCGCCCAGGTCGCAATGGATATCGAGCCGTTGCTTGGTTTGATTCGCGGTGCAACAGTGCTACACGGCCCTACCCACACGTATCTTGCAGCCTGCGTGATCGCTCTACTCGTTGCGGCTCTCACCCCCCGTCTTTGCCGTCCCATGCTGCGGCGTTGGAACAAAGAGCTATTGTTCTTCCATTTGCCGCAGCTTGTCGAAACCGCCTCCTTTACACCCGCCCCGGTTATCGTCAGCGCTTTCGTCGGCGCGCTTTCGCATGTCCTACTCGATAGCATGATGCATGCCGATATTGCACCCCTTGCGCCTTGGTCAACCGCCAATGGGTTGCTTGACTTGATCTCGGTTAGAACTCTCCATCTGTTCTGTCTTCTCAGCGGCTTGTTCGGTGTACTCGGTTGGCTCTTCGTCGGCCGGCAGAGGTCACCAGTCAGCGCGGGCTTTAGGGGCTAAGGCTACAGTTGCGCGGACGCTGAGTTCATGGATGTCCACCGTAGCTCTAACTATTGCTTCGTGCTTGCTGCGTCCTCTTGCAGCCAGGCCACGGAGAAGAATCAGCCAGACGGCTCCAACCGGTAAAAGAAGATGGCTAGCCGCCGCAAAACCCCATAGCTGACGATGCCAATCCCATCCGCTAGCACGTCCAGCACACTAAGGTCGCGATCTGGTGTCAGCCACTGCGCCAGTTCAATAGCTACCCCGTAGGCCAACAACCACGGTGCCAAACGCCGCCAGAACGATTGGCGGGGAAAGGCATGGTCCGCCAGCAAAGCCAGGGTGATAAAGGCCAGACCATGGTCCAGCTTGTCCCACCATGTGGTAATCGGCACCGTTGACACCGGCATCAACGCTAACGTGGTAATGGCAAGGATGGCGAGCAATAGCGCCAGACGGGCCACAACCGGCGGAATCCAGGGAAACAGTAGCATGGGGATTGGAACCTTCTCCAAGTAAGATCATTTGGCGGGCTAGCGATTGAGAGTGCGTAGCACTGATCGAAGCAGCGCTGGTTTCAGAGGCACCGCGCGATGCGGGATTTTAGGCCAGATGGTTCCGATCCAGCGTGGGCGGCTGATCATACAGTAAGCGCACCGCCTCTGCCCCAAGCAAGCCACGCAAGCGCTTGAGCAGCGCCTCACTGGGCCGAACGCGCCAGTGGAGACCGCAGGCCAGCTCCACCCGTCCCTGGCTGCCAGCGTACTCCAACCACACCACACAGCCGCTATCGGCGCGATGTTCGGCCAATACCGCCATCCATTCCTTGAGTGTCTCCGCCGCGCATTGCCGCGCATCCAGCCGCAGCCACAACCGCCGCGCCGACTCCGCGCGCGCCTCGTCTAAACTCAGCACCCGCTCGGCGTTTAGGCGGATGGTCTGATTAAACTCGTCCCAGCCCAACGCACCTTGAACCAGCAGCACCGTATCTTCCACCAGCAAAGCTCGATAGCGCTCGTACACTTCTGGGAAGATACGAACCTCAAACCGGCTATCGCCATCATCCAGCGCCACAAACGCCATCCGCCCTCCCCGATTGGCGTTGCGGGTGCGCACACTGGCCACCAGACCAGCGACCCAGACGATGCGGTCATTGCTCCGCCGCGCAGAACCAACCCCATTCACATCCTGAAAGCGGGTGACGCGCAGCGCAGCGAGTTCCGCCTCCACCCGCCGGATGGGATGGCCGGTCAAATAAACACCCAGCGTCTCCTTCTCACCACGTAGCCGTTCCTCCTCATCCCATTCTGGCACCTTGGCGATATGCAGTAGTCGGGCCGGAATTTTTTCAGCCACGGCGACCAAGCCAAATAAATCGTTCTGACCAGCGGCGTCGTTGCGGGAATACTGCTCGGCGCGCCGCAACGCCTCCGGCAACTGCTCCGCCAGCGTGGCGCGGTTCGCGCCGAGATCATCCATCGCACCAGAGCGAATCAGCGCATCCAGCACCCGGCGGTTGAGCTTGCGTAAATCCATGCGCTGGCAGAGATCGAAAAGCTCCTGATATGCGCCACCCCGCTCACGCTCCTGAACCAGCGCCTCAATGGCTCCCTCGCCCACGCCCTTAATCGCTCCCAGACCGTAGCGGATGGCCCCGGAAGCGGTGACCGTAAAGCGATACTCCGAGCGATTGAGCGCCGGTGGCCTGATCGGCAAACCCATGCGCCGACATTCCTCAATAAACACCACGACCTTGTCGGTTTTGTCCATATCCGAGGACAGCACCGCCGCCATGAAGGCGGCTGGATGATGGGCTTTCAGCCAAGCGGTCTGATACGACAATAAGGCGTAAGCGGCGCTGTGGCTGCGATTGAAGCCATAGCCGGCGAATTTTTCCATCAAATCGAAAATAAAAGAGGCGACCTCGGCATCGACTTGGCGCTCGACTGCGCCCGTCACGAAGGTACTGCGCTGTTTGGCCATTTCTTCCGGCTTTTTCTTACCCATGGCCCGCCGCAACAGATCGGCCCCGCCCAGGGTGTAACCGGCCAGCACCTGGGCAATTTGCATCACCTGTTCCTGATAGAGAATGACGCCATAAGTGGGTTTAAGGATGGTGGCCAGCGCCGGATGCGGATATTCGATGCGGGCGCGGCCATGCTTGCGGTCGATAAAATCATCCACCATGCCCGATTGCAGCGGCCCCGGCCGAAACAAAGCCACCAGAGCCACCAGGTCTTCAAAACAGTCGGGTTGCAGGCGACGGATCAAATCCTTCATGCCGCTGGATTCGAGCTGGAAGACCGCCGTGGTTTGGTGGCGCTGCAACAAAGCGAAGGTTGCGACGTCATCCAGTGGGATGGCGGTGATGTCGAGCGGCGGTTCGCCAGCCGCAGCCCGCTGCCGATTCACCGTCTGCAAGGCCCAGTGAATAATGGTGAGGGTGCGCAAGCCCAGAAAATCAAACTTGACCAGTCCGGCGGCTTCCACGTCGTCCTTGTCAAACTGGGTCATCAGGCTCGCATCGTCCTGTTCGCGGTACAGCGGCGAAAAGTCGGTGAGGCTGGTGGGCGCAATCACCACCCCACCGGCGTGCTTACCGACATTGCGCGCCAGCCCTTCTAGCTTGCGCGCCAGGTCGATCAAGGTCCGCACTTCGTCATCGTTTTCATACAGCCGCCGCAGCTCCACCTCCTGTTCGATAGCCTTGTCCAGGGTCATGCCCAGCTCGAAAGGAATCAGCTTGGCGATGCGATCCACAAAGCCGTAGGGGTGGCCCAACACCCGGCCCACATCGCGCACCACCGCCTTGGCCGCCATGGTGCCGTGAGTCGCAATCTGCGACACCCGGTCACGGCCATAACGTTGGGCCACGTAGTCAATGACGCGGTCGCGGCCTTCCATGCAAAAATCAATATCAAAATCGGGCATTGACACCCGTTCTGGATTGAGAAAGCGCTCGAACAGTAGATCATAAGTCAGCGGATCCAGATCGGTAATACCCAGCGCATACGCCACTAGCGACCCCGCCCCCGAACCGCGACCCGGCCCGACCGGCACCTCGTGGTCACGCGCCCAGCGGATAAAATCAGCCACAATCAGGAAATAGCCGGGAAAGCCCATCTGAATGATGACAGCCAATTCTTCCGCCAGCCGGGTGTCATACGGTACGCGGCGCGCGGCGAAATCCGGGGCGAGCGGATCGAATAGCTTCTGTAGCCGCTGCTCCAGCCCGGCGACGGCCTGGGTGGAGAAATAAGTGGCGGCAGTCATGCCCTCTGGCACCGGAAAATCCGGCAACACATTCTTGCCCAGCTCCAGTTGCAGATTGCAACGGCGGGCGATTTCTACGCTGTTGGCCAAGGCTTCCGGCAGATCAGCGAACAGTTCCGCCATTTCCGCCGACGAGCGTAGATACTGCTGATCGCTGTAGCGGCGTGGCCGCCGCGGATCGTCCACGGTCACGCCTTCGTGGATACACACCCGCGCCTCATGAGCTTCGAATTCGTCGCGTTGCAGGAAGCAAACGGCGTTGGTCGCCACCACCGGTGTACCGCTGGCGAGTGCCAAATCTACGGCTGCTTGCAAATACTCCTCTTCTTGGGGGCGACCGGTGCGTTGCACTTCCAGATAAAAGCGTTCGGGAAATAACCGCTGCCACTCCGCCAGCCAGGCTTGGGCCTGACCGGGCTGTTCATTGAGCAAGGCCCGGCCCAACTCACCTGCACAACCACCGGACAGCGCAATCAGGCCGTCGGTGTAGCCCGCCAGCCACGCGAAATCGATGACCGGCACACCGTGCCGCTGCCCCTCCAGAAAGCTGCGACTGACCAGGCGGGTTAGATTGCGATAGCCGATCAGGTTTTGGCACAACAGCACCAGCCGCGCCGGTTGCTCGCTCCGGCCTACCCAGGCATCCACTCCCACGATGGGCTTAACACCCGCCCCCAGCGCCGCCTTGTAAAACTTGATGAGCGCAAACAGATTGCTCATATCGGTGACCGCCACGGCCGGCATACCCGCCTGAACGGCGTATTTCACCAGGCTCTTGATGCGAATCAGACCGTCCACCAACGAATATTCGGTATGCAGACGCAAATGCACAAAACGGGCGGACATCAGGATTCCTGGGGGACGGCGACCAGCACGGCGGCGACTGGCGCGAACGAACGGCGATGTTGTGGACAAGGGCCATGGCGGCGCAACGCTTCCCGATGGGCGAGGGTCGGATAGCCTTTATGCCGGGCAAAGCCATATTCTGGGTAAAGCGCATCCAAGCACCGCAATTCAGCGTCCCGCGCCACCTTGGCCAGAATCGAGGCGGCGCTGATCGCCGGCACCGTCGCATCGCCCCGCACAATTGCGGTACAGGGACAGAGCAGGGGCGGACAACGATTGCCATCCACCAGCACCTGCGCCGGGGCCACGGCCAAAGCCATGACCGCGCGTTGCATGGCCACCAGGGTGGCTTGCAGGATATTGATCGTGTCAATCTCGGCGGCCTCGGCGCGGCCCAGTGCCCATGCCAGGGCGGTAGCGCGAATGGCCAGCGCCAGCTGTTCGCGCCGCGCGGCGCTGAGCTTTTTGGAGTCCGCCAGACCAGCCACCGGGTGCGCAGGATCCAAAATGACCGCAGCCGCTACCACCGGCCCGGCCAAAGGGCCGCGCCCGGCTTCATCCACGCCTGCGATCAACAACACCATGGTGTGCCTGGCAGCGCCGTGGGGTTGCTGCCCAGGGGGCGGCATGTCGTTTCTTCGCTACTTTCTGCGACTGTTGACACGGTGGTCATATGGCGCTCGGTCGGCGGCTTGCGCTCCAAGGTGACAAGCCAGCGGTTGGACATCACGTAGGACGTGATCATAGCAAGCTTCGGCAGCGGTTGCCGCCAGCCCAGCCACTCGGCCGCGCCGGTTGGCAAGTCATCGAAATCAACGATAATAGCCGTGCTCGGCTGTAGAGTTGAACCGATCACCACCGGGCGCTCGCCGCACAGGCACGGTTTGCTGACCAAAAAATTGAGATTTTCATGACCATTAGCGCCCGCTTTTCTCCCGACCAACGAATAGTGCTCTACCCCGGTGATTGTTTGGATTTTTTAAGGACGATTCCCGATCAAGCCTGGCAATTGATTGTGACCTCCCCTCCTTACAATCTGGGTAAGGAATACGAGCAGAAGCTGAATTTGCCGGTTTATCTAGCGCAACAAACCAAAGTCATTGCAGAATGCGTCCGTACTCTGGCCGATTCCGGGAGTATTTGCTGGCAAGTCGGCAATTATGTCTCTGATGGCACGATTATTCCCCTGGATGTGCTGCTCTATCCCCTCTTCACCCGTTTTGGCTTGCAGCTACGCAATAGAATCATTTGGCATTTTGAACATGGCCTGCATTGCTCACGGCGCTTTTCTGGCCGCTACGAGACCATACTCTGGTTCACCAAAACCAAGCATTACGTTTTTAATCTTGACCCGGTACGGGTTCCACAAAAATATCCAGGTAAAAAACACTTCAAGGGGCCTAAGGCAGGACAATACTCCTGTAATCCATTAGGGAAGAACCCGGGCGATCTTTGGATTATTCCCAATGTTAAAAATAACCACGTTGAAAAAACCAGCCATCCCTGCCAATTTCCAGTCGAGCTGATTGAGCGGCTGGTGCTTTCCCTCTCTCAGGCCAATGATTGGGTCTTCGATCCATTCCTAGGTAGTGGCACGGCTATCATAGCGGCGCTTCGGCAGGGCCGCAGGGGTGCAGGGGCTGAAGTCGTCCCTCACTACACGGCTATCGCCCAGCAACGGATTCGGCAGGAAATGGCCGGTAATCTAAAAACCCGGCCGATGAACCAGCCCGTTTATGATCCCGAAGCCGCTGGCCATGCGCTGCGGACGGCTCCGTGGCTGGCCGGAGCTACTGCCCGGTGGCAGCGGCTAGAACAGCCCTGAGCCAGCCGATCCCATGAAAGAACTGATTCTCGGTGGCGCGCGCTCCGGCAAGAGCGCCTTTGCCCAGAACCGGGCCAGCGCCAGCGGTCTGGAGGTGTGCTATATCGCCACCGCCCAAGCCGGTGATGCGGAGATGGTGGCGCGCATCGCCCACCATCGTGCTGACCGGCCCGCCACTTGGGGCCTGGTAGAAGAACCCTCGGCCCTGGCTACAGCCTTGCGCGTCCACGCTGCCCCCCACCGGTGCCTGCTGGTCGATTGCCTGACGCTATGGCTTAGCAATCTGCTGGCTGCGGGTGATGAGACCCTGCACACCGAAACCCATACCCTGCTAGCTGCGCTACCCACCCTGCCCGGTACGGTACTGCTAGTCAGCAACGAAGTCGGCCAAGGTATCGTCCCGATCCATCCCTTGGCCCGCCGGTTCCGCGATGAAGCCGGTCGCCTGCATCAAGCGGTCGCGCAGCGCTGCGACCGGGTTAGTTTGATCGTCGCCGGTCTTCCCCTCACCCTCAAGGACTCCCTGGCATGAGCCAACCCTGGTATGACGCTGCCATCACCCCCCCGGATGCCACCATTCTCACCGCTGCGCGTGCGCGCCAAGCACAACTGACCAAACCGTCGGGGTCCTTGGGTCGCTTGGAGGAACTCGGCGTTACCCTGGCCGCTATGCAGGGCACCCAGCAACCGAGTGTCGATAAAATCTGGATCACCGTCTTTGCCGGCGATCACGGCGTAGTGGCCGAGGGCATTTCTGCTTTTCCGCAAGTGGTGACCGCCGAAATGGTGCGCAACTTCGCACGCGGCGGGGCAGCAATTAGTGTCCTGGCCCGTATCTGGAACGCCCGGCTGGAAGTCATCAATGTTGGCACGGTGCAACCGCTGGAAGAATTAGCGGGCGTGCTTGACGCCCGGGTCGGCCCCGGCACCGCCAATTTTGTGCAGCAACCGGCCATGACGTCGGCACAACGGGATGAAGCGCTGGAGGCCGGCCGCGCCGCCGCCGAACGGGCCGCTATCAACGGGGCGCAGATTTTCATTGGCGGCGAAATGGGTATCGGCAACACCAGTAGCGCCGCCGCGCTCGCCTGCGCCCTGCTCGGTCTGCCCGCTGCCCAACTGGCTGGCCCCGGCACTGGACTAGATGCTGTTGGCATCAGCCGCAAAGCGCGGGTCATCGAACAGGCGCTGGCTCGTCCGCGCAGCCACCAACCGCTTGATGTATTGCAACAACTCGGTGGCTTTGAAATTGCTGCCCTGGTTGGGGCTTACCTGCGCTGCGGGCAACTGGGCCTACCGGTGTTGGTGGACGGCTTTATCACCGCCGCCGCCGCGCTAGTAGCGATCCGGCTCCGCCCGGAACTGAGCGTCTGGCTGTTTTACGCCCACTGCTCCGCCGAACCCGGCCATCGGTGCTTACTGGAAGCCTTGGGCGCTCAACCGCTACTCGATCTGGGCATGCGGCTCGGTGAAGGCAGCGGTGCCGCCGTGGCGGTGCCCATTTTGCGTGCCGCCGCCGCTCTGCACGCTGGCATGGCAACCTTTGCCGAGGCCGGGGTTTCACAGGCATGAGCGACTTTACCACCGTGGATTTGCTGCGGCATGGCGAACCGGAAGGCGGCCAGAAGTTTCGGGGCGCGGTGGACGATCCGTTGAGCGCACGGGGCTGGGAACAAATGCGCACCGCCGTGGGTGATTACCACGCGTGGGAAGCCATCATCAGCTCGCCGTTGCTGCGTTGCGCCGCCTTCGCCCGTCTGCTGGCCGAGCAACTGCGCTGCCCCCTGGAGATCGACGACGGCTTTCGGGAATTAAGCTTCGGTGCCTGGGAAGGGCGCAGCGTCGTCGACGTGCACGCCACCGAGGCAGTGGCGCTCGCGCGCTTCTGGCGTGATCCGGTCGCTCATCCGATTCCCGGCGGCGAACCGGTTGCGGTCTTCGCCAAGCGGGTCGGTTGGGCCTGGGATGCACTGCTGGAGCGTTACCGGGGCCGCCAGATTTTACTGGTAGCGCATGGCGGTGTGATCCGCATGATCTTGCGCCACATGCTGGAAGCGCCGGTGCAGCGGATCTGGCGGATTGAGGTGCCGTTCGCCGCTGTCAGCCGCATTCGCCGCCCTATCGACCCAGAGGCGGAAGCACATCTGGTGTTTCACAACGGCCGCCTGCCATGATCCGCGCCTTGGCGCTGGCGCTGCAATTGCTCACCCGCTTGCCCATTCCCCGCATCGGTTCACCACCGTGCCCGGAAGACCTGGGGCGGTCGGTCTTGTTTTTTCCGGTAGTCGGGCTGCTGATCGGCGCGCTGCTGGCCGGGTTGCAAGCTGGCCTGTGGTGGGTCGATCCCGGCGTACTGGCAACCCTGCTGCTAGTCGCGTGGGTGACGTTGACCGGCGGCCTGCATTTGGACGGTTTGGCCGACACCGCTGACGCCTGGATCGGCGGTCAGGGTGACCGCGAACGCACCCTGGCCATTATGAAAGATCCACACAGCGGCCCAATCGCCATTGTGGCGGTCGTCCTGCTCCTGCTGCTCAAGTTCGCCGCGCTGCAAGCCTTGCTGGCAGGCGATGCTGGTTTTGTCCTGCTGCTGACCCCGATGCTGGGCCGGGCGATCCTGGTCGCGCTACTGCTGACCACCCCCTACATTCGCCCAGACGGCCTGGGCGCGCCTTACGCCCGCACCTTGCCGCCCTGGAGTTGCGGCGCGCTGATCGTGCTGGCCGCCGCAGTGACGCTGGCGCTGCTGGAATGGCAAGGCGGCCTTGTGCTTGGCGCGCTGAGCTTGGGTCTGTTTGGGCTGCGCCACGCCTTGCTCATGCGCTTGGGCGGCATCACCGGCGATACTCTGGGCGCAGCCTGTGAACTGGCGGAAGCGGTCGTATTACTGACGGCGGCGCTTTCATGGCCAGCGCCGTAGCGGCTAGCGCGCTTACACGCACCAGCCTTGTTATTGACTGCGCAAGGCCTGCAACACCGGCGCGGTGTCCGGCCATACACCCCGCCATAAAGCGAAGGCTTCCGCTGCCTGTTCCACCAGCATCCCCAAGCCATCCAGAGTTTTGGCGGCACCTTGCACCTGACCCCAGCGCATAAACGCGGTCGGTTCCTGGCCATACATCAGGTCATAGCACCAGCCGTCCGCCACCAGAATAGCATCGGGCACCGGCGGCGTAGCGTCGGTTAAGCCCGCCGCCGTGGCGT
>JBATSQ010000015.1:0-11739 GCA_049293375.1 Candidatus Contendibacter sp.
CTGCGCAAGGCCTGCAACACCGGCGCGGTGTCCGGCCATACACCCCGCCATAAAGCGAAGGCTTCCGCTGCCTGTTCCACCAGCATCCCCAAGCCATCCAGAGTTTTGGCGGCACCTTGCGCCTGACCCCAGCGCATAAACGCGGTCGGTTCCTGGCCATACATCAGGTCATAGCACCAGCCGTCCGCCACCAGAATAGCATCGGGCACCGGCGGCGTAGCGTCGGTTAAGCCCGCCGCCGTGGCGTGGATAATCAGATCAAATTGCCGTCCCGCCAGATCGGCGAAGCCGCAGCCGGACACCACGCCGAGGTCACCGAAACGCAGCGCCAATTCCGCCGCCTTGCCGGGCGTGCGATTGGCGATCACCAGCAGGGCGGGCCGTTCCATCAACAAAGGCTGCAAGATGCCACGCACTCCACCACCCGCGCCCAGCACCAGAATGCGCCGCCCCGCCAGCGTATAGCCCTGATGGCGCAGATCACGCAATAACCCCAGGCCATCCGTGTTATCGCCATACGCCCCAGCCGGACCAAACTTCAGGCAATTCACCGCGCCGGCCCGCTCGGCGCGGGCGCTGAGCTGATCAGCAAAGACCCAAGCATCCTGCTTAAACGGCAAGGTCACATTTAAGCCTTTACCGCCCGCAGCGCGGAACGCTTTGGCGGCGGCAGCGAATTCCCCCGGCGCCACCAACAGGGCGCGATATTCCAGATATTCGCCAGTCTGGGCGGCGAATAGGGTATGGATCCGCGGGGATTGACTATGGGCAATAGGATGACCCATCACGGCGTATTGATCGGGAGGAGTGGTCATGAGCGCTATCACGGTTCTTGATGAGAGGTCAGCGGCGCGCGCAGTTGTCGCGCAAATTCGGTCGGCGGGACATATTGCAGCAACACCTTACCTTGTTCGTTGAGCATCAGATCCAAGCCCAAGGCCGGATACAGCCAATGGGTGCCATCGGCGCGCACGATGCGTTCAGTCGGCTCGCCAAAGCGCTTGTGGATCAATTCAGCGTCGAATTTCACCATAGGAGCCCAGGTGATGGCGGTCATCACCGCACCCAGGCCTGCTGCGGCGTCCGCCTCGGCCACCGCATAGCGTCGACTGCCACCAGCGGTGGGCTTGCCGATACCGGCGCGCACGCGCAACGCCTGCAAGACCTCCTCCGGCAACCGCGCCGCCAGCACCATCCGCGCGTTCAGACCGCCCACCACCGCATCTCGAAAATAGGCCTCCAAACTTAACGCCCCGTCGCGCTCTTCAAACACGCCCAGTTCATAGCGCCGCCCCAGCTTAGCCACCGCTTCCCGCACCGTGCTCTGACCCAAAGTCAGACCGAACACCGTCAGCGTCGTCCCGTCCGGGCCTACGCCAATCTGCCACGGCAGGTCCTGACCGGGCGTGGACGCTTGACCGCCGGGCGGGCGCATCACCGCCAGAAAAAATCCGCTCAGCGCCAGGCCCAGCGCCACCAACAGCCACACGCTCCCGCGTTTCATGCGGATCGCAACCAGCCAGCGACTTGCGCAGCGAAATAGCTCAGAATCGCGTCCGCTCCAGCCCGTTTGATCGACAAGAGCGCTTCCATCACCACCGCCTGCTCATCCAGCCAGCCGTTGCGGGCCGCCGCTAGCAGCATGGCGTATTCGCCGCTGACCTGATAGACGAAAGTCGGCGCGGCGAACTGGTCTTTGACCCGGCGCACGATGTCCAGATACGGCATTCCCGGCTTAATCATCACGATATCCGCACCCTCCTCCAAATCTAGGGCCACCTCGCGCAACGCCTCGTCGCTGTTGGCCGGGTCCATCTGATAGCTGGTTTTGTTGCCCTTGCCCAGCGCGCCCGCTGACCCGACTGCGTCGCGGAACGGCCCGTAGAAACTGGAAGCGTATTTGGCGGAATAAGCCAGAATCCGGGTATGGATGAAAATGTTGGATTCCAAGGCGGCGCGGATCGCGCCGATGCGACCGTCCATCATATCGGACGGGGCGACGATGTCCGCGCCGGCTTCGGCATGGGACAGGGCCTGGCGAATCAGCACCGTCACCGTTTCATCGTTTAGCACGTAGCCGGACGCATCAACCAAGCCATCCTGGCCATGGCTGGTGAAAGGATCCAAGGCCACGTCCGTTATCACGCCCAGTTCGGGAATGTGGGCCTTGAGCGCCCGCACCGCGCGCTGTGCCAAGCCATTGGGATTGTAGGCCTCGGCGGCATCCAGCGATTTCGCGGCCGGTGGCGTGACCGGAAACAGCGCCACCGCCGGCACCCCGAGGGTCGCCAGTCGTTCGCCGTGGCGTAACAACTGGTCAATACTGAGGCGCTCCACGCCCGGCATGGAGGCCACCGGTTCGCGCCGATTCTCCCCTTCGATCACAAACAACGGTTGAATCAGGTCGGCGACGGTCAATACAGTTTCACGCACCAAGCGGCGCGAAAATGCATCGCGGCGCAACCGGCGCGGGCGCACGCCGGGAAACTGACCAGTAACCAGTTGCGGTAAGCAGGACACAGCGTGTTCCTCCAAAACAGGGGGCAACCATAGTCAAGAGCGGATGAGGGCGGCATTATAAGCTATAAGCCCAATCAGGTCGGATCACTGCCGCGCCCGGCCTGATGGCCCAGCCGCCGACCCGGAACCTGCCGATGCGCTTTTTAATCCACTATGAACCCTTCATTCGCCTGGCGTGCTTCGCCCTCGTGCTGTTGGCGATGATGCTCTGGGAACGGCGCTGGCCGCGACGGTCGCTCAGCTTGATGCGCCAAGCGCGCTGGCCCGCCAATCTCGGTATTGTCATCGTGGATAGCGTGGTCGTGCGGCTGGTGTTTCCGGTGCTGGCGGTTGGCGCAGCGGAAGTGGCGGCGGTGCGCGGCTGGGGCCTGTTCGCCTGGCTTGATGCGCCCTTTGGGCTGGCCTTGGTACTCTCGTTATTGGCGCTGGATTTAGCGATTTACACACAACATGTGCTATTCCACAAGCTGCCACTGCTGTGGCGCTTGCACTGGATGCACCATACAGATCTGGATTTCGATGTCACCACCGCTCTGCGCTTTCATCCGTTGGAGATCATGCTGTCCATGCTCATCAAGCTGGCGCTGGTCGTGCTGTTGGGCGCGTCGGCGGTCGCGGTGCTGCTGTTCGAGATCATTCTGAATGCTACCGCCATGTTCAATCACAGCAATGTCGGCCTGCCGCCACGGCTGGATCGCCTCTTGCGCTGGATCGTGGTCACGCCAGACATGCATCGCGTGCATCATTCCATTCGGCGTGAGGAGACCGACAGCAATTTTGGTTTCAACCTGCCGTGGTGGGATCGCCTGTTTGGCACCTATCAGGAGCAACCGCGCGACGGCCATAGTGGCATGACGATTGGCCTGGAAATTTTCCGCGACTGGCGGGCGACTACGCTGAGCGGACTGCTGCTGCAACCCTTTATCAAGGAACACAGCGCGCATTCGGCCTGAATGCACACAGCGCGCATTCGGTGCGACGCAAGTTATTGGGGAGTTTAGCCCACTGGTTGCTCGCGCTGCTCTAGCGCCTCCCAGCGCGCGTAAGCGGTTTCTAATTCAGCCTCCAAGACCCGCAGTTCCTCTAAGCGCTGGGTGATGGCTGCCGAATCCTGCTTGTAAAACACCGGATCGGCGGTCAAATTTTGTAAATCCCGCTGCCGTTGCTCCAATTCCTCGATCTGGGCTGGCAACCGCTCCAATTCCCGCCGCTCGTTATAGCTAAGTCGGCCCACCGCGACCAGGCGCGGCGGTTTTGGCGTGGGGATTGGCGCGGGCTTGGGTTTAGCGGCGGGAGCCGATTCCAGCGCGGGCCGCTGCCGCAACCAATCGCTGTAACCGCCGACATATTCCTGCACGCGCCCGTCGCCCTCAAACACCAAACAGCTAGTCACCACGTTATCCAGAAAGGTCCGGTCATGGCTGACCAGCAGCAGGGTGCCAGTAAATTCCAGCAACAGTTCCTCCAACAGCTCCAGCGTTTCCAGATCCAGATCGTTGGTTGGCTCATCCATCACCAGCAGATTGGCCGACTTGGCGAACAATCGCGCCAATAACAGCCGGTTCCGCTCACCGCCGGACAGGGATTTGACCGGCGAACGGGCGCGGTGCGCGGGAAATAGGAAATCACCGAGATAGCCGATGATATGGCGACGCTGGCCGTTGGTTTCGATGGTTTCCCGCCCGCCCGCCACGCTGTCCAGCACGGTTTGCTCGGGGTCTAGCTGCTCGCGCAGTTGATCGAAATAGGCGATTTCCAGCTTGGTCCCGTGCCGAACTTGGCCGACATCCGGTGGCAGACGTCCGAGCAGCAGATTCAGCAGCGTGGTCTTGCCGGAGCCGTTGGGACCGATCAGGCCGATGCGGTCGCCGCGCAGGATCCGCGTCGAGAAATGGCGGAGCAGCGGTTCGTCCTGCCAGGCGTAGCTGATGTTTTGCGCTTCGATCACCCGCTTACCGGATGTTTCGGCCTGCTCCAGCGCAAAGCTGGCTTTGCCGGTTTGCTCGCGGCGCTGGCGGCGCTCCTCGCGCAAGCCCAGCAGCGCCCGCACCCGACCCTCGTTGCGGGTGCGGCGGGCTTTGATTCCTTGGCGAATCCACACTTCTTCCTGGGCCAGGTTCTTGTCGAATTTGGCATTGTGGCGAGCTTCGACTTCCAGAAAAGCGGCTTTTTTCTCTAGAAAGTTAGCGTAATCACCCGGCCATGATGTGAGAACGCCGCGATCCAATTCCAGCAAGCGCGTTGCTAGGCGTTGCAACAAGGCACGGTCGTGGGTGATGAACAATAATCCGCCGCGAAACTCCAACAACTCGCCTTCTAGCCACTGGATGGTTTCCAGATCGAGATGGTTGGTTGGCTCATCCAGCAACAGCACGTCGGGATCGCGCACTAACGCCCGGCCCAGCAACACCCGCCGCCGCCAGCCGCCGGACAGTTCCGCTAAGGGCGTGTCAGCGGGTAATTGCAGGCGGCTGATGACGGTATCAACCCGCTGTTGCCAACGCCAGCCGTCACGGGCTTCCAAGTCGTGTTGCAGTCGTTCCATCTCGCGCAGCGCTTCCGGTGTGGAGGCTTGAGCAAGTTGAATCGTGGCTTCGTGATATTCGGCCAGCAGCGCCCCTAGCCCTTCCAGCCCGCCGGCGACGATCTCGAACACGGTGGCTGTGGTATCGGCGGGCAACTCCTGTGCTAGCGTGGCGACGCGCAAGCCGGGCTGACGCCAGAGATCGCCACTATCCGGCTGGATTTCGCCAGCCAGCAGGCGCAATAGAGTCGTTTTGCCCGTGCCGTTGCGGCCAATCAGGCAGACTCGCTCGCCGACATCGAGTTGAAAGCTGGCGTCGTCTAGCAGTTTTTCCGCGCCGAAGGCGATGGAGAGGTGGTCGATGCTCAATAAGGGCATGAAGTCACTGTTTAACCGGTTGTTTAATCAATACTGCGCCATGTTTTCCACGCGAAAGACTTGCTCTTCCTCAACGCGATTCTTGCTTTTACGGACTTATTCCTTGCCTGGACACTGGCTTGCCGACGCAGCATCGCGCTGCAGTGAGACATTAGGTGATGAGGTGAAGTAAAAAGAAGGCCCTGCCATCCACACTCCATAAGTAAAGACGTCCATGCATACACCCTCTGGACCCATCGGAAGTTTGTTGATCAACCTCCATGAAGAGCCATTGCGTTTCTGGTTGCGGGCGCACGACCCAATCCGGTTTACCTGCAATGACGTCCAAAAAACGCTGGATATAGTCTTTAGGATTAGCGGGCGTAAGCTTTAGCTTTGTTAGAAGAGTGGAAATAGCGTTGGCATCCCGTGCTTCCAAGCGCCACAACTCCTCTCCATCATTGAAATTGTTATGGCGAAAATAATGCGTAACTCGAAAGGCAGCGGGGATGGGGCCACAAACTTCCAATGGCGGCATTGCCACAGAAAGGAAGTCGCTATCACTAGTATCCCAAGACTTAGGCCAAGTATGCCATAACAGAATCAGCCACAGTGCCATACAGACGGCGAGAATCAGCCCGCATACTCCCGCTATTGTGTAGCCCAAAATCTTGAGAAGTTTTTTCACGAAGAGCACCTAACAGGGCGGCGGATAGCGGTCCGCTGTAACCGGTTGTTAAGTTGCTTTCAACTGCGTAATTCCTATTTTTATAAAAACTTCCACTTCACAAAGATCGCTGCCATAGTCGGCGGCAAGAAAAGCAGAAGGAAGATGGGTAATTCTTCCTGGATCGAGTAACCTGCCTGTGCAACACCTATCCACATATTGGCGGCGGCTACCAAGAGCCAGAGCACGACAAATGCTGTGGTCGCAATCGTGGTTGACGTAGCGCTGCTCTTGGCGAAAAGCTTTGCAAGGCCAAGGCAAACCGCCCAGACCACGAAGCCTCCAAATAGGATGATTAAGGTGCGCATAGTGAGTTTGTATCGTGCGTGGATGGCGTCTCTTTTCATGGTCTGACGACGGACAGGTTCCATAGCGCCCATCGCAAAATCCGCTTCAAGTCAAGATAAGACATTTATTAACAATGAAATGATTTTCCTTTGGAACGTAAAATAGCAAGATTCAAAAACCCCTTACAACCCCGCCCGCCGGGCGATACCCTTGGGCTTGCGCTTCTTCAGGCGCTGCGCTTCTTTCTGGCGGCGCTCCGCCCATTCAATCAACAACTGCTGCGAGCTACGCGCCTCGCCGCCTTCCTCCGGTCGCCGTTGAATATAGCTGCCATCGGCCTGCATGTCCCAGGCGCTGCGCCGGTCATTGATCTGTAAATCCAGCAGTTGCCGCAGATCACGCTGCAACTCTGGCGTATCTACAGGCGTCACCACCTCGACCCGGCTTTCCAGATTGCGCTTCATGCAATCCGCCGAGCCGATGAAATACTCCTCGGTGCCGTTGTTGTGAAAGTAGAAGATCCGGGTGTGCTCCAAAAATCGGCCCACAATGCTAATGACGCGCACATTTTCCGAAAGCCCCGGAATGCCGGGCCGCAAGCGGCAGGTATCGCGCACGATCAAATCCACCCGCACACCGGCTTGTGATGCACGGTAAAGCGCAGTGGTCACTTCCTTGTCCTCCAGGGCATTCATTTTGAACTGGATCCACGTCGGGTGGCCGACCTTGGCATGGCCGATCTCGCGCTCGATCCGGGCCAGCAACGCCGGTTTCAACACCTTGGGCGCGGGCAACAATTTCCGGTAATTACGCTTGGGCACATAGCCAGTGGTTAAGTAATTGAATAACTCGGTCAAATCCGCGCCGATCACTGGATCGCAGGTCAACAGCCCCAGATCGCAATACAAGCGCGCCGTACCGGCGTGATAGTTGCCCGTGCCGATATGCGCGTAACGGCGCAAGCCATTGAAATCGCGCCGCACCACCAGAATCACCTTGCTATGGGTCTTCAGTCCTACCACACCGTAGGTGACGTGAATTCCAGCTTCTTCCAAATGATTGGCCCAGCGGATATTGGCGGCCTCGTCAAAGCGCGCCTTCAATTCCACCACCACCGCCACTTGCTTGCCGTTTTGCGCGGCGTCAATCAAAGACTCAATGATCTTGGAATCAGCTGAAGTACGGTATAGCGTCATCTTGATTGCCAGCACCTTGGGATCCAGGCTGGCTTCCTTGACAAAGCGCTCCACCGAGGTAGCAAACGATTCATAAGGATGCTGCAACAAAATCGGTCCGGTCTCGCGGATGATGTGGAAGATATTGCGCTTGTCACTCAATTTGGGGTGGTCGAGCGGATGATGAGGAGGGTCGTGCAAATCGGGGCGATTAATGGCGACAATCTGGAACAGATCGCGCAACGCCATCATGCCGTCGATTTCAAACACCTCGCTGGCTTCGTCCAGACCCAGTTCAGCGGCCAGCATACCCCGATGCGCCGGATCCATCTCCTTGCCCACTTCCAGCCGGACGATGGGGGCAAAACGGCGCTCCCGCAACTCCGATTCGATCATCAACAACATGTCATCGGCCTGGTCCTCGTCCCGTTCCGTGATCGCATTGCGGGTCACCCGAAAGAGTTCACAAGCCTCCACCACCATACCGGGGAACAGCAGATCGAGGTTGTTGGCGACCACATCTTCCAGCGGCACGTACAAATCCTCCTCGCCAACCCGGAGAAAACGCGGAATCCCTGAGCCAATCGGCACCTTGATGCGAGCCAGGCCGCTGGACTCGTCGTTGGCGTAGCGGACCGTCACCAGCAAATTGAGCGACAGGTTGGAAATAAACGGGAACGGGTGCGCCGGGTCCATGGTCTGTGGCGTCACCAACGGGAAGATGTTGAGCAGATAGTATTCCCGCATCTGCTTACGCTGCGCCTCGCTCAACCGCTTGTAGCTGCGCAGGCATATCCCCTTTTCCTTTAGCAACTCGTGCAATTCAGACGCCAGCCGCCGCTGCTGCTCCACGATGTCGCGCACCACCGCCAGACACTCCGCGAGCTGTTGTTCGGGACTGCGGCCATCCACCGTCAGCTCCCGCACCCGCGCGCCAATCTGTTGCTTCAGGCCCCCAATGCGCTTCATGAAAAATTCATTCAGATTGGCGCTGACGATGGCCAGAAATTTCACCCGCTCCAGCAGCGGGGTGCGCTCATCCTGCGCCTCGTGCAATACTCGTCGGTTGAACGCCAGCCAGGTTAGCTCGCGGTTCAGATACCATTCCGGGGCCTCAAGATCGACGGCTGGCTCTGGCAGTGTGGCGGCTTCGGCTGCTGGCCCCTCGGAACGCCCGCGACCCGCGCGCGGTTTTTTTCCTTCTGCGTTTTGGGTGGTTTCCACGTCGTCGGACGCCACTTCAGCCTGTTCGCTCATCGTCACACCTTAGCGCCTTTCAGATTTTTATGATCGGAGCGGGCGCGTTTGTCATTGCTGGCCAGCACCGCTTCCAGCCGCTCGCATAGCGTGCGCAGCACTTCGACACGCGCATGGCGTTTATCGTTCGCTTCGATCAGCGTCCAAGGCGCTTGCCGAGTACTGGTGCGCTCCACCAGATCATTGACCGCCATCTCGTAGTCCGCCCAGCGCTCACGGTTGCGCCAGTCCTCTTCAGTCAGCTTCCACGCCTTATAGGCAATTTGCTCCCGCTCCTGAAAGCGGCGCAACTGCTCGTCTGGGGTGATGTGCAGCCAGAACTTCAGCAGCACGATCCCTCGTTCCACCAGTTGCGCCTCAAAATCGTTGATCTCGGCATAAGCGCGCTGCCATTCGCGGGTGCGGGCGAAGCCTTCCACCCGTTCAACCAGGACCCGGCCATACCAACTACGGTCGTAGATCGTCACCCGGCCAGCACGCGGGATGTGTCGCCAGAACCGCCAGAGATAATTATGTGCGGCTTCCTCATCGGTGGGCGCGGCGATCTGGATCACCTGGTAGTCGCGGGCATCCAGCGCGGCGGTGATTCGGCGGATGCTGCCACCCTTGCCAGCGGCGTCCCAGCCCTCAAACACCAGAATGGTCGAGACTTTGCGCTCGCGTGCGCTACGCTGGAGCTGATTGAGTCTGGCCTGATAGCGTTTCAAACCAGCGTCGTAATCCTCCCGCGCCAGCGTTTTACTCATGTCAAGCTGTGACAGCACAGTGACTGGCGCGACCTCGTCACTCTCCGTCTTCGGTTTGGGCCGCGCACTGCCTTCGCTAGCACTAGCAGCCTTGTCCGCCTCGTCCAGTCGAAACCGGATCGCATCGCGGATCGTGGTCGCCACCGCGACGCTGCGGTAGCGCTCGTCGTAACCTTCTACGATCTTCCAGGGCGCCAAACCGGTGCTGGTCTTCATAATGGTGCGTTCAGCGGCACCGATAAACCGGTCATACAACTCCCAATGCTGCCAGTCCCGCCGGGAAACGCGCCAATGCAATAGCGGATTTTTCTCCAGTTTGCGTAAGCGCTCCTTTTGCGCCTCGCGGGACAGATGCATCCAGAACTTCAAAATCAACGCGCCATCATCGGCCAGGGTTTGCTCAAAGGTTTTGATCCGCTCCAGACGCTCGTCAAACTCGGCCAGCCCGTTGTGGCCGTAGACATGATCAAGAATCGGCATCGAATACCAGGCGCTGAGGAACAAGCCGATCCTGCCGCGCGGCGGCAACTGCCGCCAGAAGCGCCAGTAATCGGGTCGGTCGCGCTCTTCATCTGACGGCTCGCTGAACGCGCGCGTCATCAACCAGCGCGAATCGAGCCATTCATGCAGCCTGTTCACCGTCTCGCTTTTGCCTGCGCCATCCACCCCCGCGAACACTACGATGACCGGAAAATGCGCTTTCCGCAACTCCATCTGGACCAGCAGCAATTCTTCCCGTAGCGCCGCAACTTGTTGATGGTATTCTTCTTTAGGCAACTTTCGTTGCAATTCTGCGGTTCTGAACATAGGACACCCTTAGAAAAACCAACGCGCAAAGATGCGGATTGAGTCGTTGAATCGGTTGCGAGCTAGCGGATTATGCTAACCTTAGTCCGGTTAACTGGCAGATGTTCGATGCGCTCACCGGATTCCAGATGCTCCCCACTGTCCTTCCTGGTGACCGCGCTTTTCATGATAAGCGTTCAGCGCACTCTTTAATTTTAATAAGGAGAACCTCATTATGCAGTGGCGGCTCTTGGCCTGTCTGATCCCGATGACGTTTATCCTGTTACCGGCGGGCCCAGCCCTGGCCGATATTTACGCTTTTGTGGATAAGAACGGTGTACGGCACCTGAGTAACGTCCCCAACGACTCCCGATACAAAATGGTGATGCGCACCCCAGCGTATCGCCGGGATACCTCCCAAGTCTCCAGCTTTGCGCCCACTAATCTGTACAACGGCGGCCGCTTTTACGGCTCTGGCAGCGGCAATGCCTATTGGCCGCGCAGCTATCAAACACCCAATGCATCAGCCCCCCGCCGCTTCTCTCGGATCAATGAAGATCATCGCCAGCGCTTTACCCCGGATGTAAACCGTATCGCGGCGCAACACCAACTTGACCCCGCCCTGCTGCACGCGGTGATCAGCGCTGAATCGTCTTACAACCCGTGGGCGGTCTCGCCTAAGGGTGCCATGGGCCTGATGCAACTGATGCCCGGCACCGCCGCGCGCTTTGGCGTCGGCAACGCCTACGACCCGATTGCCAATGTGCAAGGTGGCGCACGTTATCTGCGCTGGCTGCTTAATCAGTTTAACGACACCCGCCTGGCGGTAGCGGCCTACAACGCGGGCGAGGGTGCGGTACAGAAATACGGTAATCAGATTCCACCCTACCGGGAAACCCGTAACTATGTCGTTAAGGTTTTAGACTACTACCAGAAATATCGGGGCGGTAGCGGTATGTACTATGCGGGAAACACTGGCGGCGGCGCTCCGCTGGCAATGAACAGTAACTTTGATGGCCGCTATTACAGCAGTGGGGCAACCCGTAATCCTGGCGTGGTCGTTATCACCCCGCGCCAGGGCAACCGCCCGGCTAGTTTGACCAATGTCGCCACCGGCTCGAATTTGCGCGCCTATTCAAGCGCCGGGACCTACTATCAGCCCTCCAGCAGCCGGGTCATCGCCGGCAGCAGTGGCAGTCGGCCGCCAGTCCAGGTCAATCTCCCCACCCGCTCGACCGCTTCGGACAACAACGCCGCACTCTTCGCGGGAAACGACAAGTAACCGAGGCATGAACCCGCGCCGTTCTCAGGATAACGCGCGCGATGTGGATGCACGCACTCTCAGCGCCGGTTCCGGTG
>JBATSQ010000016.1:0-12827 GCA_049293375.1 Candidatus Contendibacter sp.
CTGCAAGAGGAGCGCGCGCTCAAGGCCACCGAAGTCAACCGGCTGCTGCAAGCCACGCTGGAAAACGCCATGCTCAAGCGCGATCTGGGCGGCTTGCGCGAGATCGTTGACCGTCTCGGCCACGAAGAATCGATCCGTCAGGTCATGATTCTGAATCCGGCCGGGGAAATTCGCTTTGCTTCTGACCCGCAACGCCTGGGCGAACGGCTGGTGCAGTCGGAAAGCCGTGCTTGTCCAGACTGCTTGCCGGAGTCCGCGCTGACTCAGGGAGCGCTGTTAGCGAGTAGCGATGCGGCCGGTCGAGACCTGTTGCGCGCCGTTCACCCAGTGCCTAACCAAGCGCGCTGCGTCCAATGCCATGGCGCGACCGTGACCCACCCCATCAATGGCATTCTAGTCGTCGATCATGAAACCGAGACCCTACGCGCCCGCACCCTGCACAGCACGGGCCTGTTGATGGGTTCCGGCGCGGTAGTGGTGTTGCTATCCGTGGTAGGCGGCTGGTGGTTTATCAACCGCTTCGTCCTGGGTCCGGTCAGCCGCCTGGCATTCAGCGCCGATCAACTCGCCAGTGGCCAGCTGGAGGCGCGGGTGGCGGTGAGCGGCGCGGACGAATTGGGCCAGTTGGGCCACAGCTTTAATCACATGGCCGAAAACCTGGCGCGCAGCATGGAAGCCGTGCGTGAACAGCAAGCATTTTTGCAAAATCTGATCGATGCCATTCCCGATGGCATTCGCGTGGTCGCCCCGGATTACCGAATCGTGCTGGCCAACCGCACCTATGGCCAGCACCTGGGTAAAAATCACCTGGCGGCTGTGGGCATGGCGTGTCATCAGTCCAGTCACCAGCGCGCGTATCCCTGCCCCACCGCGCTCATCACTTGCCCCTTGCTCGAAAGCGGCAAGACCGGCCAGCCGGTCAAAACCCTGCAAAGTTTCACGCGCGCCGACGGAACGCCGCTGCATGTCGAAGTCTACGGCGCGCCGCTGCGGGTGCGGATCGGTGGCGAGGAGATGACCTATCTGGTCGAGTCGGTGCGCGACCTGGCGCAACAGATCGAATACTCTCACCAACAGAAACACGCCACGTTGAGCCTGCTCGCAGCCGGCGTGGCCCATGAAATCCGCAACCCGTTGGCGTCGATCCGTATCGCGCTGGATACGCTGTTCAAGTTGCGCGAAGGCGGCATCCGCGATGATGAACAACTGTACGAGTATCTCCACCTGGCCGACCACCAGATCGATCAATGTATCGACATCACCGAACGGCTGTTGCGGCTGAGTATGCCGCCGGGCCAATCGCTGGAGCTAGTGTCGATCAACACCGCGCTACGCGAAACTGTCTCCTTGCTGCAACTGGAAGCCCTGCACCGCGGCGTGACCATTGAACTGGTCTTAAACCCAGACGACGTGCGCACCACGGGATCGGATAGCGAAATACGGATCGTGATTATCAACATGGCCCAGAACGCCTTTCACGCCATGCCGCAGGGCGGTGTGCTGCGGGTGCACAGCGCGCTGCGCAGTTCTCAAATTGAAATGCTGTTTGAGGATAGTGGCACCGGCATTCGTCCCGAAGATTTGCCGTATATTTTCGATCCATTCTTCAGCCACCGCGCCGATGGCGGTCAAGGCACCGGCCTGGGCCTGCCGATTTGTCGGGCTATTGTGGAGCGCTGGGGCGGCAAGATTCACGTTCACAGTGAATTGGGCCAGGGTTCCCGTTTTCGGGTCGCAATGCCCAACGCCGACGCTGATGACGCCGCTTGAACGCAGACTATGGAAATACTCCCGATGAAGGAAATTCTCATCATTGAAGACGACCGCACGCTCAACAACCTGATGACACGTCACCTGCATGGGCTGGGTCATCTGGTTAAATCCACCTTGGATTGGGCGAGTGCCAAGGATTATCTGACTACCAGCGAGCCGGCACTGATTATCCTTGACTGCCGGTTGCCCGATGGCGACGGCCACCACCTGATTACCGAACTGGCCCCCCAATACCCGGTGATCGTACTCACCGCCTATGCCTCGGTGCAAAACGTGGTGCGCGCGATGAAAGCCGGTGCCTCCGAATATCTGACCAAACCCGTTAATCTCGACGAACTGGAACTCACGGTCAAACGCACGCTGGAGACGGCGACCCTGCGGCGCGAACACCAGTGGTATCAGCGCCAAATTCAGGCCTTGGGCAAAAATCCGATGATTGGCCGCAGCCGGGCGCTGGCCGAAGTCCACGGCCTGATTGACGCTGTGGCTGCCGCTGGTATCACCGTGCTTATTCAAGGCGAAAGCGGGGTTGGCAAGGAACTGGTGGCGCGGCAAATCCACCAGCGCAGCAGTCGCACCGACCGTAATTTACTGGAGATCGACTGCTCGACTTTGCATCACACCCTGTTTGAATCCGAATTGTTCGGCCACGAACGCGGTGCGTTCACTGGGGCGGATCGCCGAAAGCCGGGGCTGGTGGAAGGGGCCGAAGGCGGCACCCTGTTTCTTGATGAAATCGGCGAGCTGGACATCACGCTGCAAGCCAAATTATTGCGCTTCCTGGAAACCGGCCACTTCCGCCGACTCGGCGGCACCAAGGATTTACAGGCCAATGTGCGCATCATTGCCGCCACCAACCGCAATCTGGAACAACTAAGCCGCGAAGGCCAGTTCCGCCAGGATCTCTATTTCCGTTTGAGTAGTTTTTTGATCCAGGTGCCGCCGTTGCGCCAACGACGTGAGGACATCGCCGAGCTAGTGGAACACTTTCTCCACCACCTGGACATCCGGCTCCAGGTCAACAAGACGGTTTCCGTGGCGGCGATGCGGCAGTTGAGCGCCTACGACTGGCCGGGCAATGTGCGCGAACTCCGTAATGTGGTGGAGCGGGCTATGATTCTCTCTGGTAAACGCTCGGAAATCCGTCCCGAACATCTCACCTTCGGCTCTAGCGGCACCAGCCCTGCGACTGATACCACGCTGAGCTTCGATCACGATCCCAGCTTGGAGGAAATCGAGCGCTATTATCTGGAAAAAATGCTGGAAAAACATTCCGGTCATCGCGCCCATGTCGCCCAGGTGCTAGGCGTCAGCGAGCGTAATCTCTACCGCCTGATTCGCAAGCATGGCCTGCTCAAGTAGTAAAGTAGCGCTGGAGAAAGGCCGCAAACGGCATATCGTCCGCTGCCTCCAGCTTCGCTTGCGCATGCAACGACTCCCTCGCCGCTTGCTCAAAAACCCGCTGTCGTTCCGCAGCCAACGGCTCGGCTAACCAGGCGTCGCGCCAGCGTTCCGAGCAGCGTCGAGCATAGCGATAGTAGTTTTCCCCGCTGGCGCGCATCTCGGCTAGCATCCGGGCGGACGGCGTGCGCTCCGCATCGGCGATCCGCGCCCGTTGTTCAGCCAGCGCGGCGGTGTAAGGCGCACCGTCTTCCTGCTGATCCAGCCACGCGCAGATCGGTTCCAGAGCACGGGCAATCTCTTCAGCCCAGTGGCGCAACGGCAGTTCCGGGCCATGCCGACGGCGTAGCCGCAACTGCGGATCACGGCCGGTCAAGGCCACCGCCATCTGGTTGTCATCAATCATCTGCCGTTCCTCTGCGTCCAGCGGCGGTGATTCCAGGAGCAGGCAAAAGATTAGGAAGGCTTCCACAAAACGCAGTTGGTCCACGGTGAGGCCCAGCGGCTCCAGCGGGTTTAAGTCTACCGAGCGCAATTCTACATAGCGCACGCCCCGCTGTCGGAGCGCCACCACTGGCTTTTCGTTGCCTTGCGGCGGCTGCTTAGGGCGCATGGAGGCGTAATATTCATTTTCGATTTGCAGGATATTGGCATTCAGTTGCCGGTATTCGCCATCCACTTCCACCCCGATGCGCTCGTAGGGCGGCCATGGCGTCTTCACGGCCTGGCTGAGGCTGGCGATGTATTCGGCCAGCGAGTTGTAACAGACATTGACCCCGCTTTGCTTTTCGGTGCGGTTGGTGTAGCCGACATTGCTCATGCGCAGCGAGGTAGCGTAAGGCCCGTAACAAGTATGATCGTCCAGCTCCATCAACGTGCTTTCCTTGCCATCGAGAAATGATTTACATACGGCGGGCGAGGCTCCGAACAGGTACAAAACCAGCCAGCCATGCCGTTGCAGATTGCGAATCAGCGAAAAATAGGCCGCAGACCGGAAGTCTTGAAGGGAGCACGTCTCCTCCCTTTCCTGGGCTTGCCACAGTGCCCAGAAGGGGTCGGGCAGGGAAAAATTGACATGAATACCGGCGATCACCTGCATGATACGGCCATAGCGCCATGCCAGACCGCGCCGGTACACATGCTTCATCCGGCCCAGATTAGACACACCATATTCGGCGATGGGGATGCTAGACTCACCCGCCAGAATGCAGGGCATACTAGCGGCCCACAGCACCTCGTCACCGACGTGTTGATAGACGAATTGATGAATCTCCTGCAAAAACTGCAAGGCCGCCACCGGACTGGGGAGCGGTGGCGTGATGAACTCCAGTAGCGCCTCGGAATAATCCGTGGTGAGGTACGGGTGGGTCAGCGCCGCACCGAGCGCAGCCGGATGGCGGGTCTGGGCAATGTAGCCATCCGGGGCCATGCGCAGCGTTTCTTTTTCCAGACCGAGCAAGCGACCTTGCAGCAAGGTATGAGCATCAGCGGCGCGGAGCCGGGTCAAACGCTGATCGAGCAGACGATCCAAGGGCTTGATCTCATCAGTGGGCGACGAAGGGTCGGCATTTTGCGCTGATTACTGCTAAAAATCACTGGATGGCGGCCCGTGCGCCGCTTGGCACCGAGAGGCAATCATGACCGAGGCATTGTGTAGCAGCCCAACCCCTGGCTGCATCCCCCTCATTCCCGTAAGCACGGGCGACTTTCCCGCCTGGATCGCGCAGCAAGAACAATGGCTGCAACGCTGGCTGCAAGCCACCGGCTTTAGCGCCAAGGCGGATAGCTTCTGTTTGGTTCCCGACCGAGACGGCCAACTGCAACGAGTCATCGTCGGCATGACCCGAGCGGACGATCTGTGGGCGCTGGGCAGCCTGCCCACCCAGTTACCGGAAGGCGATTACGCGCTGGCGGGATCACTGACGCCCTGCCGGCGGGAACGGCTGACGCTGGGTTGGGCGTTGGGCGCTTACCAGTTCACCCGCTACAAAGCGCCGTCCCGGGCCGTGGCGCGGCTGGCGCTGGCAGCGGACGCTGACGCCGAGCGCATCCAGCGCCAGATTGCGGCGGTCACCTTAACTCGTGATCTCATTAACACCCCGGCTGAAGACCTGATGCCCGAACATCTGGCGGAAGCCACCGAAACGCTGGGAAGCCTGTTTGGCGCGGTCGTGACCCAAATCGTCGGCGAGGGCTTGCTACAGCACCATTTTCCGGTAATCCACGCAGTCGGACGGGCCAGCACCCACCCGCCGCGGCTGTTGGATTTACGCTGGGGTGATCCCAGCCATCCCAAAATCACCCTGGTCGGCAAGGGTGTCTGTTTCGACAGTGGTGGGCTGGATTTGAAATCGGCCGGGGCCATGCGCTGGATGAAAAAGGATATGGGAGGTGCGGCGACCGCGCTGGGGCTGGCGCGGCTGGTAATGAGTAGCGCATTGCCAGTGCGCCTGCGGGTGTTGATCCCCACCGTGGATAATGCCGTGGCCGGTAACGCCTTTCGGCCCGGTGATGTGCTGCGCTCACGCCAAGGTCGCACCATCGAAATCCATAACACCGACGCCGAGGGTCGGCTGATTCTGTGTGATGCACTGACCGAAGCTGCAACGGAACAACCGGAGGTTTTGCTGGATTTTGCTACCCTGACCGGCGCAGCGCGGGTGGCGCTGGGCACGGAAGTTCCGGCCTTGTTCTGCACCGATGATGCGCTGGCGGCGGGCTTGCTGGCGGCGGCGGAGCGGGAGCAGGATCCATGCTGGCGATTACCGCTGCATCAAGCGTATCGGGATCTGCTGAACAGCAAAGTCGCCGACATCGCCAATGCCTCGGATTCGCCCTACGCTGGCGCGATCACGGCCGCGCTCTTTCTCAAGGAATTTGTGCCCGATGGGATCCCCTGGGCACACTTCGATGTCATGGCCTGGAACCTGAAAAGCAAACCGGGGCGGCCCGAAGGCGGCGAAGCCATGACCTTGCGGGCGGTGTTTGCTTGGCTGGAGGAACGCTACGGCAACCCCAAATAACGCGCTCCCAACCCCTCTCCGGCTGGGAGAGGGGCAAAGATCGGCTTAGGCCACGGGGTGGCGCAATTGCGGATTAGCAACCGGCGGCTTAGCCGAGTAGTCATAAAAACCTTTACCGGTCTTGCGGCCCAGATAGCCAAGCTGCACCAAGCGCGTCAGGGTGTGAGGTGGAGCAACATGGGGCTGGTGCATATCCTGATAGATATTCATGGTCATGGCCTCCACCACATCCAGCCCGATGTAGTCGGCCAGCTCGAACGGCCCCATCGGATGCGCGGCACCCGACTTCATCGCGTGGTCGATGTCGGCAATGGTGCCAGTACCCATTTCCAACAGACGGATGGCGCTGAGCATGTAAGGCGTCAACAGCCGGTTAACGATAAACCCGGTGGTGTCCTGCACGATGACCGGGTCCTTACCGACTTTCTTGCAGAATTCGTTCAGGGTGCCAATCGTGCCGTCCGAAGTCTCGAAGGCGTGGATGATCTCAACCAGTTTCATCACCGGGGCCGGATTGAAGAAATGCAGGCCCGCGACCCGGTCGCGCTGCTTACAGACCGCCATCAGCGCCGTCACCGACAGCGTGGAGGTATTGGTGGTCAGCAACGCCTGCGGCGAGACGATTTTCTCCAGCCGCTGGAACAGCGCCTTCTTGGTCTCCAGATCCTCAATGATGGATTCGACGATCAGATCGCATCCGGCGACTTCACCTTCTTCGGTCGTCAAGGTCAGCAGGCCCAGCATGGCGTCTTTCTTCTCCGCCGTCAGCTTGCCGCGCTCGACCATCTTGCCCAGCGACTTGTCCAGTCCGGCGCGCAGCTTGTCGGTCGAGCCCGGCGTGGCCTTGACCGCGACCGTTGGAAATCCTGCCTGCACACACACTTGCGCTACACCCAAACCCATCGCGCCACAACCCATGACACCGACTTTCTTGATTTCCATCGCGTGTTCCTTTTCGTTGCTTTTGGTGAGGTTGATCTCGCTTACAGAATCTTGCCGTCCTGCTGGCCGCCCAGTCCAAACCCAGCGGCGCAGCACATCAGCGATGCTTGAACTCCGCCGCGCGCTTGCCGCTGAACGCCTCCATGCCTTCCTTCTGATCCGCTGTGGCGAACACCGCATGGAAGGTGCGGCGCTCAAATAGCAACCCTTCGGCCAAGGTCGATTCATAGGCGCGGTTGACACATTCCTTGGTCATCATCACGGCGGGTAAGGAATAGCTAGCAATGGTCTCAGCGGTCTTGAGCGCCTCCTCCAACAGATTGGCGACTGGCACAATTCGGCTGACCAGTCCCGCCCGCTCCGCTTCCTCCACATCCATCATCCGCCCGGTGAGGCACAGTTCCATGGCCTTAGACTTGCCAATCAGCCGAGTCAGACGTTGAGTGCCGCCCGCGCCAGGCAAAATACCCAACTTGATTTCTGGCTGACCAAACTTGGCGGTGTCGGCAGCCAGAATGAAATCGCACATCATCGCTAGTTCGCAGCCGCCACCCAGCGCGTAGCCCGCCACCGCCGCAATCACCGGCTTGCGGCACCGGCTGACGCGTTCCCAGTTGCGGGTGATGAAATTCCCTTTGTAGGCATCCATGTACGAGTAATCCTTCATACCCTTGATGTCGGCACCAGCGGCGAATACTTTTTCACCCCCCGTCAGTACGATGGCGCGAATCGCGTCATCCGCCTCCACTGCATCCAGCGCCTGGGTCAATTCATCCATCAAATCATTGGAAAGCGCATTGAACGCCTTGGGGCGATTGAGGGTAATCAGGGCGACCGGGCCACGGGTTTCGACCCGGATATTCTCGTAACTCATGATGATCCTCCTTGCTGAAGGTGACAGGCCGCTGCGTTCTGGCGGAAGCGGTCAGCACAGATTCACCGCCTTCACCCCGACTGTTGGCCATGGGCCATAGTATACGTCAGACCAGCAAAACAGGGTGAATTGAAAGGGCTTTCTGGGCCGTCCACGGCCCTAGTATGCAGGACACTCTGCGATTTGACCGCACTGACGATAGCTGTCATAAATAGCAACTTTTTTATACGCTGTGGCCGCCGTTGGAACGGCGCCCCGCTTCTGAATTTTCCATTGTATGTTTGAAGACCCCATGAGAAGAGAACCGATCAGCCCCTATTTCGATATTAAACAGGATGGTGAAGGCCGTGATTACATGGAGGTGTATCTGGAGGGCATCGCGTTGCTGCGGCTGGTGCTCAGCAACAAGGGTACGGCGTTCACCGAGGACGAGCGTGTAGCGCTGGGCTTGGATGGCCTGCTACCGCCGCAGGTCAACAGCCTGGAACAACAAGTAGAGCGGGTTTATCGCGGTTTTCTGCGCGAACCGGATCCTATCTCTAAGTACCAGTATCTGCGCGCTTTGCAGGAGCGGGCTGAAACCCTGTTCTATGCCCTGTTGGAGCAGCATCTGGAAGAGATGATGCCCATCATCTACACCCCGACCGTGGGCCAGGCGGTGCAGCAGTTTAGCCATCTTTACCAAAACCCACGCGGCTTGTCGTTCTCGCCCCTGAATATCGACCGGGCAGCGGGTGTGGTGCGCAATTTTCCCTGGAACGATGTACGGATGATCGTCGCCACCGATTCCTCAGCCATTCTCGGCATCGGCGACCAAGGTTATGGCGGACTGGCTATCGCCATCGGCAAGCTGGCGATCTATACCATAGGCGGCGGCGTGGATCCGTTCCATACCATGCCGGTCAAGCTGGATGTCGGCACCGATCGGCTGGAGCTGCTCAATGATGAGTTCTACCTAGGGGTACGGCAGCGGCGGTTGCGCGGCGAGCGCTACCTGGCTTTCCTCGACAAATTCGTCCGCTCCATCCAGGATCGCTGGCCACGCGCGGTGATCCAGTGGGAAGACTTATCCAAGGACGTGGCGTTTACGGTGCTGGAGCGTTACCGCAAGCAGTTACCCTCCTTCAACGACGACATCCAGGGCACCGGCGCGGTCGCGCTGGCTGGCTTGCTGGCGGCCAGCCGCCTGAAGGGAGAGACACTGCGCGAGCAGCGCATCGTCATTCTGGGCGCGGGCGCGGGTGGGATCGGTGTGGCCTGGGCCATCACCCAGGGTCTGATGCGGGAGGGCCTAAGCCGCGAGGAAGCGCGCGACCGGGTGTGCGTGATCGACTCGCGTGGCTTGCTGGTAGCGGGGCGCCATGTTGAGGCCTATAAGGAGGATTATGTGCAACCCGCAGCCAAAATCGCCGACTGGCAAATTGCCAATGAGATCCCAACCCTACTAGAGACGATCGAACACACCAGGGCTACGGCCTTGCTGGGACTCAGCGGCCAGGCGGGCTCTTTCAATCATCCGGTGGTGCAAGCCATGACCCGCAACACCACGCGCCCGATTATCTTCCCGCTCTCCAACCCAACTTCAGCGTGCGAGGCGCTACCGGAAGACCTGGTGGATTGGAGCGAAGGCCGCGCCATTGTCGCCACTGGCAGCCCATTTCCTGATGTGTTGCACGAGGGGCAAGTGCATTTTATTGGGCAAGGTAATAACGCCTTCATTTTCCCTGGTCTGGGCTTTGGCGCGATCCTGGCAGAGTGCCGCGAGATTAGCGACGGCATGGTACTAGAGGCGGCCTACGCTCTGGCCGATTACACCGCCGCCGCTCATCTACAAGCGGGCCGCATTTATCCGCCCGTGCGTGAACTGCGCGAAGTGAGCATTCGAGTGGGGGCGCGGGTGATCGAACAGGCGCTGCGGGAAGGCATAGCTGACAAAACCGATCTGGCAGGTCGTGACCTGGACACTTATCTGCGTTCCCGCTCCTGGCGGCCGCGCTATCTGCCCATTGTGCGCGGCGACCATACCGCCATGATCGATCATCCCGGCTATCCCAAAGCCGACTGATCTCCGCGACGACCCCGGCTGAGTCAACAGTCGGGGCTGATCCGGTATCGGCACTATTACTGCACAGAAACCGAAAAGCCGGAGCTGCTGAACTGGCTGCGGGTCAGAATCGGAACTGTGCTTTCGTGGGTGCGCCGGAAGCGCCGCGCCACGCGACCCGACACGTCAGCGCCGGAACCGCTAACTTGCACGCTAAAGCCGAGCGTGATACCGGTGGACTGGTAGAAGCGCAACGCGCCATCCAACAGGGTATCTCGCGTTACCGTGCGTCCGACATAGCCGCCAAAAATGCGCATAAACTCGGTGCGATCCGTCCCGCCAATCGAGCCATCCGCAGACACGTTGCTGACTCGCCATTCCCCAGGACGCGAGGCACTCGCCGCTGGAGCAGGAATAGGATCCGGCGCAGACTTCCGTGCTGGCGGAACCACGGTTGCGATGCGCTCCAACTCAACCGGTAGCATCACGTCGCGGTCGCTGATCTGCACCGGCACCCGTTTCGTTTCATAGCCAGTCTCAGCCACCTCAACAACATATTTTCCTGAAGGTAACTCTACGCCAGGGCGGTAGAAAAACGCCGAATTCACCAGCCGGATCCGCGCACCCTGCGGATCCGCGCGCACGGTGAGTTGATACCGTTCTGGCTCAGCTTCCTTGACCAAGGTCACCGACAAGGTGGCGTCGCGATCCGTGATCCGCGCAGTAACCCGCTGTGACTCATAGCCCGACTGGGAAACTTCGACAGTGTAAGCGCCTGGCGCTAATAAAACTCCCGCTCGATAAGCGCTTCGCGTACCACGCAACCGCACCTGTGCCCCCGGCGGCTCCGTTTGCACCGTCAGCCGGTACAGCGTCGGCTCTGGCTCCTTGATGAGCGTCACCGAGAGCGTGTTATCACTATCGACCATGCGCGCCGTCACTTTTTGGGTTTGGTAACCACGCTGAGATACCTCGACTGTATAGCTACCGGCTGGCAGGGCTATTCCGGGCTGGTAAGTCGCCTTGGTCCCCAGCAGCCGCACCCGCGCATCCGGTGGCTCTGGGCGCACGGTCAAGCGGTACTGGGGCGGTTCCACCTGCTTGACCAACGTGACGGGAACGGTCAAATCACTGTTAGCAATTTGTATGGGAACACGTCGGGTTTCATGGCCGGCTTGGGAAACTTCAATGGTATACGCGCCCGGCGGCAGCTCTATTCCAGGCTTATAAACCACCTTGGTCCCCAGCAAGCGCACTTGGGCTCTTGCGGGATCAGGTTGTACCGTCAGCCGATAGGCCACCGTCTTGGGCGGTTCTTCAGCCTTCCGGCTCAGTTTGACGGGGATCGTGACATCGTTGTTGCTCAGCTGCGCCGTTATCCACGCGGGTTCGTAGCCGACCTGAGTCACCTCTACTGTATAGCTGCCAGGCGCTAAGCGCACGCCCGGCTGATAGGCCACGCTGGCATCCACCAGCCGCACCTGAGCGCTCGCCGGCTCTGGCTGCACGGTTAGACGATAGGTGGTCGGCTGGGCCGACTTCTTCAGAGCGACTGGTAGGGTCACGTCGCTCTGGGCGATGCGCACCGGCAAGCGCTGGGTTTCATAGCCTTCTAACGCGATTTCAAGCTGATACTCGCCAGGTGGCAACAGCATACCTGCTTGATACGATGACGGCGCATTCAGCAGTCGCACCGTCGCCTGTGGCGGCTCTGGCAACACCGTTAACCGATACTGGGTTGGCGGCGGTGGGGCGGCTTTCTCCAGCGTGACCGCCAACGCCACCTTGCCATCCACGATGCGCACCGGCAACTTGCGCGGCGCATAGCCCTCGCGGGTGACCTCAATTTCATAATCGCCCGGTAGTAGGGCCACACCGGGCTGATAGGCGATAGCGCTGTTCAGTAACCGCACCTGCGCATCCGCAGGCTGGGTCTGCACGGTGAGGCCATAGCGGGCTTTTTCCAGCGCGATGGTCACCGTCGCATCATGCTGGCCGAGCTGTACTTTGCCCTGGCGCGGCACATAGCCCGCGCGCATCACTTCGATTTCGTATTCGCCGGGGACCAGTTGCATGCCTGGTCGGTACGGCGTGGGATGGTTCAGCACCCGGACACTGGCGTCAGCGGGATCGGTCGTCACGGTGAGCGCGTAAGTCTTCGATGGTTCCGGCGGCGTGGTGATCATCGCCGCCAATTCGTTGATCTTAATCTGAATCGTGTCAATATCTTTACCTTGGATCTGGCCGCTGCGCAACAGTGAAGCGGTACGGGTGTCAATCAACCGCGCCGTGACCGTAATCAGATCACCCAGCTTGTAGACTCCGCCAGTCACCACCGCATCCAGGCCATACAAGCGACCCAACTCGGCAGCAGTCTTAGGATCCAGCCAGCCGGTTTCGCCCAGCTCCTGGGCTTTGGCAATCTTGGCCGCCGCCGATAACGGCACGCGATCCCGTAAAACGAAGCGGTCGGTATTGGCGATGGCCGACATCATCAAATCGGCGATGATCGCGCCGGATTGTTCGTCAAGGCCGCCGCGCACCTGGAATTCAACCACGGTCGCAGTCATCCGTGCCGCAGGCGCGGCGCTCTCCGCCGCTAGCGCTGATCCCGCTAGCAGCCAGCACCCCAGCAGCAGGCTCAGCAGCGGCCCCATCACCTTCCACAGCGTTCTAGCCATTGGCCACCTCCCGCCCGGCAGCGCCCAAGTACGGCTCACGGCACCAACGCCAGTCGAAACCCAAGATCAAATTTTCGGTACTCCGGGGC
>JBATSQ010000017.1:0-10999 GCA_049293375.1 Candidatus Contendibacter sp.
TGAGCCGCCCGTTGCAGCAGAACGAAAAATTCCCGGCTCCATTTGATGTAGACCAATTTTTCAGCCAGATCCTCAATCCGTTGCAGCTTACCGGCGAGTGATTCCGGTGGCGCGGCGTTCGATTCCATGGGTAACTCTTTAAGTGAATTGTGATGATAACTCCCTGACCAGAGCTAGCTTGTAAGCGCTACCCGCGTATCAAGGTCTGGGCATCCGTTAACACGAGTAATACTAGCAAGAATGAAGCCCAAGAAAGAGGTAAACGCAAGCAGCGCGCATTGTCGCGCCTAAACCACCGCTATAGTCCATGAACTAGCGCGCCGCCCCCTATCCAGCGACTGAGCGCGCCAGCGCCATTGAAACCCTACTGGGCTTCGAGGTGGTAGGAGACCAACCGCTCGACTTCGTTTTTGGAGCCCATGATAACTGGGCAGCGCTGATGCAGATGCGTGGGCTGCAATTCCATAATACGCTGGGTGCCGGTGCTGGCCGCACCGCCGGCTTGCTCGACGATAAAGCTCATCGGATTGGCTTCGTACATCAGGCGTAATTTCCCTTCCTGCTGCTTGGCGCGCAGCTTGCGGTCAACGGGATACAGGAAAATCCCACCCTGGGAGAGCACCCGATGCACGTCGGCGATCATCGCGCCAGCCCAGCGCATATTGAAATCCTTGCGCCGAGGGCCTTCACGGCCAGCCAAGCATTCGTCAATATAACGACGCACCGGCGGATCCCAGAACCGCGTATAGGCAGCGTTGATGCAGAAATCCTGCGTATCTTCAGGAACTCTCATCTCTGGGTTGGTCAGAATGAATTCGCCAATGCGCTGATCCAGGGTAAAGCCGTTGACGCCGTGGCCCGTGGTCAACACCATCATCGCAGAAGGGCCATACAGCGCGTAACCCGCGCAGACCTGCTGCGTGCCCGGTTGCAGGAAATCCTCTTCGGTGGCCTCGCCTTCCACATGGGTGGGACGGCGCAGAATGGAAAAGATGGTGCCCACCGCACCGTTGACATCGGTGTTGGAGGAACCGTCCAGCGGGTCAAACACGAGCAGATACTTACCGCGCGGATACTGGCGCGGCAATAGGTAAACCTCATCCATCTCCTCAGACGCCATGGCGGCGACATGACCACCCCATTCGTTGCGCTTGATAAACAAGTCATTGGAGATGACATCCAGTTTTTTCTGGGCCTCACCCTGAATGTTCTCAGTATCGGCAACGCCCAACACACCCACCAGACTCCCGTAGCGCACCGCGCTGGCGATGGCCTTGCAGGCGATCACCACATCGTTGATTAAGGCGGTGAAATCCCCGGAAACTCCTTTCAGTTGTCGTTGTTCTTCGATGAAAAATTCAGTGATGGTCGTCCCAATATGCATGGCGTCTGTCTCTAAGTGGTGTGAAATTTGGTGCGGTGAGCCGACGCGAAACCTTTCCGCTCAGGCTACGGGTCGGATTATATCATTGGGCACAATGTTCATCGGGTTTATCACAGCCTCGACGCAAAACCAATGTCGCAATGCAACATAAGCTGCTATAATTAACCGAACTCATTTGAGTGAATTTGGAGGATCGTCATGAAGCAGATGCCTACCGTGTTGGAGCAATGGGTTGCGCCCTGGCAACGCACCAATCAGTTCATGGTCGAGCGCATGGAGCAATGGGCTGCGCTGCAAATGGAAAGCCTGAAAGCGTATGTCGATCTGGGCGTCGCGCAGATCAAGGTGGCGCTGAAAGTCAACAACCCAAACAGCTTACAAGAATTCACCGACAGTCAGTTTGCTGTGCTGAGCTTTGTCGGCCACCGGATGCTGAACGACAACCGCCTGTTGATGGAATGGAGCGCCGCTGGCTACCGCCAGGCGGACCGTGTAGCCCGGCAAAATCTGCTCGGACTGCTGCTGAAATAGCACACCGTGCCATTAGCGCCTATCATGATTCGCGCCAAAACGCCGCCTTACTGCGGCGTTTTTCTCTGGAGCGCAACAAGCCGCCGCTCACCAGAGCACCAGGAAACCGCGTGGATTGCGGGTCAGAGCGACGCTGACTATGTAGCCCACCACCACCAGAGCCGCGACAGCGGAGACGGCGCGTATCGGCTTGGTGGAACCATGTTTTAGGGCGATGCTGCCGAGAATGATATAGGCGACCAGTGCTAGCACCTTGGCGGTGAGCCAGCCGTGAATGAAGGGATACTGGTGCAGAATCAGCGTCAGCCCGATAGCGCTTAAGAGCAACACGGTATCGATGACATGCGGCACGATCCGCACCCAGCGCCGCTGCAATTGCGGTGCATCCATCAGCATCCACACCCCACGCAGCATGAACAGCGCCACGCTGAACACCACCGCGCTCAGATGCAGGTGTTTCAGCGCCAAATAAGTCGTCCGCACCATCAAAGCTCCTTGGCCATCACCAGCGCGTCTTCACGACCGTTGGCGGCGGGGTAATAGTCGCGCCGCATGCCCACCTCGCAAAACCCGTGCGCAGTGTACAAGCGCACCGCCGGGATGTTGGACGGACGGACTTCCAGAAAAACCGTTCGGACCTGTTCTGTGCTGGCCCAGGTCAGCAGGTAGGCCAACAACCGCCGTGATAAACCCTGGCCTTGCAATTCCGGGCGCACGCAGAGGTTCAGGAGATGGGCCTCGTCGGCCGCTGCCGCCATCACGGCATACGCCTGGATGAAACCCTGCGGCGTTTCCAGTACCTGGCAGTGATAACCCGCGCGCAAACAATCGCGCAGAATGCCCTCCGTCCACGGGAAAGAGTAGGCCCGGCGCTCGATGGCGAGCACTTCTTTCAAATCGGTGTAAAGCATTCGCCGCAGGCGAGCGCCACCGGGTGCGCGCGGCGCGTTCATGACCGGGCGGGTGCGCTGCCCAGCGCACGGCGCGCCAGGCGCAAATCATCCCAGGCTTTGCGCTTTTCACGCGGCGAGCGCAGCAGATAGGCGGGATGATAAGTCACGACCAGGGGAATGCCCGTCGGCCCAAAGTGGTGGACTTGGCCCCGCAACTTGCCGATTTGGGCGTCCGTGCCCAGCAAATTCTGGGCAGCGATCCGGCCGACGGCGAGGAGAATGCGAGGCTGGATCAACGCGATCTGCCGCTCCAGGAACGGCCGACAACTCGCCGCCTCAGTGGGAGCTGGATCGCGATTTTCCGGGGGACGGCATTTCAAAATATTCGCGATGTAGACCTGTTCGCGCTGGAGGCCAACGGCTTGCAACATAGGATTCAACAGCTTGCCGGCCCGGCCGACAAACGGCTCGCCTTGGCGATCTTCATCCGCGCCCGGCGCTTCGCCGACGATCAACCAGTCCGCCCGGCGATCACCGACGCCGAATACGGTCTGGGTACGGGAGGAGCACAAGCCGCAGGCGGTGCATTGCCGGACTTCCTCCGCCAATGGCCCCCAGTCCAGCCGGACGATGCGCGCCACCCGACTCGTAACGCTTGACGGGGCGACAAGGAGAGTCTCAGCGCCGGTTTCGGTCATCGGTTCCCAAGCGTCGTCCATCGGCGGCATCCAATCGTCGTTGGGCGACGGGACGCTCGCTTGCTCGATCGCGGCTCTTACGCCCGGCCCCTCTGCTGCGGAGAGAGGGGAATCCGGCAGGACGGGTGCCGGTTGCATGGGCGCTGTCACCGGTTGGCGCGCCACCCACAGCGGAATATCCAGCGCCGCCAAATAACGCCGCCGCAGCTTGTTGTCCATCGTCGGCTTACAACAGTTGCGGGTGGGCGCGTTCAGTCGGGTGTAGCACCTTGTTTAAGGCATTGATATAGGCCTTGGCCGAAGCGATGACAATGTCGGTATCCGCGCCCTGACCATTGACGATGCGCCCACCCTTGGCCACCCGCACCGTCACTTCGCCTTGCGAATCCGTGCCGCTGGTGATGTTGTTGACCGAGTACAGCAGCAGGTCGGTAGCGGTTTGCAGGATGCTCTCGATGGCCTTGAACGAAGCGTCCACCGGACCACCGCCCTCGGCGGTCGCGCTGTGTTCCACACCGTCCAACGTCAAAGTAACTTGCGCTTTCGGGGTTTCGCCGGTTTCCGAGCACACGCGCAGATAGCGAAGCTGGGCCCGTTCGTTTTCCGCGATCAAGTTGGTGTCGGTGACCAGGGCCTGCAAGTCCTCGTCGTAGATCTCGTGCTTCTTATCGGCCAGCTCCTTAAAGCGAGCGAAGGCGGCGTTCAGATCCTCCTCGGAGGCGAAGCTCGCGCCCAGTTCCTCCAGCCGGGTGCGGAAGGCGTTGCGGCCGGAGTGCTTGCCGAGCACCATGCGGTTGGCGGACCAGCCGACATCCTCGGCGCGCATGATCTCGTAGGTTTCGCGGTGCTTGAGTACGCCGTCCTGGTGAATACCGGATTCGTGAGCGAAGGCGTTCGCGCCGACGATGGCTTTATTGGGCTGCACGGGAAAACCGGTGATGTTGGCGACCAGCCGCGAGGCTGGCACGATTTGGGTGGTGTCGAGGCGCGTTTCCAACTGGAACACATCGCGACGGGTGCGCACCGCCATCACGATTTCTTCCAGCGAGGCGTTGCCGGCCCGCTCGCCTAAGCCGTTGATGGTGCATTCCACTTGCCGCGCGCCGGCCAGCACCGCCGCCAGCGAGTTGGCCACTGCAAGTCCCAGATCGTTGTGGCAATGGACCGAGAAAATAGCTTTATCGGCATTCGGCACCCGTTCGAGCAAGCTGCGGATGGTATGGGCGAACTGCTCAGGTACGTTGTAGCCGACGGTGTCGGGAATGTTGATGGTGCGCGCGCCAGCATCAATCACCGCTTCCACAATCCGGCACAGAAAATCCAGCTCCGAGCGGCCAGCGTCCTCGGCAGAGAATTCCACATCGTCGGTCCAGCGCCGGGCGCGGCGCACGGCTTCAACCGCCCGCTCCACCACTTGATCCGGCTCCATCCGCAGTTTCATCTGCATATGGATGGGCGAGGTGGCGATGAAGGTGTGGACGCGACAGGCCGCCGCTTCCTTGAGCGCCTCGCCGGCTCGGTCGATGTCGGCGTCGGCGGCGCGCGCCAGCCCACAGACCACGCTATCCTTAACCGCCCGCGCCACCGCCCGCACCGCTTCAAAATCGCCGGGGCTGGCAATGGGAAAACCGGCTTCAATGACATCGACCCGCAACCGCTCCAGCATCTTGGCGATGCGGACTTTTTCCTCCTTGGTCATCGACGCGCCGGGGCTTTGTTCGCCGTCGCGCAGGGTGGTATCGAAGACAATCAGTGAGTTCATAGAACGCTCTCCAGGCGGGGGGATTCGCTCGCTAGGCCAGACGCGGCAAGGGATCGCAGCGCGCGATGGAGGCGATTATGGCGATTTTGCGCGGTTTGTCAGCCGGAATCTTGCATAAGCTCACCCTGCCTTACGCCACCAGCGGCGCAGAAATCCCTACAGCGTCTTGGAATCCTTCGGCCTAATCCTCATCACGGTCGGCCAGCAGATCATCTTCATCGCTCAGCTCGTCGGCGTCCGGCGCGTCGGCTTCATCCCCGTCGTAGCCCAGCTCGTCCGGCTCCAGTTCAAAGGGGCCGGACCAGTCTTCGGGTGCCTCAATGGCGTCGATGGGCAGCTCATACCAGGCATCGAATTCCAGTTCCTCCACATCGCCATCGACGTACTGGATTTCGATGGTCTGCGCTTCCTCATCCAGCGCCACGACTTCAAAGTCGTTGCCGGTATCCTGATTGCGATACCAGTTGCCGATAATGGGATCAACATCGCTCATGGCTGGTCTCCTGCTGAAGCGTGGGATGGCGGGTCACCGGTTGCAAGGCCGACTTTATTCAATCATCAACCAATGAATTTTGGACAATGACCCTCGCACAATTCAACCTTGATCGTGCGGAAATTCGGGATGAGCGCACACGCGGGGCGGGCGAACTGGCCCCGCGCAGCCTGGAACGGCTGGCGGAGGCGGCGCGGCTGGGCATGGCCGAGACCTGCTGCGTTGTCGAAGCGGCTCAGCCCACCTTTCTCGCCTAGCGCGCGCTTGATGGCCGGGAACAGGCGAACGCGCTGCGCCGCGTTTCTAGAATGCTTCGCCGAAGGCGAAGGATTGGTGGCTCTCTGTCTTAAGAGAATAAAACCCACGGAACGCCCGCCGCCACGAAACATGCGATGGCTGGGTTCCGGTGGCTCGCGGCCGGATGATGCCGCCTGGCGATGTTCCCGGCCTGCCTCCTTAAAGCCAAGGGAGATGCCTAGAGAACCTCCACCACGGTCTCCAAATCGCCCGCCGCGACCGCGTTCAGGTAGGCGAGAATCAAATCTCGGGTGAGATAGCGGCCGAACTGCTTTTCGTCCTGCTCGCGCACGATGGGGAACTGCGCGAGGATGTAATCAGCGTCGTTTCGATCCAGGCCGTAGAGATGGAAGAACAAGGCGTCCAGTCGCGCCAGCCGGTGTCGGCGGTCGTCTTCGTCCCAAACGAACGGCTCGCCCTCGTAGCCCATGTCGGTGGCGAAGGGTCTTAGGTCCACGGCGGTGTAGCTGAGGCGGAGGACTTGTGAGCGGATGAAGTCGGCGATTTTGTAGGCGCCGATGGAATCTTCAAATTTTTGGGGTGGAATCAGTGGTATTTGTTCGAGGATGTACCAATTGACATTAGTGCTATGAAGCTTTTGTCGCAGTACATAATCGAGCGAATAGCAATTAAGATTTGCCAAAAGTAACGGGGCAAAATTCCTGTAGCTTTCATGCCCATTATCTAACGGTAGAAGCAGGGGCAGTTTGTTACCTGCGCTTGGGAAAGGGATGATAGCGGCTATCAAAGTTCGTATATCTGTTGCGCGAGCCACATCACGAAAGCCAATAACCCATCTTTGGTAATTGCAAGACATTTTGTCACGAGGAACCCAGTATTGAGGGAATGGCGCAAAATTAATGTCTCGCTTTTCTGCGATTGTTACGGCACTGCTTAGCGCCGGATTATGCAAGCTCGCCTCGTTGACTTCGACACCCGCCGCTCGGTGATCGTATTGATGAATCATACGCCCCACATACAACGGCACATACTCCTCCTGCCCCTTGCGCCAGCGGTTGCCCCCCACCGGATAAAATCCCGCCGCCTCCAGTTCATCCCGCCGTTTGAACAAGTGGGAGTCATTGGTCATGTCGAACATGCGCAGGTAACGCACCGGCCAGACCTGCCGGGGCGGATCGCTGCGCCGGTCCACCAGCACCGGGCAACGGCCGTAGATGGCCCTGGTGATCTCAGCGTCCCGCCGCTGGCGGAAAATCGGCGCGGTGCCGGTGTTGGGATTGACGGCAGCGAAGTCCGCCGCGCTCAAGGCGAAGGAGCGTTGCGGCTCGTCGAGTTCCGCCACCGCGTGGAGAAAAAAGGCGCAGCGCGTTTCGGGGAAGGCGCGCTTGGCCCCGCCGAACACCAGAGTGCAGAACTTGAAGCGGCTATCGACATCGGGGAAAAAACCTTTCCGGTTCTCGAAATCCAGCAGCGCCGCCAGCCGTCCCGTGGTGGCGATGCTTTTGAAAAATGCGCTGGAACCCTTGTCCGCGGCGATCCCCGAAGGCGTCAGCAACCCCACGATGCCCTGGTCATGCACCAGGCTTTGCGCCCGTTCCACGAACAGCGCATACAGGTTCACGTCGCCGCCGGACAACAGCGGATACTCGCCGCTGTCCCGCGCGAGCCGGGCGGCGGTCTCGGCCCGGTTCCTGGCCTGCTGATACTCCAGCCACACGCCATCGCCCGCTTTTTCCAACTGACCGATCAACCGCTTGCGGTCGGCGGCGCGGACGGCGTGGGCGATCTCCGGCTGGCGCGCGGCGAACCATTCCACTTCCTGAAGCTTCATCCGGTCCCACGGCGGATTGCCGATGATGGCGTCGAACCCGCCCTGCGGCTGGCCGCTGTCCAGGTGCCGCCAAACCGTGGGAAACGCGATGGCCCAAGACAGAAAACCCTCCTGCCCGGCCACCTCGCGGGCTTGCCGCAGCAATGCCTGGATCGTCCATGCCTCGTCGCTGGCGGGGTCTCCAGTGACCACCGAGCCAGCGTTGATTACGTCGATCACATCCCCGAAACGCCCCGACGCCAAATCGGCCCAGCCGCGTTGCCGAACCGGATCGTTCGCGGGCAACCAGCGCAACGCCTGCCAAAAATCCAGCAGCTTGCGCAGCGGCGCGAGTTCCGCGTCGATCTGCTCGAACAGATGCCGGGACTGGTGAACCTCGGCGATGTCCACATCGGTCAGATCGGCGATCTGGTTCATGCTGGCGGTGGCGACCGCGATCCGGGCCAGCTCGTTTATTTGAAACAGGGCGCCGAACGCGCGCAACCCGTCCAGCATCGTATCGACCCGCTCGCCGTACAGGGCATCGCCGACGCGCAGATGATGATCGAGAAACGACAGCGGTGCCCCGACCGTGAAGGTGTGCAGCCACAGCGCGAGCTTGGCCAGCTCCACCGCCATCGGGTTCTTGTCCACCCCGAAAATCACCCGCTTCAGGATCATGCGCCGCACGATATGGCGATCGTCGAGCTGCGCCGGATCGACGGTCCAGCCGTGCGCTTGCGACGAGGCCAGAATACGTGCGCGGATGTCGGCGATGCGCCGCGCCAGGGGCGACACGTAGGGTTCGGCGGCGTCCGCCCAATGCACTCGTGCGGTGCTATCAGCCATCCGCTCCAGGATTTGATCGGCCAGATAGTCCACCAGACTGACCAGAAAATGCCCGCTGCCCATCGCCGGGTCGCAGATTTTCAACTCCAGGATGGCAGCGGCGGGATCATGGTCCTGCAAGTCGCGCCAGCGTTGCGGCGGCTTGGGCGAACGCTGGCGAGCCAGCGCCTCCACCTGGCGCTCGAAAGCCTCCGCCCGCTCGGCGAGCAGGGGGCCGACCGTTTGCCGGATGAGCAGTTGCACCAAATCATCGTGGGTGTAATAGCTGCCGCTGCCCTTGCGAGCGAACACGGTGGGACCGACCCGGATTTGGCCAGCGCCGTCGGCAACCACCCGGTATTCCAGCAAGCGCTCGTAGATGGAGCCCAACTGTTGCACCGACAGATCGCGGTAATTGATCCAGCGGCGCTCCTGTCCCACCGAACGGCGCGACAGGCCGTCGATTAACTCGGCTAGCACCGCGTCGGGCAGAGTCAGGCGTTCCAGCAGGGCATGGGCGCGATCATCAAACAGACCGCCGTTGTAGGGCGGTACGCCGAGCGAAGCATCGCCCTGGCCGATGATCTGGAACAGGTCTTTGAGAGCGCGGTAGCAGCGCCCGGCGCTGGCGCTGAAGACGGCGTTTGCGTCCAGATGCCGCGCGATCTTCTGGCGGATGACGCACAGGGAATAGTGGTGATAGCGCGGGTCGCGGATCGGCAGCAGGTTACGGTCTTCGGCGTAGAGGATGAACAACAGACGGTAGAGCAGGATCAGCGCCGCGCCGCGCACGGCGTCCAGGTAATCCGCTGTATGCGGCCTGGACGCCGCCGGATCGTGCCCGGCAATGGCCGCGACCAGACGCGGAAACAGCCGCTCGAAGACCAACGCCCCCAAATCCTGGGAAACGCGCTCCTCCCAGCGCCGGGTTTCCGCCAGGGCGATGGCGAGAAAGGCGCGGTTTTCGGGGTCGCTGGGCTGGGGAGCGAAACCGACGGGGCTAAACAGCAGGTAAAACACGGCGAGGAAATGGGCGGCGTCCAGGCTGGCGGGGTCGAACAAATCCGCCGACAGCCCTTTCATACCGGCGAGCCGCGCCAAGTCGAGTTCCAAAAATTCCTCGGCACGCGAACGCGCGCCCTGAAAGTACAGCCGCCAATACCGGCCATTGGTCAGCAGGCCCCACTGAATCGCCCGCTCTGACGCCACCTCCGCCCGGCTCAGATAGCGCAACATCTGATTCGACGGGGCGTTCGCGTCGAGGGGATCGGTGCGGTCGCCGCGATCCAGCGGGCGCTGCCAGCGCTTGCATTCGACGATGGCGACGCCACAGCGATAGCGCGACTCGTCCCGGCGCTCCGCCAGCGCGGCTTGCTTGGCAGCGGTATCCGCGAACAGCAGCACGTCAGGCACATCCTGGCGGCCCTTGCCGGAGGCCGTTTGCTGCGGCAGAGAGGCCCAGCCCAGCGCTTCCAGCGCCGGAAAGATGATCTCGGTTTCCGTGACCGCTTCGTTGGCTTGGCTATCGACGGGAAAGGTGCCGAAAATCGCCGCGATCCGGGCACGGAAGCGGCTCAACTCGTCGGGGTCCAGGCGCTGCCAGGCGTCCGTTTCCCGGATGCCTTCCCGCAAAAAATCCTGGGTGAACAGCTTGCCCTGCACCGATTGCTCCCGGTTTACCCCAGCTTGGCGCAAACGCCCCAGCATTCCCCAGCTCGCAAGAAGCGTAAGCCGGGTTGGGGGGTGTCAGCCCCTAACCCGCCTTACACGGTTCCGGTTTCGGCGGGTTCCGCTTCGCTAACCCGCCCTACAACGACCATCTGCTGGGTATTAGTATTTCAGGGAACCCGCTACTTCACCGCGCGATTATCAACCAAATCGGTGACGACGGTCGGATCGGCCAGGGTGGAGGTATCACCCAGTTGATCCACTTCGTTGGCGGCGATCTTGCGCAGAATGCGGCGCATGATCTTACCAGAGCGAGTCTTGGGCAGACCGGGTGCCCATTGCAGCGCATCTGGCGAGGCGATCGGGCCGATTTCCTTACGGACGTGGGCAATCAGTTCCTTACGTAGTGCCTCGGTCGGTTCCACGCCGACCTTCAGGGTGACATAGGCGTAAATGCCCTGGCCCTTGATGTCGTGCGGGAAGCCGACCACCGCCGCCTCGGCGACCGCCGGATGCAGCACCAGCGCCGATTCGACCTCGGCGGTGCCCATGCGGTGCCCAGACACGTTGATCACGTCATCCACCCGACCGGTGATCCACCAATAGCCGTCGGCATCGCGGCGCGCGCCATCGCCGGTGAAATAGAGGCCCTTGTACATCGAGAAATAGGTCTC
>JBATSQ010000018.1:0-4898 GCA_049293375.1 Candidatus Contendibacter sp.
GTTCTAGAATCAGCAGCATGGAGGAAAGCACTTCCGCCGTCAATCCGCAGCCATTCGCCAGGTGGTCGATGCTGACTGGCGCATCGCCCATGGCGTTGAGCAGGTGCTGGTACTCTTCAGCCAGCGCAGGCGCTGGCGCTATCTGTGGGGTGGCGGGAGAGTTGTGGGGCGTTGTTGCCTGAGCGGCGGTGGCCAGCGCCCCTAATTCTTCCAGGATGTCGGCGGCGGTCTCCACCAGTTTAGCACCCTGACGCAGTAGCGCGTGGCAGCCCTTGGCTAGCGGGTTGTGAATCGAACCGGGTATGGCAAAGACCTCCCGACCCTGTTCGGCGGCCAAGCGCGCGGTAATCAAGGAACCACTCTGGGCAGCGGCCTCCACGACCAGCACTCCCAGGGCCAGTCCGCTGATCAGGCGGTTGCGTCGGGGAAAGTTTTCGGCCAGCGGCGGGGTGCCGGTGGGCAATTCCGATACCAATGCGCCGCGTTTGGCGATAGCGCGGGCCAGGTCACGGTTGCTGGCCGGGTAGACCCGCTCCAAACTGGTGCCCATGACCGCAATCGTTTGGCCACCGCCGCTGAGCGCTCCCTGATGGGCGGCGGTGTCGATGCCAAGCGCTAAGCCGCTGGTTACCAGCAAGCCGCATTCGGCCAGATGGGCGGCGAAGCGCTGCGCGGTTTCGCGGCCGGCAGGCGTGGGGTTGCGTGCGCCGACGATGGCCAGTTGCGGCAAGCGCAAGCAATCCGGATCGCCATGGACAAACAAAAGCGGCGGCGGATAGGCAATTTGCCGCAGCAGCACCGGGTAGCGGGCATCGTCCAGGTCGAGCAGATGATTTCCTGGCTGTCGCAGCCAGTCCAGATCGTGCTCCACCCGTCGCCAGTCGGGGGAACGCAAGTACGTTAACGCCGCATCTGGCAATTCCAGCGTCCGTAACTCCTCGCCACCGGTAGCAAAGACCGCTTGCGCAGAGCCGAAGCGCCCCAGCAGCCGAGCGAACCGAGCCGGCCCGACTCCCGGCGCGCGCAACAGCGCCAGCCGCCAAGCCAGTTCGGCGATGGGCGGTGGCGCGTTGGCCTGGTTCAGGGTGTAGTGACCCGGTCTTGTAAGCGGATGAACCGCTCAGCTTGCATGACCAGGGCATAACTGACCAGATCGTGCACCTTGTAGACCATGGCCAAGCCGGCACGCTCACCGGGGACAGTAACAATTTGGCCGGAAATCGGATCGTCAATTTTGCGATCCTTGGCGTAAATAGCCAGAACATGCCCCGGCTCTAGGCCTTCCTGCTGGCCCAGATTGATGACAATGCTGCTGTACTGGGTGATCTGGGTGACTTCACTGTCCAGATTAGCCAGAATAGAACCCTCGGTATCGGGTGGAACTGGGTGAGGCTCGAAATTATAGAGCTCCTGTTCCGATTCGATCTCGGCCAGGCGAGCGCCAGCGCGGATCGGCGTCACGGTGCGGGTCAGAGTCAGGGTGGCTGGATCCCCGTCTTTTTCCAGGATCGCATCACCCTGATAGACCCCAGCGGTGCCCAGGTAACGCCCGGAACCCGGTTCTCGCAGTTCCTCACCCGGTTGGAACACCTGATAACGGGCATGGTCAAACGCCGCGCCGCGCGCGTAGACTCGGTCGCCATCCACGTAAACTGCTTGCTCGTCCTCGTCAGCAATCAGGTAAGGCAGCGCCTTCCACTCCGCCTCGCTCAACACCAGGGCGCGGGTCAGGAACGATTCTACCGCAGCGCGCGGCACAGGCAGAATGGGCTGACTGATGGTTTCAACCCGGATTTCCGGGGATAACTTGATCAGAGGAACCTCGGTGCTGGCAGCGACCTCTAACTGAGGGCGACCGTTGGCGTCATAGCTGAAATGCAGCACATCGCCTGGAAAGATGCGGTGAGGGTTACGAACCTGGGGATTTTGCCCCCAGATTTGCCGCCATTGCCAGGGGTTTTGCAGAAAACGCTTGGCAATGCTCCACAAGGAGTCTCCGGGTACTACGGTATAAGTCTGAGGATGGTCAGGGCGCACGGCCACTGGAGCTTCAATCGCCGCGCCGGGCTGCACCAGGCTTTTGCCGGAGCTGGGCGCGGCTACGCTAGGGCCGGTCGCTAGGGTGTTCGGCGGCGGCTCGCCAAGAATCGATTCGGAGGCGGGTTGCAGGGGCGATTGGGCGCATGCCCCAAGTAAAACCGCCGTCACCAGCGACAGTGCGGTCTCAGAGCGCCTTGCGTAGCGCGAAATGTTCATATCCTTGCTCATCCTTTGAAAACACAGCTGGAAGTGTAACGAATGACCATCATCGCGCAAAGTATAGCCCCATTGCGGGGATTTCTCGTATGATTTCATCAGAGCACAGTACGGTGCTACAGCGAATCCTTGCCGCAAGGCGCGTGTTACGGAGTTGCCATGGCGCGATTACCTATCTTGCAGTATCCCGACCCCCGGCTGCGTAAACCGGCGCTGCCCGTGGAAATCGTTGACGACCGGGTTCGCACCCTGGTAGCCGATATGTTAGAAACCATGTACGCCGCGCCGGGCATCGGTTTAGCCGCGACTCAGGTGAACGTCCGGCAGCGCATCATCGTGATGGATGTGTCGGAAGAGAAGAAGCAACCGTTGGTGTTCATCAACCCGATCCTGCTGGAGCGAGCAGGGGAAACGGAGACGGAGGAGGGGTGCTTGTCGGTGCCAGGTTTTTACGAGACTGTCCGCCGCCCTGGACAGGTGTGGGTCAGCGCCCTGGACGGTGACGGCGAGCCGTTTGAGCAGGAGGCCGAGGGGCTGCTGGCGGTGTGTATCCAGCACGAAATCGATCATTTGGACGGTAAATTATTTGTGGATTATCTATCAGTGTTGAAGCGCGACCGCATTCGCAAGAAGCTGGAGAAACAAGCCCGTCTTGAAGCGCGCGCCGCCTGATGATGGTTGTGCGCAATGCGTTGATCCCTGTCCCGGTCGCTTGCGGCGGCCCGGTATGATGCACGCCTCACCGCGTCTGGTGTTCGCTGGCACGCCCGACTTTGCCGTTCCCAGCCTGCAAGCCGTGCTGGCGGCGGGCTATACGGTGGCGGCGATCTACACCCAGCCGGACCGGCCCGCCGGTCGGGGTCGGTTGTTGCGCGCCAGTCCGCTCAAGACCTGCGCCCTCGCCGCTGGGATCCCGATCCATCAACCCGCCACCTTGCGCGATGCCGCTGTTCAGGCCGAACTGGCCGCTTTGCAACCGGATGTGCTGGTAGTGGCGGCCTATGGCCTGATTCTGCCGCCGGCGGTATTGGCAGTCCCTCGGCTGGGATGTGTCAATGTCCATGCGTCGCTGCTGCCGCGCTGGCGCGGCGCGGCACCCGTGCATTGGGCTTTGCTAGCGGGCGATGTGGTAACTGGCATCAGCATCATGCAAATGGACGCCGGTCTGGATACTGGGCCGGTGTTGAGGCGGGCGGTTTTCCCGATTCCGCGGGGCATCACCGGCGGCGAGTTGTACCAGCGGCTGGCCATCCTGGGTGCGGAAACCTTATTGGATACCTTGCCTGCGCTGCTGGCGGGACGCGCAACACCGCAACCGCAAGACCAAAGCCTGGTGACTTACGCCGCCAAGCTCAGCAAGTCTGATCTGGAATTGGACTGGAGCCAGCCCGCCCTGGCGCTAGAGCGGCGAGTGTTAACCTTCAATCCGGAACCGGTGTCGCGAACGCTTCTGGATGGCCAAATGCTACGCATCTGGCGGGCCTGGGCCGAATCGGAACCCACTGCGGCCTTGCCTGGCGTGGTGCTGCGTCAGGAGCGAGAGGGGATTATCGTGGCCACCGGAGACGGGGTGTTGCGCTTGACCGAGTTGCAACTGCCCGGTGCCAGGCCGCTACCCGTTGCGGCTTTTGGTAACGCCCATCGCCTGACCGGTCGCCGTTTGGGTGTGACGTGAACGTCCGCGCAGTCGCGGCCCAGGTGGTGGGACAGGTGCTAGGCGATGGGCGCTCGCTGGCGGCCGTTTTGCCCTTGGCTCTAGGGCGGGTCGCGCCCCGCGATCAGGGTTTGCTGCGCGAACTGTGTTACGGCGTTTGTCGTTGGCAACCCCAATTGCAACTGCTGCTGGACACCTTGCTCAACCGGCCCCTGGATCCGCGTGAATCAGTGGCGCGCGCCTTGTTGCTGACGGGGCTTTATCAGCTCCAGCATTTGCGCATTCCCGACCATGCCGCCGTCGCCGAGACGGTCGCCGCCGCCCGCCACTTGGGCAAAGCCTGGGCGGCGGGCTTGACCAATGCCGTGCTGCGCGCTTTTCTGCGGCGGCGTGTCGAGTTGCTGGCGCGAGTGGTGGCTGATCCTGTGGCCAAAACTGCCCATCCGCGTTGGTTGCTCGATCAGTTACAGCGCGATTGGCCAGACCAGTGGTCGGCTATCGTCGCTGCGAACAATGCTCGCCCCCCCTTAACGTTGCGGGTCAATGGCCGACGCGGCGACCGCGACGCTTACTGTGCTCGGTTAGCGGCAGCGGGTCAGCGCGCCGAGCCGGTCGCTGCGGTGGCGACGGCGCTGGTACTGGCCGAGCCGGTCGAGCCGAGCGCCTTGCCTGGGTTTGCCGAAGGCCAGGTGTCGGTGCAGGACTCCGCCGGGCAACTGGCGGCTCCGCTGCTGGCGGTTGCGCCACATATGCGGGTGCTGGACGCTTGCGCCGCGCCAGGTGGCAAGACGGCCCATCTGCTGGAATGCACGCCCAACCTGGAGCTGACTGCGTTGGATCAGGATGCGGGCCGGCTGGCGCAGGTGCGGGACAATTTGCAGCGCCTGGGGCTTAGCGCCCGCCTGATCGCGGGGGACGCTAGTCAGCCTGCGGCTTGGTGGGATGGGCAACCGTATGCACGGATTTTGCTGGATGCGCCCTGTTCCGC
>JBATSQ010000019.1:0-47605 GCA_049293375.1 Candidatus Contendibacter sp.
ACGGCTCGTAGTAGTCGTCGATGGCCGGCAGGTCGGGATTGGCGAAAATGTTGGACAAAATCTTCAGCTTGCCGCCCTGCTTGGGAGCGATTTTGCCGTCCTTGCCGCGTGTCCAGCCGCCGTTCCACTGTTCCTGATCTTCCCAGTTTTTGGGATAGCCGATGCCGGGCTTGGTCTCGACGTTGTTGAACCAGGCGTATTCCATGCCGTCGCGGGAAGTCCAAACGTTCTTGCAGGTCACCGAGCAAGTGTGGCAGCCGATGCACTTGTCCAGGTTCAAGACCATGGCGATTTGCGCGCGTACTTTCATGATCAATGCGCCTCCACGGTGGCATTCGTTGCGGGTGCGGTCGCGACTTCGGCGGACGGTTCGTCATCCAGCCAGTCGATTTTGGCCATCTTGCGGACGATGATGAATTCGTCGCGGTTGGCGCCGACAGTGCCGTAATAGTTGAAGCCGTAGCTCTGCTGGGCGTAGCTGCCGATCATGTGGGTCGGCTTGAGCACCGTGCGGGTCACGGAGTTGTGAATGCCGCCACGGGTGCCGGTGATTTCCGAACCGGGCGTGTTCACGATTTTTTCCTGGGCGTGATACATCATCGACATCCCTTCCGGCACCCGCTGGCTGACCACCGCCCGCGCCGCAATCGCGCCGTTGACGTTGTAGGCTTCGATCCAGTCGTTGTCCTCGATGCCCGCCTTCTTGGCGTCCACTTCCGACATCCAGATAATCGGCCCGCCGCGGGAGAGCGTCAGCATCAACAGGTTGTCGGTGTAGGTGCTGTGGATGCCCCATTTCTGGTGCGGGGTGATGAAGTTCAGCACGATTTCCGGGTTGCCGTTCGGCTTCTGGCCGATGATCGGCTCGACCGTCTTCATGTCCACCGGTGGACGGTAGGCGCACAGCGCCTCGCCGAAGCCCAGCATCCAGGCGTGATCCTGATAGAACTGCTGGCGGCCGGTGACGGTGCGCCACGGAATCAGCTCGTGGACGTTGGTATAACCGGCGTTGTACGAAACCTTCTCGTCTTCCAGCCCCGACCAGGTGGGCGAGGAAATGATTTTGCGCGGCTGGGCCACGATGTCGCGGAAGCGGATTTTCTCGTGTTCCTTGGGCAGCGCCAGATGGGTGTGATCGCGGCCGGTGATCTTGCTTAAGGCCGCCCACGCTTTCACCGCGACGTGGCCGTTGGTTTCCGGGGCCAGCATCATGATCATCTCGGCGGCGTCGATGTCGCTGTCGATGCGCGGCCGGCCCCTGGAGACACCTTCTTCCTGTACGGTGTAATTCAATGTCGCCAGCGCCGCGACCTCGTGTTCGGTGTTCCAGCCGATGCCCTTGCCGCCGTTGCCGAGCTTGTCGAGCAGCGGCCCGACCGAGGTAAATTTCTTGAACGTATTGGGATAATCGCGCTCGACCACCACCAGACTGGGCGCGGTCTTGCCGGGGATCAAGTCGCACTCGCCTTTCTTCCAGTCTTTCACGTCCGGCATGGCCAGTTCGTTGGGCGTGTCGTGCAAGGTCGGCAGCACCACGATATCCTTTTCGACACCGAGATGGCCGGGACAGGTCTCCGAAAATGCCTTGGCGATGCCTTTGAAGATGTCCCAATCGGTGCGCGCTTCCCAGGCCGGGTCCACCGCAGCGCTCAAGGGATGGATGAAGGGGTGCATGTCGCTGGTGTTGAGGTCGTTTTTCTCGTACCAGGTCGCGGTCGGCAGCACGATGTCGGAATACATGCAGGTGGTGGACATGCGGAAATCCAGCGTCACCAGCAAATCGAGCTTGCCTTGCGCCGCCTCGCGCCATTGCACCTCGGACGGTTTCTCGCCGCCTTCTTCGCCCAAATCTTTGCCCTGCACTCCGTGCGTGGTGCCGAGCAGATATTTCAAGAAATACTCGTGGCCCTTGCCCGACGAGCCGAGCAGATTGGAGCGCCACACGAACAGGTTGCGCGGGAAGTTGGCCGGATGGTCGGGGTCTTCAAAGGCGAAACCGAGCTTGCCGGATTTCAGGTTTTGCACGATATAAGAGGTTGGCTCATCGCCCGCCGCCGCTGCCGCTTTGGCGACCTCCAGCGGATTCTGGTTCAACTGCGGGGCGCTGGGCAGCCAGCCCATCCGCACCGCCCGCACGTTGTAGTCGATTTGCGCGCCCTGCCACTGTGCCGGATCGGCCAGCGGCGAGAGAATCTCGGTCATCTTGATTTTTTCGTACCGCCACTGGCTGGTATGAATGTACCAGTAGGAGGTCGAATTCATGTGGCGGGGCGGGCGGTGCCAGTCCAGCGCGAAGGCCAGCGCCGTCCAGCCGGTTTGCGGGCGCAGCTTCTCCTGCCCGACGTAATGCGACCAGCCGCCGCCGCTCTGGCCGACGCAGCCGCACATCATCAGCAGGTTGATGATGCCCCGGTAACCCATGTCCATGTGATACCAGTGGTTCATCCCCGCGCCGATGATGACCATCGACTTGCCGTGCGTCTTGTCGGCGTTCTCGGCGAACTGGCGGGCGACGGTAATGACCTGAGCACGCGGCACGCCGGTCACTTTTTCCTGCCAAGCCGGGGTATAGGGCACGTCATCGTCGTAGGTCTTGGCGACATTGCCGCCGCCCAGGCCACGATCCAGGCCGTATTGCGCCAGCGTCAGGTCATACACGGTGGCGACCAGTGTCTCTGAACCGTCCGCCAATTTGATTTTCTTGACCGGGACGTTGCGCACTTGAATGGCGTCGTGCGTGGTGCAGGCAAAATGCGGATGCTGGGTGGAGCCGAAATAAGGGAAGGCGACCGGCGCGACCTCATCTTTAATATCGTTGACCGATAGCCGCAATTGGGTTTCCGCGCCGCTCAGCGATTCTTTGGCTTCCAGATTCCACTTGCCGACCATGCCGTCCTTTTCGCCCCAGCGGAACCCGATGGAGCCGTTGGGTACGATCAGGTGGCCGCTCTTCTCATCGAAGGCCAGCGTTTTCCAGTCGGGATTGTTGGCCTGTCCGGCGCTATCGGCGAGGTCGGATGCCCGCAGAAAACGACCGTTGACGTAGTTGCCATCGGCCCGCTGGTCGAGCCGCACCAGCATCGGGAAATCGGTCTTGGTGCGGACGTACTCGGTGAAATACTCCGATTTGCCGTCGAGATAGAACTCGCGCAGGATGACGTGGCCCATCGCCATCGCCACCGCCGCGTCGGTGCCTTGCTTGGGGTGCAGCCAGATGTCCCCGAACTTGGACGCCTCGGAATAATCCGGGCAAACGGTCACGATCTTCGTGCCCTTGTAGCGCACCTCGGTCATGAAATGGGCGTCAGGCGTGCGGGTCTGCGGCACGTTGGAACCCCACATCATCAAAAAGCTGGAGTTGTACCAGTCGGCGGATTCCGGCACGTCGGTCTGTTCGCCCCACACCATCGGGCTGGCGGGCGGCAGGTCGCAATACCAGTCGTAGAAGGAACCGCAGGCCCCGCCGATCAGCGACAGATAGCGCGACCCGGCGGCGTAGGACACCATCGACATCGCCGGAATCGGCGAAAAACCGAAAATCCGATCCGGGCCGTATTTCTTGATGGTGTAGACATTGGCGGCGGCGATCAGCGGGTTGACTTCTTCCCAGGTCGCCCGCACGAAACCGCCCAGCCCGCGCTTGGATTTGTATTCGGTGGCCTTGGCCGGGTCTTCGACGATGGACGCCCAGGCATCCACCGGGTCTTTTTTCTCGGCCAGAGCCGCCCGCCACAGCTTCAGCAAGCGCCCACGCACCAGCGGATATTTCACCCGGTTGGCGCTGTACAGATACCAGCTATAGGACGCGCCACGCGGGCAACCCCGCGGTTCGTGATTGGGCAGATCGTCGCGGGTGCGCGGATAGTCGGTCTGCTGGGTTTCCCACGTCACCAGCCCGTTTTTGACGTAAATCTTCCAGCTACAGGAGCCGGTACAGTTGACGCCGTGGGTCGAGCGCACCACCTTGTCGTGCTGCCAGCGAGCGCGATAGGCGTCTTCCCAGCCGCGATCCTCGTTGGTGACGACGCCGTGATCGCCGGAGAAGGTGTCAGTGACTTTCTTGAAGAAATTCAATCGGTCGAGAAAATGGCTCATCGCATTAAACCTCTTTGAAAATCAGCACGGTTTCTCCGCCCCGTTGCGGGCGTAGTACCACCAGTTGATGCCGATGTTGAACAGGTAGAACAGTGCTGCGGCGTAAAAGAAAGCGTTGGGCGAACCGGTAGCGGCAAACGACCAGCCGATCAACATGCCGTAAATGAAGGGGCCAAACGAGGCCATCGCCGCCGTCCAGCCGATGATGCCGCCCGCCTGCCGTGGCTCGAAGATCATCGGCATCTGCTTGAAGGTGCTGGCGTTGCCGACACCGCTGAAGAAGAACACCCCCAGCATCATCCCGACAAACAGCGGGAATTGGGTCATGCCGGTCGCTGCATCGGGATGGGTGTAGAAGGTCACGGCAATCGTGCAAATCAGCAGGCCGATGCCCGACCAATGGGTGACGATGGCCCCGCCCAGCTTGTCGGAAATCGGCCCGGCCAGCACGCGGGCCGCCGCGCCGACCAGCGGGCCGAGAAAGGCGTATTTCAACGGGTCAGGGCCACCCGGCAAGATCGTATACATCTGCTTGATCATCAGCGGGAAGGTCGCGGCGAAGCCGGAGAATGAGCCGAAGGTCATCAGGTACAGCGAGGTCATCCAGAAGCCGTGCATATTGCTGAAATGAAAGATGTCGAGCTGCTCGCGGAAATTGGCCCGCACCGGCACCGACTTCAGCATGAACCACGCGGCGATGGCGAACACCACGATAAACGGCACGTAGATCAAGGCCGCGTTTTGCAGCCACATGGGCCGGGTAAGCGCTCCCGGTATGCTCGGCACGAAGATTTGGGCTTCGCCCGCCAGTGTCCCAAACAGCGCGAAACCGATGATCCACGGCGTGATGAACTGCACCACGCTGACTCCGAAATTGCCGATGCCCGCCTGAATTGCCAGCGCCGTGCCTTGCAGCCGCTTGGGGAAAAACAGGCTGGTCGAGGGCATGAACGAGGAGAAATTGCCACCGCCCAAACCCGCCAGAAACGACAGCAGCAACAACACCCAATACGGCGTGGTCGGGTCTTGAATCGCGTAGAACCAGCCGACAATTGGAATCAGCAGCGATAGCGTGGAAAAGGCGATGACGTGGCGGGTGCCGTATATCGGCACCAGAAAAGTATGAATCGCCCGGAAGATGCCAGCGGCCAAGCCCGGCATCGCCGCCAGCCAGAAGGTTTGACTGGCTGTCAGCTTGAAACCGATATTCGGCAGGCGCACCACCAGCGCCGACACCACGAACCAGACGATAAAAGCCATCATCAGATTCAGGGTGGTGATGATCAGCGTTTTCCAGGCCAGCGGCTTGGCGGTGTTTTCCCAGAACGTCCGGTCTTCCGGCGTCCAGACTTTTAGCCAAGTGCCTGACGTGGGTTTCGCGTCGGCGTCTGTTGTTATTGCCGTGGACATCGTGAGCTACTCCTCAAACAGGGTTCCAAAAAGCAATCAAACGTGATTCAACACGGCGCTTCCACGTTCTTGCCCGCATACCAGCGCCAGGTGACCCACAGGCAACTGAGATAAAACAGTGCGAACACCATCAGCGCCGCCTGATAACCACCGGTCAGGTTGATGGACGCACCGTAGGCGATGGGAATGAAGAAGCCGCCAAACGCCGCCACCGCCGAACTGAAGCCGAGCGTGGCGGCCGCCTCGGTCGCGGCCAGCCGTGACGCCTCTTCCAAACCGGCGCGGTCGCCGCCATGCAACTGCCGCTGGCGCAAGACGCGGAAAATGATCGGAATCATGCGGAAAGTGGAGCCGTTGCCGATGCCCGCTGCGACGAACAGCATCAGATACATGATGATGAAACCGCTCATATTGCCGTCGCCGCCGTTCGGCCCCGGCAGGAACAGCAGCGCGCCCAGCGAGGCCGCCGTCATCGTCGCGAACACCCAGGCCGTGATCGCCGCGCCGCCGATCCGATCGGACAGCCAGCCGCCGAGCGGCCTGACCAATGCCGCCAGCAATGGGCCGACGAAGGCGAATTTGAAGGCGTCGGCGGCCGGAAACGCGGTATTGACCAGCATCGGGAAGGTGACCGCCAGCCCTATGAAGGAACCGAAAGTGCCGGTGTACAGCCAGCTCATCAGCCACTGATGCTTGTGGCGGAAGATCGCCACCTGCTCGGCGAAACCGGCTTTGACCGTGCCGATGTTATCCATGCCAAACCAAGCGGCGACCGAGGCGGCGACGATAAACGGCACCCAGATAAAGCCGGCGTTTTGCAGCCAAATCGGGGTGATGATGCCCTCGTCGAAACGGTTTTGCGCGCCGCCGCCCAGAATCCACAGCGCGCCGCCGTAGATGGCGATGGGTACGATCAACTGCGCCAGCCCGACCCCCAGATTGCCGATGCCGCCGTTCAGGCCCAGCGCGGTGCCTTGCAGCCGCTGCGGGAAGAAGAAGCTGATGTTGGCCATGCTGGAGGAAAAATTGCCCGCGCCCAGCCCGCACAACAGGGCGATCACCACGAACACCGCGTAGTTGGTGTTGAGGTCTTGCACCGCCACCCCAATCCACAAGGTCGGCAGCAACAGCAAGGCGGTGCTGAACACCGTCCAGTTGCGGCCGCCGAAGATCGGCACCACGAAGGAATACAGCGCCCGGAAGAACGGGCCGGATAAGCCCGGCAGCGCCGCCAGCCAGAACAATTGATTTTGGGTGAACTTGAAGCCGACGCGCGGCAGTTCGACCACGATCACGCTCCACACCACCCACACCGCGAAAGCCAGCAGCAACGCGGGCATCGACAGCCACAGGTTACGGTGAGCGATGCGCTGTCCGGCCTGTTGCCAGAAGTCTTCGTCATCCGGTCGCCAATCGGCCAGCAGGTGACGGCGGCGGTAGACCCGCTCGATCAGATTGGCGCTCGCCAGTTCGGCGCGGACTTCGGCGTGCCGCTCCAGAATCTCCTCGCGCTCGTTCTTCTCGGCCACCCAGGTCCACAGCATGGTGACCACCACCAGCAGGAACATCAGCATGAAGCAACTGCTGCGCACACCCACGGCGTCGGCGGCGACCCCGAACATGATCGGCATCACAAAGCCGCCCAAACCGCCAATCAGGCCGACGATGCCGCCAACCACGCCCATCTGAGTCGGATAATAATCGGCCAGACTGCGATAGACGCTGGCCTTGCCGAAGCCCTGGGCCATGCCGACCACGAACGCCAGCACGGTGAACAACACGACGCCGATGCCGAGATTGACCGAGACATCGCCCTTGATGCCGTGAATGGTCATGGTGGTCGGCGGATAGCTGAGCAGGAACAGGCAAGCCAGACTGATCCACAGCACCCACCAGGTGACGATGTTGCCGCCCCACTTGTCCGACGCCCAACCGCCCAGCGCGCGAATCGCCCCGGAGGGCAGATCGAAGAAGATGGTCAAAAAGGCGGCGGTCGCCAGCGGCAGGCCGTATTCGCCGACATAGTATTTCGGCAACCACAAGGCCAGCGCCACGAAACCGCCGAACACGAAAGCGTAAGCCAGCCCGAAGCGCCACACCCGCGCGTCGAGCAACGGTTGCAACTGCTGGCCCAGGCTCGGTCGGACGCGGTTTTGTGCCGCATCTTTCTGGTGCAGCGGATCGGTGTAGGTGAAAAACCAGAACAGTATGGCCATCACGATCATGGCGACGGCGTAGACTTTCGGCACCATCTGCCAGGCGCCGAAGGCGGCGATGATCATGGGCGCGACAAATTTGGTCAGCGAGGAACCGGCGTTGCCCGCGCCGAAAATGCCCATCGCCGTCCCCTGGCGCTCTTTGCTGAACCAGGTCGAGGTGTAGGCGATGCCGACCGCAAACGAGCCACCCGCCAGCCCGACGAACAGCCCCAACACCAAATACTGCCAATACTCCGTCGCGTAAGAGACCAGCCAGGTGGGGATCGACACCAGCAGCATCTGGATGAAAAACACGATCCGCCCACCGTAGCGGTCGGTCAGCAGACCCAGCGGCAGCCGCACCAGCGAACCGGTCAGAATCGGGGTGGCGACCAGCAGACCGAATTCCGTTTCGTTTAAATTCAGCTCGGCCTTGATCTTGATGCCGATGACCGAAAACATGACCCATACGGCGAAATTCACCGCAAAGGCCATGGTGTTCATGGTCAGAACCGAGATTTGTTGTTGCTTGAGCGTGGCCATCGCGGATCTCGCAAAGAATGCTGCAAATGCAATATTACGAGAGCCTGGAGATGGGTTCCTTGACAAGAATCAAGGTTTTTAGGATTGGCCGCAGTTCGCTGGAGGAGGCGCGATCAGAGAGGTCATGTAATCGATTGCATGACCGCGTCGTGCGCGGCCCCGCTGCTAGGAGCGCGCTTCCTAAGCCAGGCGATGTAATAGCCAAGCGGTGAATGGGATGTTGTCGCCGCCAGTGCATCTACCTTCAGGGTGGGGCGCTGCGCTGGTCGAAGCACTCAAAGTTGCAACAGGGTTAGCACCAGCGGCGTGGTCAGCGCCGCCAGCCCGGTGGACAATAGCAGACTGCTGGCCACCGGCCCTTCCAGGCTCTGGAACTGATGTGACATCAGATAAACGTTAGCCCCAACCGCAATCGACGCCAGCAACACCACGACTTGCGTCTCCAGCATCGGCAAGCCCAGTAATCGCGCGAGCAGCCAGACCACCAACGGTTGCACCAATAATTTGAGCGCGCTGATGGCAAGACTGAGCCGCCAGCCGTCACGGATACCGTATTCCGCCAGTCCCATCCCCAACGCCACTAACGCCAGTGGCGCGGCTGCCTGACCGATCATGGCCAGTGGCGCGTCAATCAGCATCGGTAGGGGCAACCCGCTAACGCCGAATAGCGAACCAGAAAGAATGGCGGCTACGATGGGGTTGGTCAGCACCGCGCGCGCCGTCTGGGCGAAGCCGCGCGCCGAAAAACTACCGTGCCGCGCCCATTCGACTGAAACAGTGACTAGCGTCCATAAAATCAGCGCGTTAAACACCAATACCAGCGCCACCGATGGCACTGCCGCCTCCCCCAGCGCCACTTTGGCCAGCGGCAGACCGAGCATCACGTTATTGGAAAATACCCCACCCAGCGCGAATACGGACTGCGCCACACCGTCCAGTCTGAACATCTTCCAGGCTACCAGCCGACCGATGCCAAAGACCAGCAAACAGCCACCAAAAAAGGCCAACAAGAGCCGGGCATCGACCGGCGGCAATTGGGAAAAATCACTCATCAGCCGGAACAGCATGGCCGGCAAGGCGACGGTAAAGACAAAACGGGTTAGATTCTCCGACATCGATTTTGGCCAACCCAGAGCACGCATCAGTCCATAACCGACGAAAACCAAGACAAAAAGAGGCGCAGCGAGACTAATCTGTTGGAGGAGGGCGTTCATTGAGATGAGGGAGCGGTGAAGTTTTATGCAACCGAAGACGCATGAAGGCTGGGTAGCAGCCTGTCACTAAAGATCTTCTGCTGATTTTCAGCATGTACCATAATAATCTCTGTTAGATAATCTCTCAAAATTCATAACTAGGGTCTAAAACACAGCGCTCCCGAAACCAAGTAACCTCGACATTGCTCTGGCGTATTTCTCAGCGACACCACAAATACAGGTTTGTTATCAACCGTTTTCCTTGCTACGAGCCGCCTGGAGTGACCGTGGCGGAACATGCACTTTCATACAGGAACTTCTCGAACATGGCTGATGATTTCAACGAAAGCGCCTTGCGCTATCACCGCATGGCTCCTTACGGCAAGATCGAGGTCGCGCCGACCAAGCCGCTGGCCAACCAGCGCGACCTGGCGTTGGCCTACTCGCCCGGTGTGGCCGCCGCCTGCGAGGTGATCGTCGAAGACCCCCGCGAGGTGTCCACCGTCACCGCACGCGGCAATCTGGTGGCGGTCATCACCAACGGCACCGCTGTGCTCGGCTTGGGCGACATCGGTCCGCTGGCGGCCAAGCCGGTGATGGAAGGCAAGGGGGTGCTGTTCAAGAAATTCGCCGGTGTCGATGTGTTCGACATCGAAATCAGCGAGCGCGACCCCGACAAGCTGGTCGAGATCATCGCCAGCCTGGAGCCGAGCTTCGGCGGCATCAATCTGGAGGACATCAAAGCCCCGGAATGCTTTTATATCGAGCGCAAGCTACGGGACCGGATGAAAATTCCGGTGTTTCACGACGATCAGCACGGCACCGCGATCATCACCGCCGCCGCCGTGCTCAACGCGCTGTCGCTGGTGGACAAGAACATCGCCGAGGTGCGGGTCGTCACCTCCGGCGCGGGCGCGGCGGGCATCGCCTGCCTGGATTTGCTGCTCGGTCTGGGTTTGCAACGCAAAAATGTCATCGTGTGCGATAGCCAGGGCGTCATCCATCAAGGCCGCAGCAAGCTGGATGCGGAGAAAGCGGCTTACGCCGCCGACACCCCGGCGCGTACCTTGCGCGAGGCTATCGTCGGTGCGGATGTCTTTCTGGGCCTGTCCAAGGCCGGGGTTCTGACCGGCGAGATGGTCAAAACCATGGCCGACAAGCCCATTATCATGGCGCTGGCCAACCCGGTGCCCGAAATCATGCCGGAAGAGGCCAAGGCCGCGCGGCCCGACGCGATCATCGGCACCGGCCGCTCCGACTATCCCAACCAGGTCAACAATGTCTTGTGCTTCCCTTACATTTTCCGGGGCGCGCTGGACGTGGGCGCGACCACCATCAACAAAGCGATGCAGCTCGCCTGCGTGCGCGCGCTGGCGGAACTGGCCCGCGAGCCGCATTCCCAAGAGGAAACCGCCGCTTACGGCGAACAGCAAATCACCTTTGGGCCGGAATATCTGATCCCCAAACCGTTCGAGCCGCGCCTGTTGCTCACGCTGCCGCTGGCGGTGGCCAAGGCGGCGATGGACAGCGGCGTGGCGACCCGGCCCATCCAGGATTTCGCTGCCTATCACACCACCTTGAGCCAGCGGGTCTATCGCTCCGGCCAAATCATGCGCCCGATCTTCGAGCGCGCCAAAGCCGACCGCAAGCGCGTGATCTACGCCCAGGCCGAGGAAGAGCGGATGCTGTGGGCCATTCAAGGGGTGGTCGATGATGGTTTGGCCACCCCCATTCTGATCGGGCGGCGCGGCCGGATCGAACAGCGCATCGCCGAATTCGGCTTGCGTATCCGGCCCGACCAGGATTTCGAAGTCATCGATCCCCAAAACAACCCTTACTACGAGGAATGCTGGCAGGAATACCATCAACTGCGCGGGCGTTACGGCGTCGATCCCAACAAGGCGCGGGTCCGGGTCAACACCCGCGCCACGGTGATCGGGGCATTGCTGCTGCGGCTCGGCTACGGCGATGCGCTGCTGTGCGGCTTGATCGGCGGCTATCCCGATCACATCAATTACATCTTGGACATCATCGGCCTGCGCGAGGGCGTGAAAACGCCGGCCGCCATGAACATGCTGATCACTTCGCATGGCCCCCTGTTTTTCTGCGACACCGACATCAACGCCGATCCGACCGCCGAGGAAATCGCCGACATCACCCTGCTGGCGGTGGAGGAAGTGGCTCGCTTCGTGGCGCCGAAGGTCGCGCTGCTTTCTTATTCGAGTTTTGGGTCGCACAAATCGCCGCAGGCGCGCAAGATGGCGGAGGCCCTGCAACTGATCCGTCAGCGCGCGCCCGATCTGGAAGTGGACGGCGAAATGCGCGGCGATGCGGCTCTGTCCGAGGAATTGCGCAACCGGACCTTTTTGCATTCGCGGCTGAAGGGTGCGGCCAATCTGTTGATTATGCCGAATGCGGATGCCGCCAATATCTCGCATAACCTGCTGAAAGAAGTGACCAACGGGATCTCGGTGGGACCGATCACGCTCGGACTGGCCAAACCAGCGCATATCCTGACCCGCTCGGCCACGGCGCGGCGCATCATCAATATGACTGCGATTGCTACGGTGGACGCGCAGGAGCATAACCTCCGGCAGCAGCGATAATTGCAAACTCCACATTCTCTCCCTCATGGGAGAGAATGCGCCTGGCCGCATATTTAACGCACGGATTACACGGTTAGATACTGCCGCACTAAACCATCGCTCAAATCCGCCATCGCCCCCGTCGCCACCGTCCGCCCCTTGTCCACGATGCAAAAGCGCTGCGCCACCCAGCGGGCGAACGGCAGTTTCTGTTCGACCAGCAACACGGTCATGCCCAATTCCTGGTTCATGCGCTGAACGGCGTTGCCGATTTCCTGGACCAGCGTCGCCTGCTGGCGCACCTGTTCGAGCTGTTGCTCGTTCAGCCGTCGGATGACTCGGCCGATCTCCCGCACCACGTTGGGCTGAATGCCCTCGGTCGGTTCGTCCAGGATCAGCAGACGCGGCTCCAGCGCCAAGGCGCGGCCGATGGCCAACTGCTGTTGCTGGCCGCCGGACAGATCGCCGCCGCGCCGTTTGAGCATGGTTTTCAATACCGGGAACAGTTCAAAAATGAATTCGGGAATTTGGCGCGGGCGGCGGGGGTTGGCGGCCAACCCGATTTTTAAATTGTCCTCGACCGTCAGCAGCGGAAAAATCTGCCGGCCTTGCGGCACGTAGCCGATGCCGAGCGGCGCGCGTCGTTCCGGCGGCAGCCGGTTGATTTCCGCGCCGGCGAAGGCGATCCGGCCGGAGCGGATCGGCAGCAGGCCCATGATGCACTTTAGCAACGTGGTCTTGCCGACGCCGTTGCGGCCCATCAGGCTGATCACCGCGCCTTCCGGCACCTCCAGGCCGAGATCCCACAGCGTGTGGGATTCGCCGTAAAACTGGTTCAGACCTTCAATGGTCAGCATCGCCCGCTCCCAGATAGACTTCGATCACCATCGGATCGATCTGCAAGTCGTCCAGCTTCCCTTCGGCCAGCACCCGGCCCTGATGCAGCACCGTGACCTGGTCGGCGATGGAGCGGACGAAACCCATGTCGTGTTCGACCACCACCACCGAATGCTCGCCCGCCAGCGATTGCAGCAGTTCGGCGGTGCGCTCCATCTCGGCCGGAGTCATCCCCGCCACCGGCTCGTCCACCAGCAGCAGGCGCGGTTCCTGCATCAGCACCATGCCGATCTCCAGCCATTGCTTTTGGCCGTGGGCTAGAATGCCCGCCTGCCGGCCGCCGTGCTCGGCCAAGCCGATCCGTTCCAGCACGGCGGCGATGCGCTCCCCTTCCGCTTTCGACAGGCGCGTGTTCAGCAGGCCGCGCAGCCGCTTCGCGCCCGACATCGCCAGTTCCAGATTCTCCAGCACGGTCAGCGGTTCGATCACCGTCGGACGCTGAAATTTACGGCCGATGCCGGCGCGGGCGATGGCCGGTTCGTCCAGCTTGAGCAGGTCGATGGTCTGGCCGAAGAACACCCGACCGGCGTCGGGCTTGGTCTTGCCGGTGATGATGTCCATCATTGTGGTCTTGCCCGCCCCGTTGGGGCCGATGATGCAGCGCAGTTCCCCGTCGCCGATGTACAGCGACAGATTGTCGATGGCCTTGAAGCCGTCGAAGGTGACGCTGACTGCTTCCAGATACAGCAGAACGCCGTGGGTCGCATCGACCGGGCCAACGGGCGGGTGCATTCCCGCCGCGTCGAGTTCGGAAATCAGTTCGCTCACGCCGTCGCCTCCCGTCGCCGCCACAAGCCGATCAGACCGCGCGGCAGCAGCAGGGTCACCGCCACGAACAGGCCGCCCAGCGCGAACAGCCACACCTCCGGCAACGCGCCGGTCAGCCAGGTTTTGGCGTAATTGACCAGCACCGCGCCGACCACCGCCCCGACCAGGGTGCCGCGCCCGCCGACCGCGACCCAGATCACCGCTTCAATCGAGTTGAGCGGGGCGAATTCGCCGGGATTGATGATGCCGACCTGCGGCACGTACAGCGCCCCGGCGAGACCCGCCAGCATCGCCGAGAAGGTGAACACCAGCGCCTTGACCCGCTCCACCCGATAGCCGAGAAAGCGGGCGCGATCCTCGGAATCGCGGATCGCCACCAGCACCCGGCCCATGCGGGTGGACACCAGCCAGCGACAGGCCAGATAGCCGCCGGCCAGCGCCAGCGCCGACAGCACGAACAGCACGATCCGCGTCCCGTCGGCGTGCAGCGGGAAGCCGAGCGCGTCCTTGAAATCGGTCAGACCGTTGTTACCGCCGAAGCCCATCTCGTTGCGGAAAAACGCCAGCATCAAGGCATAGGTTAAGGCTTGGGTGATGATCGAGAGATACACGCCCGACACCCGCGAGCGGAAGGCGAACCAGCCGAACACATAGGCCAACAACCCCGGCACGGCCAGCACCATCAGCGCCGCGAACCAGAACTGATCGAAGCCGTGCCAGTACCACGGCAGTTCCGACCAATTCAGAAACACCATGAAATCCGGCAGTTCCGCGTTGCCGTAAACGCCGCGCGCCCCGATTTGGCGCATCAGGTACATGCCGAAGCAGTAGCCGCCGAGCGCGAAAAAGGCGGCGTGGCCAAGGCTGAGAATGCCCATGTAGCCCCACACCAGATCGACCGACACCGCCAGCAGGGCGTAACACAGATACTTGCCGAGCAAGGTGATGGTGTAGGCGCTCAGGTGCAGCGGGCTGTCGGGCGGCGTGAGCAGGTTGAGCGTCGGCACGCCGACGGCCAGCGCCGCCAGCACCGCCAGCAGCGCCAGGCCGGCGCGGTCGGAAAGCAGCCAGGCGGGCAGGCGCATGTTTAAACCTCCGCCGCCCGGCCGCGTTGCGGGAACAGTCCGCGGGGCCGTTTCTGGATGAACAGGATCAGAAAGATCAGCACCAGAATCTTGGCCAGCACCGCGCCCGACCAGGGTTCCAGCAGCTTGTTGGCGACCCCCAGCGACAAGCCGGCCACCAGCGTCCCCCACAAGTTGCCGACCCCGCCGAACACCACCACCATGAAGGAATCGACGATGTAGCTTTGGCCGAGGTTGGGACCGACGTTGGTCAGTTGCGACAGCGCCACCCCGGCGACGCCGGCGATGCCGCTGCCCAGGCCGAAGGTGAGCGCGTCGACCCTGGCCGAGCGCACCCCCATCGCTTGGGCCATCGCCCGATTCTGCGACACGGCGCGCACCTCCAGTCCCAGGCGGGTGCGTTGCAGCGCCAGCCACAGCAGAGCGAACACGGCGATGCAAAAACCGATGATGATGAGCCGGTTCAACGTCACTTCCAGCGGACCGAGCGCGATGGTGCCGCTCATCCAGTCCGGGGTCGCGACCGAGCGGTTGAGCGGCGAGAAGATCGAGCGCACCGCCTGTTGCAGGATCAGACTGACGCCGAAGGTCGCCAGCAGCGTTTCCAGCGGTCGACCGTACAGGAATCGGATCACGCCGCGCTCGATGGCGATGCCGGCCAGCGCCGCGACCAGAAAGGCCAGCGGCACCGCCACCGGCAGCGACCAGTTGACCGGCAGCCATTGCTGGGTGAGCCAGGTGGTGTACGCGCCCAGCATCATCAATTCGCCGTGCGCCATGTTGATGACGCCCATCACCCCGAAAGTGACCGCCAGGCCGATGGCGGCCAGAATCAGCACCGAGCCGAGCGACAGGCCGAAAAACAGGGTTTCGGCCCAACCCAGCAGTTGCAGGCGAAATTGGGTGCGGGTCAGGGCGATGCGGGCGGCTTCCCGCGCGACGGGGTCGGGATCCTCGGCGGCCATGCGGGTCAGCGGGCCGCGCAGTTCCGCTTGCAGCCGTCCGCCCAGGGCGGTGGCTCCCTGCGCCCGAACGGCGGGGTCCGGGCTGGCCAGATCCGCCAGCGCCATGGCCGCCGCCAGCAAATCCCTGATGCCGCCGTCGGTTTCCACCGCCAGCCGCGCCCGCAGCCGTTCGGTCGCCGCCGGGTCGGGATTGCGCAGGAAGGCTTCGACCGCCGCCTTGCGCTGTTGCGGGTCAGCGCTAGCGAGTCCCAGGCTGGCCAGACGGTTTTCCAGCAGCCGGCGCAGCCGGTTGTTGGTGGTGATTCGCTCCAGGTCGCGCTTGCTGGCTTGGCCGAGCGCTTCGCCGCTGACCGCATCCTCGATAGCAATATCGGCGTCACCGCTGAGGCTAATCACCACCCGATCCCCTTCTTCCTGATAGTACAAACGGCTGTCGGAAAGGGCCTTCAGGATCGGGACCAGGCGGGGATGATTCGAATTCACCAGCATTTCGATCAGTTCGGCTTTGCCATCGAAATCGGCGTCGCGCAATTGCGCCAAGGCGGCGCGCACGGCGGCGTCATCGGCCGCGTGGGCGGGTGGGGTATCGAACAGTGTCAACAGAGCGAGGGCGAGCGTGAGGAACCCAGCGCGAAGCAGCGTACGAGAAAGCATGGGTAAGGTCTCGCATGCGAAGAAAGACGGCGGAATTCGGTCGCGCCCTTACCCGCCACGCCCCCTCTCCCGCCGGGAGAGAGGGAACATGGGGAAGGGAAGGGCGGAGACTTGAACTTATTTGTAGTTCTGACCGGAACAGGTCTTGGTGACGGTATTGTAGTTGCCGCACTTGATCTTGGGATCGGCCCAGTCGGCGATGATGTCCTTGCTGCCGGGCAGAAAATCCGACCAGGCGTCACCCTCGACTAAGCCCTTGGTTTTCCAAACCACATCGAATTGGCCGTCGGCCTGAATTTCGCCGATGTACACCGGTTTGGTGAGGTGGTGGTTGGGCAGCATCTTGGCGACGCCGCCGGTCAGGTTGGGCGCTTCGATGCCGATCATGGCGTCGATCACCTTGTCGGGGTCGGTGGTCTTGGCTTTCTCGACCGCCTTGACCCACATGTTGAAGCCGATGTAATGCGCTTCCATCGGATCGTTGGTCACCCGCTTGTCGTTTTTGATGAAAGCGTGCCAGTCCTTGATGAAGGCGTCGTTGGCCTTGCCCTTGACGCTCATGAAGTAGTTCCAGGCGGCGAGATGGCCGACCAGCGGCTTGGTGTCGATGCCGGACAGTTCTTCCTCGCCGACCGAGAACGCGACCACCGGGATGTCCTTGGCGGACACGCCCTGATTGCCCAGCTCCTTGTAGAACGGCACGTTGGCGTCGCCGTTGATGGTGGAGACCACAGCGGTTTTCTTGCCGACGGAGCCGAATTTCTTGATGTCAGCGACGATGGACTGCCAGTCGGAATGGCCGAACGGGGTGTAGTTGATCAGGATGTCCTCGTCCTTGACCCCCTTGGCCTTCAAATAGGCTTCCAGAATCTTGTTGGTGGTGCGGGGATAGACGTAATCGGTGCCGGCCAGCACCCAGCGCTTCACCTCCAGATCCTTCATCAAATAATCCACCGCCGGGATCGCCTGCTGGTTGGGAGCCGCGCCGGTGTAGAACACGTTCTTGGACGACTCCTCGCCTTCGTATTGCACCGGATAGAACAGGATGCCGTTCAGTTCCTCGAACACCGGCAGCACCGATTTGCGGGACACCGAGGTCCAGCAGCCGAACACCGCCGCCACCTTGTCCTTCTGCAGCAGTTCGCGCGCCTTTTCGGCGAACAGCGGCCAGTTCGAGGCCGGATCGACCACCACCGCTTCCAGCTTCTTACCGAGCAAACCCCCCTTCTTGTTCTGGGCGTCGATCAGCATCAGGACGGTGTCCTTGAGCGTGGTTTCGCTGATCGCCATGGTGCCGGACAGGGAATGCAGGACGCCGACCTTGATGGTGTCGGCGGCGTGCGCCAGCGAAACGCCCAGCGTCAGCGTTCCGGCCAGCAGCCAGGGAAAAATCTTGGGTTTGATGTCGGTCATGTGCGGCCCTCAAAGTGAGAAAGGTCGATATCCGCCCGCATACGGGCTTAACAGACAGTTATCAAGGACCGTGCCAACAAAAAAGTCTTTATTTATTAAATTTTTACTTATTAATCCTGCTTAAACTCAGCAGCGGACGCCTCGTTATGGTGCGACCGATCAAGGTGGTGACGCAGGATGGGGCAGGATGGGATAGGATGAGAGCAGCTACCTAAACGGCGAAACCCCGCTGATGCGCCAATGCCATGCGGCCATCGGCCATCACCCCAGCACCATAAAGCCATGGACTTCACCAATCAGTTGATCCTATTGGTCGGCGTGCTGTTTCTGCTCAGCGTGCTGGCGAGCACGATTTCAACCCGGTTTGGGTTGCCGCTGTTGCTGGTGTTTCTGGCGCTGGGGATGCTGGCGGGCGAGGACGGGCCGGGCGGAATTCGTTTCGATGACGTGCAAACGACTTACATGATCGGCACCGTGGCGCTGGTGGTGATCTTGTTCAACGGCGGTTTGTGCACCGAAATCGGCAGTTTTCGGGTGGGCTTGTGGCCGGCGCTGTGGCTGGCGACCGTCGGCGTGGTGGTGACGGCGGGGTTGACCGGCTTGGCCGCCATCTGGTTTCTGGATTTGCACTGGCTGGAAGGGATGCTGGTCGGGGCCATCGTCGGCTCCACCGATGCGGCGGCGGTGTTCAGCATTTTGCATTCGCGCGGGTTGCGGCTGAAACAGCGGGTGGATGCCACCTTGCAGATCGAATCCGGCGCCAACGATCCGATGGCGATTTTCTTGACGGTCGCTTTGGTGGAGCTGCTGGCGGCGGGTCGCGGCGATCCGGGTTGGGCGGTCGCCCTGACCTTCGTGCAGCAGATGGGCCTCGGCGCGGCTATCGGCGTGGGCGGCGGTCGGACGCTGGCGTGGCTGCTCAATCGGGTGGCGCTCAATGCCGGTTTATACCCCTTGCTGGCTTTTTCGGGCGCGTTGTTGATCTTTGGCGCAACTGCGGTTGCGGGAGGTAGCGGCTACCTGGCGGTCTACTTGGCGGGGATCGCGCTCGGCAACCGCCCGCTGTGCAATGTCGATGACATCCGGCGGTTCCATGACGGGATGGCTTGGTTGAGCCAGATCGGCATGTTTTTGATTCTGGGCCTGCTGATTACCCCGCACCAGATCGTGCCGCTCGCCGCGCCGAGCCTGCTGATTGCCGGGGTGCTGATCCTGATCGCCCGCCCTGTGGCGGTGGCGCTGTGCCTGCTGCCGTTTCGCTTCGCGTGGCGCGAGCAGGTGTTTATCGCCTGGGTGGGACTGCGCGGCGCGGTGCCGATCATTCTGGCGCTGTTTCCGTGGTTGGCCGGCCTGGAGCATTTCCGGCTGTATTTCAACGTGGCGTTCTTCATGGTGCTGCTGTCACTGGTGATTCAGGGCTGGACGGTGGCTGCGGCGGCCCGGCTGTTCAAATTGCAGGTGCCGCCGTCGGGCACCGCCCCGGCGCGGCGCTTGCGGCTGGAGACGCCGCAAGGGCTGGACTACGAGCTGTTGAGCTATCCGGTGACAGGCGACAGTCCGGCGATGGGCCAAGCTTGGGCTGATGTGAGGTTGCCGGAAGGGGTGCGCCTGGTCGGATTGATCCGGGATGGCCGCCTGACCGACATCGACGCGGATTTGCGGCTGCGCGATGACGATCATATCTTCTTGCTTGGCCGCTCAGCTGATTTAGCGTTGCTGGATCCCTGGTTCGCCGCCTCCCAGCGGCTTCCGGAGTATCTGGAGCCTTCTCGCTTCTTCGGCGAATTGGTGTTGAACGCTGAGGCCGGCATGGCCGATCTAACGCTGCTTTATAGTCTCCAGCTCGATCCCGAGATGGCCTCCGGCACCTTGGAGGATTATCTAAGTCGCCAGTTCGAGCGGCCGGTGGTGGGTGACCGGGTCCGCGTGGGTCGGATCGAGTTTGTAGTGCGCGAGATGCGCGGCAAGCGCATCGCGAAGGTAGGCATGAGACTGAACGTGACGGAACGCGCCAAGTCGAAAAATGGACAGCCGCCGCGCTGATAGCGTCGATTCTGACTCTGTGGTCGCTATTACAACATGCCTTGTTCGACGATGAAGCGGGTCACCTGGTCCAATCCCTGCCGGGTATTGAGGTTGGTGAACGCAAACGGCCGGTCGCCGCGCATTTTGCGCGCGTCGCGTTCCATGACTTCCAACGATGCGCCAACGTGGGGCGCGAGGTCGATCTTGTTGATGACCAGCAGGTCGGAGCGAGTAATGCCAGGGCCACCCTTGCGCGGGATCTTGTCGCCGGCGGCCACATCGATCACGTAGATCGTCAAATCCGACAGTTCGGGGCTGAAGGTGGCGCTCAAGTTATCCCCGCCGGATTCCACCAGCACCAGATCGAGATCGGGAAAGCGCTCGCACAATTGCGCCACCGCCGCCAAATTCATCGAAGCATCTTCCCGGATGGCGGTGTGCGGGCAGCCGCCGGTTTCCACGCCCATGATGCGTTCCGGTTCCAGGGCTTGGGCGCGGGTCAGGAATTGGGCATCTTCATAGGTGTAGATGTCGTTGGTGACCACGGCGATTTGATAGCGGTCGCGCAGCGTTTTGCACAGCGCTTCGACCAGGGCGGTCTTGCCGGAGCCGACCGGCCCGCCGACGCCGACGCGGAGAGGTTGTGAAAGCATGAGCAGCAGCCTCTTGATTTAATGAAGGCGGATAGTCAGGCGCGGTGGTTGGCTTGGCGTATCTGGCTCTCGGATAGCGCTTCACGGACCTCCTCATCCGCCTCCGTTCTCAAGGCCGTTTCGAGAGCCGGTAGCGCCCAAGCCGCGTGTTCCGGGTAGTTACCCAGGGCAGCGGCCACCGCCCGTCGAATTTCAGGCTCGCTGTCGTTGAGGTACGGCAGCAAGTGCCGGAGTCCCGCCGAGGCCGCGCGGTGAACCGCGTCGATCTCGGCCCTTTCCCGCCCCAGTTCGCGCTCCAGCGTCTTACCGCTCTCAGCAAGAATCTTCCGCCAGTTGGCCTCACCGCGCTCATGCGCGGCATGAACCTCCAAATAGCCGACGCCATCGGCAATGCTGGCTAACAGATGAGCGATGTTTGGCTTGTCCCGCACGTCAGGGGCCGTCAGCAATTCGTACAGAAACGGAACCGCGGCGGCCGACGCTGGATAGACGGTGCCTTGGTGCCAGATGTTGCCAAACAACTCGTAGATGGCCTCCTCGCGAACCTCTGAATCGGTGGCTAGCAGCGAACGGAGCAAGTCCGGTACATCGCTTGCCTCCCCATAGGCGTGTTCGAGGGACGACCAGTCTACATGATCCAGGTTTTCCAGCATGAGTATCACTCCTTAAAAATGGGGCGGCGATAAGCGCCCGATAGCTTGCATATGGCTATCCGTCGTCCCGTTGGTGCGAATCCGCTCAAATGTCTGGTTGTGCAGCATGTTGGATCGGTTAAGGCGTAATGACTCGCTTGGGTTTGCCGGGATCGGCGAGCGTGAGCGCAGTTCCAGAAGCGGCTGCAGTCAACCACACACCGGGTTGCGTGGCACCGTCCATGAGAATCAGTCCAGCCCCGTTCTCGGACGCCCCAAGTTTGACGCGGACTTCTCCAGAGCCGTTGCGGAGCCGCAGGTTGGCCGAGCCGTCTTCGGCGGTATGGAGTTGGCCGACGATGCGGCCGTCGGCGGAGACGAGCTCGATCAGCTTGGCGCGAATGACCTCGTGAGTGGTATGGGTGGTAGCGGTGCGGGTGTTCGGCAGGAAGCCGAGTGAGGCTGCGAGATTCAACGCCAGCAGCGCAGCGACAAGAGTCAAGAGTGCGGAAGTGGTGCGCGGATGCATAGCGGTCTCCTCCTGAAGTGGCCCGATGGCGCGCGATTGGATCGTTCGGTAGTTTCGTCTACGACCGAAACAACCGCGAATACTGGGTTTCGTGCAACGCCCCGGCCAGCGCCAAACCGGGAGCCGCCGCGCCGATCTCGTCATCCGTCAACGCTAAGCCTTCGGGGACCGCTGCCGCGATGATCGGGCTGGCGGTAACCAGCAAGCGCTGGCTGGCGATCAAGGCATCTTCCCGGATGGGCGGTGGGCGTGCGGGCAGCCGCCGGTTTCCACGCCCATGAGCCATTTCGGTTCCATCCGTTACGTTGAAAGAAATCGCTATCGCGCAATCGCGCTGTCAAGAAGAGGACAGTTCAATCCGATGCCGCGAGCGCCACGTTGGCGAAATCGAGTAAATCCCGCGTGTGGTTTTCAATCACCTTCACCATGATGCTTAGATCTAGCTTGCGGTATTCGTGTACCAGTATATTGCGGAAACCGACCATCGCCTGAAGGGCGCGCGCCATGGATTCGTGGATGATCCCAGCCCGCCGCAACAGCTCAAAACTGTCTCGGCTGTCTTGGGGCAAGCCTAATTTTCTAATTTTTATCAGATAGTTGGCGATATCAATCGACAGCTCGCAAGCCCGTTGCAGGTTCATGGCGATAGCGTCTTGCTTGAGAAAATCCTGCTCGAAGGCCAATCCGCGATCCAAGGCGTAATACGTGTTGATTTGCTCGATGCAGCGCTCGATACTGACTTTTCTGTTGAGAATCACGTCGTTCATACTTTGTGAAACCTCCCGCTGCGCAATCCTTCGGCAATCACTTCGCGTCGCTCTTGGTTCAGCTTCTGGTAAAGCGATAGCGCCAGCATCTCGAACTCGTCCGCGGCGTACTCGTCGTGGCAATAAATCCGACGATCCGCCACGATGATTTCTTTTTGCAGGACCGTGGATACCTGGCGCAGGTTGATCAAGTCCACTGTCTTTCCGAGCAGTTGTTCCAGTTCGAGCCATAGCGGACTGAGCACCAAGGAACCCATGTCCCGAACTTTCTCCGGCGGCGGCAACAGGGCGATATCCACGTCGCTATTCGGCCACTCGTGTTCCGTGTCATGGGAACCGAAGAGATAAATAGCCTGGACATCAGGATAATGCTTCAAAACGCTTTCGATGATCGGGCGGTAATCTCTCATGCTGAATTGCTCCCACTCAAGACCGAAACAGCCGCGAATACTGAGTTTCGTGCAGCGCCCCGGCCAGCGCCAAACCGGGAGCCGCCGCGCCGATGTCCTCGTCGGCCAGGACAAGCCCTTCGGCGACCGCCGCCGTGACAGCCGGGCCGGCGGCGCTGAGCAGCCGTTGACTGGCGGTCTGACCGAGCGGAATCAAGCGTGTCGCGGCGGTGACTTGGTTTTCGAGCCAACTCCAAGCGTAACCGGTGGCGGCTTGTGGCAGCGGAATCTCCCAGCGCGCGGCGGCTAGCGCGAACAGGGTTGCGAAGCAGACGCGCGGCGCGTTCCGCCACGGCGCGGCTTCATCCAAACCGAGATCGGCCAGCAACCGGGCCAGCGCCATGCCGAGGTGGCGGTCTTCCTGCTGCAACTCCGCCGCTTCGCGCGAGGCGTACAGCCAGGCGTTCCAATGCTTGACCGCTTCCGCGTCCAAATCCCGCCACGCGCGATACAGACGCGCGAAGACCGGCAGATCCAAGCGTCGCAGGTTGTGGTCGAGCAAGCCGAGAATCCACGCGCCCGCGCTGGCTTCGTCCCGCACCCAGCCGCGTTCGACTGCACATTCCAAACCTTGCGAATAGGCGTAAGCGCCGACCGGCAGGGTCGGGCTGCACAGTTGCAGCAGGCGGGGCAGGGCGGCGGGGTTAATGCGCGTGGCCGTGGCCGTGGTGATCGCCGCCGTAAGCGCCCGCTTCCGGCTCGAAGGGCGCGCGCTCGCCGCTGACCGTCAGACCCAAATCCTCCACCATGCGATCCAAGACATGATCGTGGAGATAACGCAGCCAACCCGTTCCTACTTGCAGGGCGACGTGGCGGTTGCCGAGATGATAGGCGGCCCGCGCCAGCAGCAAAGCATCGTCGGCGCGGGCGGTGGACACCGCTTCCGGCGCGGCGCGAACTTCGACCACCCGTCCGCAGGTGCTGCGCAGCCGGTCGCCCTGCCGCAACACCGTGCCGCGCGGGAGGAACAAACCGACATCCTCGCCGCTGTCCAAGCGGGTGCGCAACCGACTCTTTTGACGCTGTTCAAACGGCAGCGTCAAGGTCGATTGCGCGGGCGAGGCGTCGGTCAGGCGCTCGACGATTTGCAGTTCGACCGATTCGGCGGAGTCCATGAAGCCCCTCAAAATAGGAAATAGCGTTGCGCCAGCGGCAGTACGTCGGCCGGATCGCAAGCGAGCAACGCGCCGTCCGCCCGCACTTCATACGTCTGGGGATCGACGTCGATCTTGGGCAGGGCGTCATTGTGGATCAGATCGCGCTTGCGCAGGGCGCGGGTGTTTTGCACCGCCGCCAGCGTCCGACGCAACCCTAACCCATCCAGCGCGCCGCTGTTCAGCGCGGCTTTGGACACGAAGGTCAGACACGTCGCGGCCAGCGCGCCGCCGAACGCGCCGAACATCGGCCGATAATGCACCGGCTGCGGGGTGGGAATCGAGGCGTTGGGATCGCCCATCGGCGCGGCGATGATCAAGCCGCCCTTGATGATCAGCGAGGGTTTCACCCCGAAAAACGCTGGCCGCCACAGCACGATATCGGCCAGCTTGCCGGTTTCCAGCGAGCCGACCAGATGGCTGACGCCGTGAGTGATCGCCGGATTGATAGTGTATTTGGCGAGATAGCGCTTGATGCGGAAATTGTCGTGCCGCGCCGGATCGTCCGGCAAAGCGCCGCGCTGCACTTTCATTTTGTGGGCGGTCTGCCAGGTGCGGGTGATGACCTCGCCGACCCGGCCCATCGCTTGCGAGTCCGAAGAAATCATCGAAAACGCGCCCAGATCGTGCAGGATGTCTTCGGCGGCGATGGTCTCGCGGCGGATACGCGAATCGGCGAAAGCCACGTCCTCCGGGATGCCAGGGTCGAGATGGTGGCAGACCATCAGCATGTCGAGATGTTCGTCCACCGTGTTGACTGTGTAGGGTCGGGTCGGATTGGTGGAGGAGGGTAGGACGTTCGCCTCGCCGCAGGCTTTGATGATGTCCGGCGCGTGGCCGCCGCCCGCGCCTTCGGTGTGGTAGGTGTGGATCGCCCGGCCCTTGAAGGCGGCCAGGGTGTCCTCGACGAACCCGGATTCGTTCAGGGTGTCGGTGTGAATGGCGACTTGCACGTCGTAGCGGTCGGCGACGTTCAGACAATTGTCGATGGCCGCTGGCGTGGTGCCCCAATCCTCGTGCAACTTCAAACCCATCGCCCCGGCTTCGATCTGTTCCTCCAACGCTTCCGGCCGGCTGGCGTTGCCCTTGCCGAGAAAGCCGAGGTTGATCGGCAAGCCTTCGGCGGCTTGCAGCATCCGATGCAAATTCCAGGGGCCGGGGGTGCAGGTGGTCGCGTTGGTGCCGGTGGCAGGTCCAGTGCCGCCGCCGATCATCGTGGTCACGCCCGACATCAGCGCGTCCTCGACCTGCTGCGGGCAGATGAAGTGGATGTGCGAGTCGATGCCGCCGGCGGTGGCGATCAAGCCTTCGCCGGCGATGGCCTCGGTGCCGGGGCCGATCACGATGTCGACGCCCGGTTGCACGTCCGGGTTGCCGGCCTTGCCGATGCCGCTGATCCGCCCGGCGGTGATGCCGATGTCGGCCTTGACGATGCCCCAGTGATCGACGATCAAGGCGTTGGTGATGACGGTATCGACCGCGCCCTCGGATCGAGCGCGCTGCGATTGCCCCATGCCGTCGCGGATCACCTTGCCGCCGCCGAATTTCACCTCCTCGCCATAGATCGTGCAGTCGCGCTCGACTTCCAGCCACAGCGCGGTATCACCCAGCCGCACCCGGTCGCCGGTGGTGGGGCCGTACATCTCCGCATAGGCGCGGCGGTCGATGCGGCTCATGGCTGAAGCGGTCCCATGATCGCGGCGCGAAAGCCGTACACCTCCCGCGCGCCGACGTATTCGACCAACTCCACTTCACGTTCCTGGCCTGGCTCGAAACGGACGGCGGTGCCGGCGGGAATGTCGAGCCGGCAGCCGCGCGCTTGCGTCCGGTTAAAGCGTAGCGCCGGATTGGTCTCGAAAAAATGGTAGTGCGAGCCGACCTGAATCGGCCGGTCGCCGGTGTTGGCCACGATCAGCCGCACGACGCGGCGACCGGCGTTGAGTTCGAGGTCGCCTGCAACGGTGACGATTTCGCCGGGAATCATGAGCGCTCCTCAAGGAATCGGCTGGTGCACGGTGACCAGCTTGGTGCCATCGGGGAAGGTGGCCTCGATTTGGACTTCGGGAATCATTTCCGGGATGCCGTCCATCACCTCATCACGCGACAGCAGCGTGCGGCCGTGGCTCATCAGTTCGGCCACGGTCCGGCCCTCGCGCGCGCCTTCCAGCAGAGCGCAGGAAATGTAGGCGACGGCTTCGGGATAGTTCAGCTTCAGACCCTTGGCCTTGCGCCGTTCCGCCAGCAGGCCGGCGGTGAACAGCAGCAGCTTGTCTTTTTCGCGGGGCGATAGCTCCATAACGATTCTCGCAAGGTCTCAGGTGGCCCAAAAGCGGGAAGGACAGGGGGGACGGCCCAGTAACGCGGGTCTGAGCAAACCCCATGCCAAGACAAAAAACCGTCGGGCGCGCATCGCCGACGGTCCCAGATAGCGACAGATGAGCGCGCCATCCAGTTGGGTCGCGGTGGCCAGTTCGCCGCCGCGCGTCGCTTTCAGCTCCTCCCAACTGAAGCGAATGCCGTCGACCGCGCCCGGCGGTGAACCCGCGCAAACCAGCGTGGCGAATACCGGTTGGCTTTGTAAACCCCACGCGGCGTTGAGAACGGGAACGCCGCCGTCATAACGGCCCCGCTCCAAATAGAGCGGCTCGCCATCGCGCCACAGCTCGAAATCCTGCCGGTAACAGCCGTTCGTAAACCTCTCACCCGCCGCCGGTCGCCCCAGACAGACAATCTCCCAACCCAGGAAACGGGCGTTCCCTTGCAATTCGACGCGAGTCAGCGCATGAACGCGAGCGCCGTCATAAACGATGGTCTCCTGCGGTAGCCATTCCAGGGCGGCGTCGGCGGCGACCGTCAACCGCTGGCTCTGAAGCGCCCAGGGGCCGGCGCTGCGGTAGAACTTGCCGGCGGCGGGCGTGGTGATCAGCGCGTGTGAACCAGGATCGAGAATGGCGTCAATCCGCAACTCGTCGCCGCCAACTACGCCGCCTGGGGGATGCAACAGGGCGACATGACAGAGGCTTTGCCCTTCAGGATAGAACGACCGTTGCACCCGCAGCGGACCTTGATGCGCGCAACGCGCTAACACAGTGCGGCCAGCGTCGCGTCGAAAGTCCAGGGTCAGGCGGGCTTGCCAGCCGGTTGCGGGCGTGGTGCAGATAGGCTCACTCATTCAGGGTGCCTCAGTGGCCGCCTAGGCAGCGGTGCCCTCGTTTCTGGAGCCGGCAGCGTCTCAGGTTGAAATGGATGCGCTTTAAAGCCACCTGATTATGCACATCTTTCGCGCTGTGACCATCAATCGGTTATCGCAGGGTTTAAGCTTCGCAATGAGGAGAGTTACCGAGCATGGTTATCCAGAGACCGAGTTTTGACGCTGAATTAGCCATCTTGCCTCCCCAAATTTTCAGGCTTAGAGGTACTAGAGCAAGAAAGACGATGCCAAAACCGAATCACGGGGTGGAATGTCCATGAAGCACCCCTGGATTCGCTACTGGGGAGCTGACGATGATCTGCAACGAAGCCTGCGGGATTTTTAAATCTGCACAAACTGGCTACAGCGGTTTCTCCTGCGCTATGCCGGCCAGTGCGATCCTGCGAGCGGATGGGCGCTGGTTTCGCTTCGCCGCCCCGCTACAGGTGGTGACGGCCACGCGGCCGGATGAGGTGATTCCGGCATTACAAGCGCTTGAGGCGGCCGTCAATCGAGAGCGTTATTACGCCGTCGGTTTTATCGCTTACGAGGCCGCTGCTGCGTATAGTCTAGCGGTTCACGCCCCGACGCCGGATTTACCGCTGCTCTGGTTCGGCCTGCACGAAAAGGCGGACGAGACGTTCGAGTGCGCGTATTGCGCGCTTCCATCTGCTTCCTATTCGGTCGGCTCCTGGCGACCGGCCATCAGTCGCAACGCTCACGCTACCGTCCTGGGTCGCGTCAGGGACTATCTCGCGCGCGGTCACACCTATCAGATCAACTACACCTTTCCGCTACATGCCGACTTTGCGGGCGAGCCGCTGGCCTGGTTCGCTGAGCTGGCGGCGGCGCAAGCGACAGAATACGCCGCTTTCATCGACACCGGCCGGTTTGCTATCTGTTCGATCTCGCCGGAACTGTTTTTCGAGCTAGACGGCGAGCGGCTGCGCGCGAAACCGATTAAGGGGACGGCAGCGCGCGGCCACACGCGGGCGGAAGACGAAGCCTGCATCGCCGAGTTGCGGCAGTCGGACAAGAATCGGGCTGAAAACCTGATGATCGTGGACATGCTGCGCAACGACCTGGGTCGGATCGCCCGCGTGGGCAGCGTGACCGTGCCCCAGTTATTCGAGGTGGAGCGCTATCCAACCCTGCTGCAAATGACTTCCACCGTTGCCGCGCGCACTCCTGCCTCGGTGGCGGAGATTTTGGCGAACATGTTTCCCTGTGCGTCGATCACCGGCGCGCCCAAGGTACGTAGCATGGAAATCATCCGAGAGCTGGAGCCGCGACCGCGCGGCGTGTATACCGGTGCTATCGGTCTGATCGGCCCGCAGCGACAAGCACGGTTCAGCGTCGCCATTCGCACCGCGCTGATCGACCGTGAGCAGGGACAGGCGACCTATGGTGTCGGCAGCGGTCTGGTGTGGGACTCAGACGCCGGTGGCGAATACGCGGAATGTTTGCTCAAAGCGCGCGTCCTGACCGAACGGCGACCCGCCTTGCAATTGTTGGAAACGCTGCTGTGGGAGCCGGAGGGCAGGCTATTTCCTGCTGGTGGCGCATCTGGCGCGGTTGGCCGATACGGCGGTTTATTTCGATGTACCGCTCGACCGATCCGCCATTGAAAGCCACTTGACCGAGCTAGGGTCGACGCTGCAAGCGGCCAGCAAAATCCGCTTGCTCGTCGAGATGGACGGCGCGTTCGCGGTGGAAACCACGCCGCTAGATCCCGGGGCGTCGCCCCAATCAGTGCGGGTCGGTCTGGCCAAGAAGCCAGTCGATTCAGGCGCAATCTGGCTGTACCATAAAACCACCCACCGCGAGCTGTACGACGCCGCCCGCGCCTCGCGGCCCGATTGCGATGAGGTGATTTTGTGGAATGAGCGCGGCGAATTAACCGAGGCCAGCATGGCGAACCTGGCGCTGAACGTGGGCGGCGAATGGGTCACGCCGCCGGTGACGAGCGGTTTATTGGCGGGTACGTTGCGGAATTGGCTACTCGACACCGGCCAAATCCGGGAGCGCATCCTAACCATCACCGACTTGCACCCCGCCCGGCGCATTGCCTTACTTAACTCGATTCGGAAATGGAGGGAAGCGGTTTTGATTGGCTAAATTTCAGAGCTTGGCATCCAAACGTGGCGTGGCTTCGCAGGTCAGCCACCTCACGGTATCTGCCTGCGTTGGCGGGATCTGGCTGTCATGGCTAACCCCTGTCCCCGTCATTAAAGTCACAACCCTGCCCAACCCCGACTATCGCGGTTAAGATAGATGCCTTCCCCATTTTCGGCTGTTTTATGAGGATCGCGCATGACCTTCGTTGTTACCGAGAACTGCATCAAATGTAAATACACCGACTGTGTGGAAGTTTGTCCAGTGGACTGCTTTCACGAGGGGCCGAATTTTCTGGTCATTGATCCCGACGAATGTATTGATTGCACTCTGTGCGAGCCGGAATGCCCAGCCCACGCCATTTTCGCCGAGGACGATGTGCCCGTTGGACAGCAGGCATTTTTAGCGCTCAACGCCGATCTCGCCAAGCAATGGCCGGTCATTACCACCAAGAAAGACCCACCGCCCGATGCCGATCTCTGGGATGGCAAGCCGGACAAATTGCAATACCTCAAACGCTGAGGGCGCGTTCCCCCTGGGAGAAGCGGCGACAACTCCGCCTCACGCACTCTCTTTGTTGACCCATCGTTGCATCGGTCGTCCCTTACACGGCCCCTACGGATAGTTTTTCATGAATCCATCGCCATCATTTATCTTTGAAGTCAATCAACATAATTTCACCAGCATAGTGGTCGAGAATTCCCAGCAAGTGCCCGTGCTGGTGGATTTCTGGGCGGACTGGTGCCAACCCTGCCAGACGCTCACCCCATTGCTGACCAAGCTGGCCCAGGAGTATCGGGGCGGCTTCATTCTGGCCAAGGTCAACGCCGACGCCGAGCAGGCGCTAGCGAGTCATTTGCGGGTGCGTAGCTTGCCAACGGTGATCGTGGTATGGCAGGGCCAGATTGTGGATCAGTTGATCGGACTACAGCCGGAATCGGCCTATCGCCAGATCATTGACCAGTTGCAGGGGCCGCCGCCGTCCGGCGGCGATCCAGTCTTGGAGCAGGTCGAGACGCTATGGGCGCACGGTCGGCAATCGCAAGCAGTCGAACTGTTGCGCCGCGCCTTAAAAGAAGAGCCAGACAACAGCGAATTGAAGGTGGGGTTAGCCGACAAACTGCTGCAACTGAATCACAGTGAAGAAGCACGCCAATTGTTGCAAAGTTTGCCCGCAGAGGCGCGCGACCGGCCACCGGCCAGCGGGTTACTGGCGCGTTTGCAATTTGCCGATCTGGCCCAGGGTGCGCCGGAGCTTGCGGTTCTGGATAAGACTGTGGCCGCACAACCCGATGATTATGCCGCCCGACGACAGTTAGCGGCGCGGTATGTGTTGGCGGGTGATCCGCAGGCGGCGCTGGAGCAATTCATGGAAATTCTGCGCCGCGCGCCCGCCTTTGAAGAAGGTGCGGGCCGCAAAGGCTTGATTGCCATTTTCGAGATGCTGGGCAACGAAGATCCGCTGGTCATCACCTATCGACGGCGGATGTTCTCGCTGCTGCATTAACATTAAGCGGCGGTCGTTCCGTTGCAGACTTTCGCCCAACTGCGCGCGCACGCCCAGCAGGAGCGCGCCGAAGGCCGTTACCTGGCCGCTGCTCGGCTGGAGCGGCAGGCAGCGGAACGTGCCGGGGCGCTGGGCCGGGTCGGCGAGCGGCAGCGCGCGCTGCTCTGGGAAGGCTACAGCCTGCGCCAGGCCGGCGAAGATGATCTGGCGCTGGCGCTCTTGCTGCAAACAGTCAGCGCCCAAGCCGCGACCACGGATCCCGCCGACGGATTCGCCGCGCTGGTCGCCATCCTGCATTTAAGTCTGGATCGTAAACCGGTTGCATTCTGTCGCGCGTTGCTGGAGCAGGCTCGGCGGCAGTTGGTCGATCTGGGGCAGCCGTGGACGGCCGCCCTCGATTATGTGGTGGGCGAGTTGGCTTATCGACGGGGCGACTGGGCCGCCGCCTGGGACCGGCACTGCCGGGCTTGGGCTGGCTGGCGTGATGCGCATCCCCGACTGACCGCCGCTACCCATGTGTGGGCGTTGGCGCGCACTGCGTTTCGCCGCCGTGACGTTACGGAACTGGCACGATGGACGGCGGCGCTGGTCGCCCTCCATCCCGGCTCCGTGTTGGAACAGCAACTGGTTCGGCGGGCGCGGTTATTGACTTGGCGCGCGCAGCGGCTTGTCGAGCTTGACCATGCCGCGCCAGTTGAGCTGGCGGTGGAGGTGTTGACCATCGCCGCTACGGGAACCCGGGATTTCGGCGCGCGCGCAGAAGCGTTACGGGTACTGGCGTTGGCCGGGTGCTGGGAGGCAATAGACGCAGAACTGTCCAGGCAGCCACTGCCAGCCGCCTGTTTTGAATCTGCCCTGCTGTTGGGCGATCTGGCACTGCATCGGGCGCGGGCGGCGCGGCGCTGGCCACCGGTGGACGACGACTACGGTGAACAACCCGGCGCCCTGCGGACGGGTGACGCAACACCCAGCGCCCTCCTGCATTTGCAAACAGCGTTGGCGCTGGGTGCGCACGAAGATGCCCGGCTGGAAACGACCTGGCATCGCGTCATTGTGCAAGAACGGTTACAGTGTGTGGCATAGCCTTATACAATGTCTCCAAAGAACTGCTACGATTCCAGCCATTTTAACTATAAATATTATTGCATCAGGGCGCTTCTACCCTTCAATATCGGAGAAAAAGTTGATGAGCTATAGAACGTGCCAAAGCTGCGGCTGGGTACATGTGATGGTATCTCGTGAGACCGCTGAGCAATATGTAGCAGAATTTAATGCCTACTTTGATACGCTGCCTCCAGATAACCAAACGGCTTACTATCGTAACAAAAAGACGAGTATTAGCTGCTATGAGCGATGCTTCCATTGTGGGGGATCATATAAGAATTTCCGGGAATTCCTCTTTGGCGACTGTCCAGAGGGAGTAACCATTCAGCCGATTCTTGGAGATGCCTAACGCGGTGGGCGCTCTAAATTGGTTTGATTAGCCTCCATGTAGAGGTTATAGGGTTAAAATCCCCGTGACCCGTTGTTTCTTCTGACCTCACTACGGCATGAATAGTTGAATTTCGAGCAATGCCTGCTGGCGATTCGGATTTTGGAGCGGCGGTATCGGGAGAAGGAACACCAGCCGCGATCAGCAAGCGTGTTAAAGCGAGTGCGCTTGAGCGCGTGTTCCGCTGACAATCTCCGGGTGTCGCGCATCACTGAGGACCAGGCACCGCTGCGCGCTTTTCCCCAAGTCGCGCTCGCCATGAACGCCCTTACCGCTCTCTGAGATGGCCCACGGCACGAAGGATACCGCAGGTCTTTACCGCACCGGGCGCGACGATGCGGAACGCCAGTTGCGTTTTGATCGCGGCACCTTGTTATTGGAAGGCGTCGCCGAGTTGCCGGCCGGAATGGAACACTGGTTTTGCTACGATCCCCGCGTGGATGCTTACCGCGCCCCCGCGCATCGCTACGGCGAACTCATCGGTCCGCTCAAGGGTGCGCTGGCCAGCAACCGAGCGCCGCGTTATCAGCGTCGGGAGCTGGCGTGCGCCCTGGACATGACCCCCTATCCACACCAGCAGGAGGCTTTGCAGGCGTGGCGGGCGGCCAAGGGGCGCGGCGTGGTGGCGCTGCCGACCGGAGCGGGTAAAACGTTGGTCGGACTGCTGGCGCTGTGTTGGGCGCAGCGCGACGGCTTAATCCTGGTGCCGACCCTGGATTTGATGCAGCAGTGGTACGCGCTGTTGCGAGCGGCATTCCCCGATCAGGAAATCGGGCTGATTGGCGGCGGTTATCACGAACCACAGCCGCTAAGCATCGCGACCTACGATTCCGCCGCTCGCTACATGGAGCGACTGGGCGACCGTTTCGGCCTATTGATCTTCGACGAAGCCCACCATCTGCCTTCGGAGTTTTACCGCGCCATCGCCGAATTTTCGCTCGCGCCTTATCGGCTGGGGCTGACCGCGACGCCCGAACGCAGCGACGGCAAGGAGGCCGATCTGCTCGACTTGATTGGCCCGATCGTTTATCGCAAGCGCCCGGAGCAATTGGCGGGCGATGTGCTGGCGGCTTTTCAGGTGCGCTCGGTGCATGTCGATCTGTCTCCCACCGAGCGCAGCGCCTATCAACAGGCGCTGGAGGAGCGCAACGCCTTCTTACAGGCCCACCGACTAGGATTGGGTACGCTGGAAGGCTGGAATCGGTTCGTTATGTTATCGGCGCGCAGTGTCGAAGGTCGCCGCGCCATGCGCGCCCATCGGGAGGCCCGGCGCATCGCCCACGCCACTCCCGCCAAACTGCGGACGCTGGGCATGATTTTGGCCCATCATCCCGGCGCAAAGACGGTCATTTTTACCGAGGACAACGCCACCGCCTATGAGGTGTCGCAACGGTTCTTGCTGCCGTGCTTGAGTCATCAGACCGCCACCAAGGAGCGACAGGAGATCCTGGATCGGTTCAAGTCTGGGATTTACCTGGCCATTGTCGCCAGCAATGTGCTCAATGAGGGCGTGGACGTACCGGATGCGTCCGTGGGGGTGATTTTGTCTGGCAGCGCCTCGGCGCGGGAATTTACCCAGCGGCTGGGGCGTATTCTACGGCGCGGCGTGGGCAAGCAGGCCATTCTGTATGAAGTGATCGCCCGCGAAACCCGCGAGGAGCGCGTGGCAGACCGGCGGCGCGCGGCCCCGGACGCTGGGCGAAAAGCAGAACGGATTGAGGCGACGCTGGCTTTGTTCGATCCACAGCGCGCCATTGGGGCCGATGACACCGACCGCTGATGCTGCCTTCCGAACTGTTGTTTTCCCATAAGCGCGGCGCGCAAGTGTATCCCCGGTTTCTGCGCCCGGATCAGCAAGTCTGGGCTGAACAGGTTCTCAACCTGATCCGCGACCATCAGCATCGCACCCGTGGCGAATTGCAGGCCGCGTTGCGAGCGCTGGAAGGCGATTCGCCCGATTACCGCACGGTGCGCGGCTTCGCCCATCTGGCCCTGAACGCTGCCGAATTCACCCTGGCCACCGGCGAGCTGGAGCCGGAAGCGTTGCGCCGCGAAGTGTTCACTGCGGCGGCGGCTCTGGGCGGTTACGGCGAAGCCCAAGCCAAAACGATTTTGGAAGCGGTCGCGCCGCGCTATCAATTGGAACCGGAGGCGCTGCGCGAAGCCTTGTATGCGGATTTGCCGGAACAGCACCTGCTGACGGCCCTGCCCGATTTCACCTCGGTGCAACTGATTGACCGCTACAATCTGGCCCAGGCCCAGGGTCTGTTGTATTCGGCGTTGTCGCTGCGCCTAATCGCCTATCGCAATGTGCCGGGCCAGTACCGACGCCTATTCCAGCAGCTCAAGTTTCATGGCCTGATGTATGCGGTCGAGGGCAACCTTGATGACGGTTATCAGATTTATGTGGATGGCCCCGCGAGCCTGTTCAAGCAAACCCGCAAGTACGGTCTGCAAATGGCCATGTTCCTGCCAGCCCTACTGCGAGTCAGCCGTTGGGCCATGGTGGCCGTCTTACACCGTGACGGCCAGGAGCTACACTACCAGTTGGATTCCCAGTCGCCGCTGAAACCGCTGCAGGCCGCACCCTCGGCTTACGATAGCCTACTGGAGGAAACATTCGCCCGGCGCTGGGAAAAATTGAATACGCCTTGGGTCTTGGAGCGTGAGGTGGAGATCGTGGATTTGAAGGGTACGGTGTTCGTGCCCGATTTCGCCCTGCGCCATTCTGATGGGCGGATCGCCCATGTAGAGATCATGGGGTTCTGGCATCCTGACTATCTGCGTCGCAAACTGGACAAACTGCGCCGTGCCGCCATGCCGGATTTGCTGGTGGCGGTGTCCGAACGGCTGAATGTCGGCATGGAAGATTTTCAAGACATACCCGGTCCGGTGTTATTTTTTAAAGGTAAACTGGAACCGCGCGCAGTGCTGGAGCACTTGGAGCACAGCCTATGAAAACAATCTCTTTTTCTTCTGATTCTCGATGGTTTTTGCGCCTGCTGCTGGCATTGGTGCTCTTATTGAGCGGTCCTGTCGCCAGAGCGGCAGATGCGATTGGCGTTCTAGCCGAAGCCGAAGGCCGGGTGGAACTCAACGGCGTCGCGGTGCAGGTAGGCGCTGAGCTCCGCTTGGGGATGCGGGTCACGACCGGGGCTGAAAGCAAGGCCGTGTTGCGCTTCGCTGATGATCAGATCGTCGCGCTCAAACCGGAATCGGTGTTCTGGATCAAGGATTACCGTTATGCCGGTAAGCCCACGGAAGATCGCTCAACCACTGAATTACTAAAAGGTGGTTTGCGCTTCATTTCTGGGACGATCGCCAAACAAAAGCCGGAAGCGGTGCAACTCAACACGCCGACTGCCACCATTGGCGTGCGTGGCACCGAATTTACTGTGGTTCTGGGCAGTACCTGTCTGCTGGTGTATCAAGGTACAGTCATAGTCACAGCGGCTGGCGTTACCGTGGTCGCCAGGCCTGGCCAGATTGTGTTTGTGGCGACCGCCAGTACCCCGCCCCAGATGGTTCCAGCCCCGGAGTTGCGCGCGGCGTGCGATGCGCCCCGCAAGCAGGGTGAACGTACTCCAGCGCCGACCATGACGGTCGGGTGCGCTTGCCAAAGCTTGTTGCAAACCGCGCCTGGCCATCCGCTGTTAAGCCGCGCTGGCGGAGGCGTCGCAGCACCCGGAGCCGGTCTTGGTGCGCTCAACCTGCTCTTGACCCCAACCGGCATCGTGGCCGCGACCGTGGCGGTTGCGGCCGGCACCGCCTTGCTGATTGAAGAAGCCAGAACAGAAGATCCCAAGGCATCACCCCCTTGATCCCGTTCCACAGGGGCACGCTTGCGCCGCAGAGCGCGCCAAAGCAGTGCGAGCTAAGGCGGCAAGGCCCAGCAAAATCGGGGGCGTAATGACGGGATGCGCGTTTCAGGGCTGGCGCTGCTGCACGGCATAGACCAGGGCATCGTCAAGGCGGTCGTTGCCCCAGAACATCTCGCCGCGCGTAAAAAAGGTCGGCGCGCCAAACACGCCCAGGGCTTGCGCGATTTCGGTGTTCTCGCGGAGTTTGCGCTTGATGGCATCCGACTGCGCCAAAGCGATGAGATCGTCGGCCGACAAGCCGAGCGCGGCCAAGACCTGAGCGACCGCTTCCGGTGTATGGATGTCCTGATCCTCGACAAAATTCCGCTGCATGAGCCGTCGGCAGTAGTCACCGATCCAAGGCTGATCGCTGCCGACCAACGCCACCCGCAGCGGCAGCACCGAAAGACGGGGAAAGGCAGTCGGCTGTCGCCACGGCACATCATACTTCGCGCATTGGCGGATCATATCTTTCCACATATAGTCGCCCAGGGCTTTGTGCACGATGAAGGGCGAGGTATTCCAGCCCAGCGTTTTGAAGATGGGGCCGAGCAGAAAGGGTTTCCAGACGATGCGCACGCCGTATGGAGCCGCATCCCGCTCGATGCGCATCACGCTGATGTGGCTATAGTTACTGCCGAAATCAAACCAAAATTCGATGGTGGGGCTGGCTTGGGCCGTCGATTCATGCCAGTGATCTGTCTGATTCATCCCGGTAACCTATAAATTTTGGAGGGGTCATGCCACGCATCGCCCGCATCTTTCTAGCGCTAGGGAGTCTGGGTATGCTGCTGGCCGTGGCCCTGGGCGCGTTTGGCGCGCATGTGCTAAAAAGAACGCTCACGGCCGAAATGCTGGCGATCTATGCGACCGGCGTCCAGTATCAGGTTTATCATGCCTTGGGACTACTCGCCATTGGCTTGCTGGCGCTGCGTCTTCCTGATTCGAAGCCGCTACGCTGGGCGGGTGCCTTGATGGCCGTTGGCGTGGTGCTGTTTTCGGGGAGTCTGTACGCCTTAAGCCTCAGCGGCATTCATAGGCTAGGCGTTATCACGCCCTTTGGCGGCGTGGCCTTCCTGATAGCGTGGCTGCTCTTGGCCATCGCAGCGAGTCGAATATCTTGAAGGAGCAGTCCAAACGTTGGCCTGAGTTCATAAAAACTAGAATGGGCGGTTCGTCCCTTTGGTTTCGCTAGCTATCGTAACCACGTTGGCTTTGCCTTAACCCATTGATGGAGTTTGCCATGTCAATTTTGTTCGAGCCAGTGCAGTTTGGGGAATTCCGCTTGCGCAATCGGGTGGTGCTGGCTCCGCTGACCCGTTGCCGCGCCGATTACCATCGCGTGCCAAACGCTTTGATGGCGGTGTATTACGCCCAGCGGGCGCGGATGGGCTTGCTCATCACCGAGGCAACTTCGGTAGAGCCGATGGGGGTCGGTTATCCGCGCACGCCGGGAATCTGGAGCGAAGCGCAGGTGGCGGGCTGGCGCAACATTACCGATGCGGTGCATGAGCGTGGCGGCGTCATCGTGCTGCAACTGTGGCATGTCGGGCGCTTGTCCGATCCCCTTTATCTCAATGGCGCCACACCGGTCGGGCCGAGCGCCATCGCGCCACGCGAGCTACCGATTGCGTTGCTGCGCCCGAAAAAAACGTATGGCGTCCCCCACGCGCTGACCGTGCCGGAGATTGCGCAGGTGGTGGCTGCGTTTCGCCAGGGCGCGCAAAACGCCAAGCGGGCGGGTTTTGATGGGGTGGAGATTCATGGCGGCAACGGCTATTTACTCGACCAGTTCCTGCAAAGCAACGCCAATCAGCGCACCGATGCTTACGGAGGATCGCCGGAGAATCGCGTGCGGTTTCCGCTGGAGGTGGTCGATACGGTGGTGGAGGTGTGGGGGGCTGGGCGCGTCGGTTATCACCTCGCGCCACGCTGTGATTTTCTCGGCATGGGCGACGCCAATCCGCTGGAAACCTTCAGCTATCTGGTCAGCGCGCTTTCCCAGCGTCATCTGGCGTTCATCGTCGCACGCGAGCGTGCGGCCCCAGACAGCATCAGCCCGCAGTTGCGACCGTTGTTTACAGGCGGCTTTATCGCCAACGAGGGCTATATCCAGCAAACAGCGGAACAAGCGATTGCCGACGGCTTGGCCGATGCGGTGGCCTTCGGCATGTTGAGCATCCCCAATCCTGATTTGGTGGAGAAATTCAGGACCGGCATCACGCCGAATGCTCCCCAGCCTGAGACCTTTTACAATAAACATTCGTATCTGTTCGATCTGGCCGAGCCGATGCCTGCTGAAGGTTTTTATGAGAGTGATCGAGAGGGCTATCTGAGCTTCGGCCCACTCAAGGTTTCCGCATGAAATAACCCGCTTGGCAAATTAACGCAGCATGATTGAAACATTGGATCACTCGGTTTTATCGTGACCCCGATTGATTTCCCAATGTGGATCAAGGACATTTAAACCAGCAACCCGTGAGAAGTGCCGAATGTTAGCAGTAAGCAACGGCACCTTCTGGCTGAGACAAATAGCAGCGATCAGGGTATCTTTGACTCCAATATCCTGATTGGCATGAACTAAATCGGCGTGAAGTCGGGCAGCCAGCGCCGCCGCCGTGCGATCTAACGGCAAGACAATCAGCGATTCCGCCATTACCTCCTCACCAATGGAATGCCGGGCACGAGCCATTCCATACAGGAGTTCGTAATACGTGATTGCAGTCACTCCACAACGGTAATTGGATAAGGCTTTTTCCAACGCAGTTGCGCCTGGCTCTCGATTCTTCAAAAAATCGATTAATATGTTGGTATCAAGGCATAACTCTACGGTTGCCATTGCTGCCAAGCCTTCTCCATATCTTGCATCGCTTCATCAAAAGCTGGGCTATCCTTCATCGCACCGCGAAGTCCTAACAGTTTAATCTGTTCTTGTTTTTCAGATTCTTCCAACAACAGAATTAACCGCGCATGTCTGCCATAGAGACTTTGCAAAGGTTCTGGTAAAACAATATGACCTTCCAAGGTAATATCGGTTTCCAGTTCAATAGCTTGCATAAGAATTTCTCCAAAAAGGAAATATTAAAACCACAGTTAGGGTTTTCCCATTCCTCACACCTGTAACAAAAGCAGCATTGAGTACATAGAGTTACAGCGGTTTCGTTAATCAAGTGAAGGGGTTTGATTAATTAAATGACTACTTAAGAGCAGAGACTATTTTATAGTTACAATACTTCATCAATCTTTATAAATATCCTCTCAAAGCGCGCCAACTCTTCCGGGCTTAGTGATGAAGCTTTGAGTGCTGGCAAAACCGCTTGGGCAACACGATAGTGATTAAATCCACCATCCTTAAGCAGCAAAATATCTTTCTCTTTTAGCCAATGATTGATCCGCTCGACTATACGGGGTTGTACACCAAGTTCGCTGGTTTTCAGCGCTAAGCCCTTCAATTCTTTGGCATACACTCTATTAAAGGTGGCGATATATACTTCAGTCGGTAGCAAATCTTCAATATCCGCCTCACTCGGCACCGGGTTGAGAAATATGGAAAAATCGAGTACGCGCTTTCTCTCGATCAGCTTTTGCCGGATCACATCTTCAAGTTTTTGGTGTGGTATGCTCGCGCGATCATGTAATACTGCGAGACTGAGTTTATTAGCTCCCAGCAGCGCGATGAATGTAGCCAACTTATCAAGCCCACCGACCGGCACAAGAATGGCGTCGCCGAGTCCCTGCCTACCCTTAGCCTCCAGGAGAGCGCTCATGTGTTGCAGGATTATCAAATCTGCCGGGCCTTCGATTAGGATATTCTTCTTGGCAATGAATAGGTTCTGAGCAATAGAGTAGCCAAGGGCAGCCTGCAAAGGAAAGACGCTTTCTTCCGACGATCTGGCTAAATCTTCAGTAATTTTGGTACCTTCTTTCATGTGATCCTCGACAACCCGCACATTGCCAAGATGCACACTGTCTACCATAAAAGGAGAATGGGTCGTATAGATAATCTGGTGCTTATTTGACAACTCGCGTATGTATTCCAAAAGATCGGCTTGGGCTAAAGCGTGCAAGTTCAATCCTGGCTCGTCCAGCAGAAGGATGAGAGCATCATCTGTTGAAGCGCGTGACTGTACAGCGTCGAACCAAGTGATAAAGCTGAAAAACCATATAAATCCTTTGCTACGCTGGTCAAAAGGTACGGTCACTCCATGTCGCCGATTCCTTATACGGATGTAGAGATTGACACCACTGTTATACGGCGCAACGTCCTTAGTGTCTGTTTTCAGATCGAACTCCACATCTAAATCTCGATTTTGCTTCCAGAAATCAAAAACTCTCTGCGTAATGCTTAGGCCAATTGCTTCCAGCTTAGCTTTGGCAATTTCGTAACCTTCTTCACTCATGAGTTCTTGTAGTGTTGTACCAGCAAGTTCCAGAAGTCCCTGCGCTGTCTCGTCAGCATCAGTCGTCTGCTTTGCCGCTTCACGCTGCTGCAACGATGGCAGATTGATCTTCCCTTCGAGCAGCTTATAGTCATCAAAATAAAAAAACTTTGGCAGTGCTGGTTCTAGGTATTTCCGCCAGATATAACCTTCAATCAGTTGCCAACCTCCATTAGTGGCCTGTGAGCGCCACTCAGCTGCAAAAGTAGCTAGTTTGTTGTCCGCAGACAAACTGAGACTCTCAATCTTTTGGATTACGGTTTCCAGATCTATAGCATCAGCAAAAACCTCATCCTTATTCTCTAATTCGCCCAGATTCATTTTTAGTGCAGAAAGGGCCAATTCTTCATTAATAGAAAATCCGATAGTGTGTGTATTAGCAATTGTTGTGTCATGTGTAAATATGTCACCAGTAGTGACAACCTCCACTCTGGAAAATACCTCCTTGTTGATCCTGTCAGCAAGCTCCTTCTCAATACGGAACGTCAACTCAACAACCTTTTGGTATTTTTTAGCTTCATGTTGAGGGCGATAGCGCACCAAGTCCTTACGCGGATAATCAGCAATAAAGTCGTACTTCGCTGAGCCTAGTGGCAATGCTTTGTGAAGAGCTTCGAGAAAGGCTGTTTTACCTGATTCGTTTTTACCAACAAGCACTGTCACGTCATCGGCCAGCAAAACTGGTGTAGAATCCTCAATGCACTTGTATTTCCAGACCTGCGCCTTAATCAGAGTCAGCATATTCTCTCCTTGAGAACTTTTCTATTTGACCAATTTATCCATCTATTACTTCTTACTAGGATTGCTTAATGAAGATGAATATAAGCCGGGAAACGGTAACGAACGTCTAAAAACCGTCGAACAATTGCGAAAGCTTTGCCTTTCGCTTGCCAATTCAAGCCCGGCCAAACAAGTCAGAACGCAATTTCCAAATAACGAATCTGTTCAGAAAACGGAAAAGGCTTTAGGTAATCAACAGGAATAAACGACCGAAGCGCCTTTTCGGCGCTCCGGTTTTACTTCACTTGGCCAGCTTATCCCCTGACCGCTTGCGGAACTTCAACCCGTCCTTGCCGGTATCGACCACCACGGTATCGCCCGGCCCGAACTCCCCAGCCAGAATCCGCCGCGCCAGTGGATTTTCCAACTCCTGCTGAATCGCCCGCTTGAGCGGTCGCGCCCCATAGACCGGATCGAAACCGGCCTCACCGAGCTTATCCAGCGCCGCCGTGGTGACCTCCAGCCCCATTTGCCGGTCGGCCAGCCGCTTGCGCAGGTAACCGATTTGAATGTCGGCAATCGAGCGAATTTGCTCGCGGCCCAGCGGATGGAACACCACCACCTCGTCGATGCGGTTGATGAACTCCGGCCGGAAGTGATCCGCCACCTGGGTCATCACCATGCTCTTCATCAGCGGATAGTTGTTCTGTGACGCCATCTCCTGAATCATCTGCGAGCCGAGGTTCGAGGTCATCACGATCACGGTGTTGCGGAAATCCACCGTCCGGCCCTGCCCGTCGGTCAAACGGCCATCGTCCAACACCTGCAACAGCACGTTGAACACGTCCTGATGGGCCTTTTCCACCTCATCGAGCAAAATCACGGAATACGGCCGCCGCCGTACCGCCTCGGTCAGATAGCCACCCTCGTCGTAGCCGACATAACCCGGCGGCGCGCCGATCATCCGCGACACGGAATGCTTCTCCATGAACTCCGACATATCGATCCGAATCATGGCTTCCTCGGTATCGAACAGAAACGCCGCCAGCGCCTTACACAGCTCGGTTTTGCCCACCCCGGTCGGGCCGAGGAACAAAAACGAGCCGTTGGGCCGGTCGGGATCGGACAAGCCCGCCCGCGAGCGACGGATCGCATCGCTGACCGCTTTCACCGCTTCATCCTGGCCCACCACCCGCTTTTGAATCACCTCTTCCATCCGCAACAGCTTGTCGCGCTCACCTTCCAGCATCTTGGACACCGGAATCCCCGTCCATTTGGAAACCACCTCGGCGATTTCCTCGTCGGTGACTTTGTTACGTAACAGCTTGAACTGACTTGCGCCGGATTCGGCGGCGGTCGCCTGGCTCAACTTCCGCTCCAGTTCGGGAATGCGGCCATAACTCAACTCCGACATCCGCGCCAGATCACCGGCGCGGCGAGCGGTATCCATTTCCAGCCGCGCCCGCTCCAGTTCCTCCTTAACCTGGGCCGAGCCGTGCAGCGCCAGCTTTTCCGCTTTCCAGACTTCCTCGAAATCGCTGTATTCCTTCTCCAGCTTGCCGATTTCCTGCTCCAGTAGCTCCAGCCGCTTCTTGGACGCCTCGTCGCTTTCCTTCTTGAGCGCCTCGCGCTCGATCTTCAACTGAATCAAGCGCCGCTCCAGCCGATCCATCGCTTCCGGCTTGGAGTCGATTTCCATGCGGATGCGCGAGGCCGCCTCGTCGATCAGATCAATCGCCTTGTCCGGCAGGTTGCGGTCGGTGATGTAACGGTGCGACAGGGTGGCGGCGGCGACGATGGCCGGGTCGGTGATTTCGACCCCGTGATGCACTTCATAGCGCTCGTTCAGGCCGCGCAGAATCGCAATGGTGTCCTCGACGCTCGGTTCGTTGACCAACACCTTCTGGAAGCGCCGCTCCAGCGCCGCGTCCTTCTCGATGTATTTGCGGTATTCGTCCAGCGTGGTCGCGCCGATGCAGTGCAGCTCGCCACGGGCCAACGCCGGTTTCAGCATGTTCCCGGCGTCCATCGCGCCCTCGGCTTTGCCCGCACCGACCATGGTGTGCAATTCGTCGATGAACAGGATGATCTGGCCTTCCTGTTTGCTGAGGTCTTTCAATACCGCTTTCAGCCGCTCTTCAAACTCGCCGCGAAACTTGGCCCCGGCGATCAGCGCGCCCATGTCGAGCGCCAGCACCCGCTTGTTCTTCAAGCCTTCCGGCACTTCGGCGTTGATGATGCGCTGAGCCAGCCCTTCGACGATAGCGGTCTTGCCGACGCCGGGTTCGCCGATCAGCACCGGATTGTTCTTGGTGCGCCGCTGCAACACCTGAATGGTGCGGCGGATTTCGTCATCGCGGCCAATCACCGGATCGAGCTTGCCCTGCTCGGCCCGCTCGGTCAGATCAACGGTATATTTTTCCAGGGCTTGGCGCTGATCCTCGGCATTCGGGTCTTCGACCTTTTGCCCGCCGCGCATGGTGTTAATGCCACGTTCAATCAGGCTCCTGGTCGCGCCCGCCTTGTGCAGGATCGTACCCAGCTCGCCCTTATCCTCCAGCGCGGCGAGTACGAATAATTCGGACGAGATGTAGGCGTCCTTGCGCTGCTGGGCCAGTTTGTCGGTCAGATTGAGCAGACGCGACAAGGCGTTGGAAACCTGCACGTCGCCGCCCGCGCCTTCGACCCGCGGCAAGCGATCCAGCGCCTCGCCGAGCTGGGAGCGCAGCAAGTTGATGTTGACATCGGCCTGAGCGAGCAAGGGCCGCACCGTGCCGCCGTCCTGGTCGAGCAAGGCCGCCATCAGATGCACCGGTTCGATGAATGGATGGTCGCGACCTACCGCCAAGCTTTGGGCATCGCTCAACGCCAGTTGGAATTTGTTGGTCAGTTTGTCCATGCGCATGACTGCTCTTTCTCCACGAGAAATTGATTTACCCAAAAAATGGCGCTGCTGGATAGAAATTCAAGGGGTATGGCGCTGAATTGCGTGTGCAGTCCCGGCGCTGTCCGTAGGGCGGGGTTTGCGCCATCATCGTCCACAGCGTGGACGTCGCGCAGCTTAGGCGATTCAGGTTTTGCGGTTAGGGCGCTGAAAAACGCGGTGCAAGACCCCAAACTTCTCGCGCCAACTCAAGCGCTCATCCGACAAGGCTTCCAGAAAATCCGACAAGCCTTTGGATTTGGTGACGGCATAGATCACTAGCAACACGCTGGGCGTCAACACGCCAAATAGGATGACTAATTTGACCCAAAACGGTTGCCCGGCTTCATCGAAGATATTCATCCCCAAAAATCCAGTCGCCACGGTGGCAATCAGGCCCAGAGTTGTCACCACGGTCAAGCGCACCACGGTATTGGCTTGCCGACGCAGGCCATCGCTGTCCAGATACTGGTTCATCTCCTTCACTGCCGCACTCACATCCTGGTAGATGCGGTCCGTCTCCAGATGGCCGCTCAACATCCGAAACAGGTCACGCGCCTGAGCTTGGTTGGAAACCTCATGAAACCAGTAGCGGTGGGTAAAACGGAGAAAGGTTTCAAAAATCCGCCGAATCTCCCGTTTGAAGGTTTTAACCGAATCCATATCGCGAATATCAAGCTGACTCACTGCCATAACCAGCCATTCCGAAAACAACATCAGCGTGGCTTTATGAAAGTGCGCGATCAGATTAACCAAAAAATACTGGTGACGAAACTGGCCGAGCAATCCCGTATTCGGATTAGCGAAGAATTGCTCGCTCGCTTTGCCAATGACCACGAAGGCATGGCCGCAGCACAGATAACGACTGCTCAGGGCGGGATTGGTAGGGTCCCAAAATTTATCGTAGCAGTACTGAAATTCGAAATGATTCAGCTCCGTTTCGGAATAGGGCAGCGTCGCGGAAGGGCCGGATTTGGCGACGAGCGCCAGCCGGGCGAAATCGCCCCGGGTCAGGGCATGCGGATCATCAAAGCCCAGATAAGCCAGCAACGGCATCCGGTGGTATTCGATTTGCCGATAGCGGATGACTCCCTGGCGATCGGAGTGGTGCAGAGCCAAGGGCCATAGCAGAAACTCCCAATGTGCGGCGATGTTGGGAGAGCGATGCTCACAAACAAAGCGGAGATATTTCTTGCGGTCTTCGTAATCCGAGACTGCCAGGGTTTCACCCGTCACCGACAACCATTCCACCCGGTATGGGCATTGGCCACCCTGGCCGTTTTCTTCCCAAAAGGCCGGATAAGCCCGCCCGATCTTGAACAACACCTCTTGCGCTAGCTGAAGTGGCAGATCATGGGCAAAAAACTCTATCGCCAGGATGATGATGTCAAGATCGTAAAAAAAATGCAGGTCGACATGAGCGACCTGAAAGACTAAAGGCGGGGAGTTTGCCTCCAGCACCAACCGAATCCGGGCAATGTCGCGGCGGCGAAAAACCCGGATCGGGGACTTACCGTAACCGGCGCTTTCTCTATGGCCATCGCCCTCGCCATAGAGAAAGCGCTGGACATAGGGCAGAAAGGTGATGAATTCCTTATAGTGGCGCTCCTGAAAATCATCAGGAGCGCCAAACTCATCATCGACTTCCCGCCACGGGCAATCCTGGCCCATCGCCTCTAGCAATTCCCAATACTTTGACAAGTGCGGCGCTTGCGCCCGCCCATGGAGAATCTGCAAGGGCCAGAGCAAAATTTGCCGGAAATGGCGAACGACGGGGGTAGTGTCTGGAGGAAGTTCGCTCACGGTGCACAATCAGCCAGCGCCCTTGAATAAGGAGCGCGTCATCATGGCAGCCACGGCGATGATGCCAAAACCAAGCACCCAAAAGATATCAATGGGCGATCCCGATGTGTACTGCTCAGTAAAGACCAAATAGGTGTAAGCCTGATCTCCGATAAAATACAGCACCAGACCGGCCAATACATACCACCACGCCTCAGCCGTCGCGCCCCCTTGCAGACCCGAGGCAACCAGCAGCACCACCATGAGCAGGAAGGGGTCGAACAACATATAGGAGGCTGAAACTAATCGCACTATTATCTCTTCCTTGAAGATGCCCTCCCAGTTCGCTATTGTCGAAATGTAGAGTCCCGCCATAAACAGCAAGATCGCCACTATCTTGCCCCAGAGTGGAGAGACAATGCCCACACTTTTTTTGAACAGGAACAGCCCGGTCACTACCAGCGGCACTAGGCAAAGATAAGCAGCATCAGAGTAATAAGGATACGGCGTTTCCGCGCCATGATGCAGGAGCGGATAAGAGACGTATAAAATGGCCCCAATCCCCCAAGCCAAGATCCCCGTGCCGATCAACTTCCAGACTTTGCGCATGGGGTTGCCGGTGGGAAACGAAGCGGCGGCCTGATAGCAAAAGAAGGCGCTTAAAATGGGAGACAGGATTTGCAGGCTATTGGAATAATAAAAGCGCAGCGTGGTATCTACCCCCAATCCGGCAAAAATCAGAATCAGCGCGCTGGCAATAACCCAAAGCGCAATGATGACTAAAGACACCATATTCATTTTATTCTCCTAAGTATTTTTGAGAAGAAATACGGTAAAATCGCACTCACTTCAGCCTTCCATATAACGGGTTAAACAGTTTTTCCACCTGGTCTTTGCTGAGCATGAGCATGGCTTTTAGTTTGCATTGATCTAAAAAACCCTTTGGATTCTGTTGTGGCGGGTAAGCTGAAGAGATTCTATCAATTTCATTGACTATTCCAGATCCATAGATTTTCTTGAGAATTTCTTCCACTTCCTTGCGGAGATCAGATACTTTCGAAAATCCTCCAGCAACCAGGCGGCTTTGCAAATTAGACAATACATTCAAAATACTGGGCGCATCTAGGGCTTTTCTGTTCGTTGTCGTCGTAGGCCCTGGGATAAAAATAACATTTGCAAGATTCGAGGATAACAGTTCCGCTAAGGCTATTTCCCCGGTTTTTTGGGAAAAATCGATACTCGATATTTCTCCCTTGTCAACGGTAACGGTGCCGGTGCGCCGAGCGCTCTGATCCTTTACATAAACGTAAACCTTACCGGATGTTTCATCTGACTTGACCGCTAAAAGAACATCATAAAGCTGTTGGATAGACATAATGAACGTTTACCTTATCTTCTAGGAATTTCCCGCCTGCTCCATGGAGTAGCGAAGCAACCGAGCGATACTGGTGAAGCGCTCGCCGGCGCTGAGCAGCCCACAAAAGTCGGATTGCCTCGCAATCCGACTTAAAAAAATCAGCCCCTCATCAAGCTTCCACCACCGGAATCTTGCCGATCTTCGC
>JBATSQ010000020.1:0-13951 GCA_049293375.1 Candidatus Contendibacter sp.
TGGGCTTAGATATCCTGTTGTACATTTCAGCAAGCTTCAAAACGATAGCCTGTGATGCATGTGCAAAATCACCGGATTTAAGAGCGGCTTGAGCACCCGTTTTATCGCCCGCCAGCGCAGCTTCCAGTACTTTGCCAGCACATTGGTGGAAATGGGTATGATGAGTTCGAAGCGCGCGAAACTGCTCGTATTCGCTATATTTTCCCGCACCTTCACCATAAAGCCACTTTCCTAAAATACAGCGATCATCCCGCGATACTTCCTCAACCGACAAGCTCTCAGGTGTATTGCCGTTGATAACATCCTGAAGACGGTTTTTCCATTTTTGATGCGTATCAATTGCGCTACGAAAGTTAAGTCCCGCAATTTCCTCTTCTGAAGCGGAGGACTCGGCAGGCGGCACAATAATAGCTAGGTCACCCTGAGCTTTGCTGGATCCAACCAGCAGTCCGATAAGCCATTGTCTAAAAGCCATGGTTGATCCTCCTGATTTTGGAGCCAACGTCGAAACTAGATGAAGCTTAGTTCATACTACGGCGAAACAAGGTCATCGGGTTCCCGCCAAGCCGTTTATTTCCATAAAATTCTAGCTGACGGGCGCGTAAGGTGGCGCCCGTATTCCTGCGGTACTGCCCGCCGACCTCGAACAGGGTGCCTGTAATCTGCCCCAGCGAGCAGCAGCGCACCGCATCGACCAGCAGCAAGCAGGTTTTCGTTGTTAGCAGCGTCTTGCGCACCGCTCAACTACGTCGATGAAGCTACTATCAGTCGCTAAGAATTTCCGCTTTTCCGTCCTCGCAGCTTCTCTATTGTCCCCTTGGGTTGCCAGTTGAGCTTTGCTGTCGTTTTGGGTAGCGTAGTGTGTAAAGGGGATCATCATTCGTCGTCTCACGAGTTCTAACCCAATCCATCGAGGTACTTTGTATGACTGAGAGAACAGGACGCTGCCTCTGTGGCGCAGTCAGTTTCAAGCTGGCCGCTGAACCCCTGGCAACTCGTATCTGCTGGTGTCGGGACTGCCAGCATCTGGCGGCGAATGGATCAGTCAATCTATTCGTGCGTACTGAAGATCTCGTCGTTTCCGGGTCGCTTTCCGAATATACGAAGAAGGCGGATAGCGGTGATGACGTGACGAGGCAATTCTGTCCAAGTTGTGGCTCGCACCTTTTTGGCAAAGTGGCGACGAGGCCGCAGTTCCGGGTCGTGCGCGTTGGCAATCTGGACGATCCCTCATCAATAAAGCCGCACATGAATATTTGGGTGGCGAGTGCGCCTGGCTGGGCGTGTCTTGACCCGACCCTGGAGAGGGTCGAGCATCAACCTCAACCTCCAAAATAACCAGTCCAGCCGCAGGTAGTGGGCTCAGCTTGCGCAGCGGGTAGTCTATCGAGACGCCCCCCGCTTCGCGCCACCATGCGCCGTCACTGTATTGCTGATATCTGGCGCATTGCTCAACGGAAATCTGCCGCACCTCTTCTGGAGAAACGAAGTGCACGGCAATTTTTCTAGAGTCGCAAGGCTTTTGGTTGTAGTTACATTACTAGTAAAAACTTAAAAGATCAGTCGATTGTTTATGAAGATGATGGGTTGCAGTAGCTATGCAAAAACTGCATAATTATCTGTTAGCCGCTACGGACTCAGCATGCACGACTATTCAATAGACAAACATCCGAAAGAAAAAATTCTTTTCACGCTAGCATTTATAGCTATTGCAGCGGCACCTGTAATTAATGTTTTTACTAAGAACGTTGTCACAAGCCTAAATGCACATACAGGCTGGTCCTTACCGTTCGTAACAGCGATCCCAATTTTTACCCTATTTATTGTAATTTATTGCTTGTTTAACAATTATTTATGGAAGATGCGGATACTGAGAAAGATCCTACTCATACCTGACCTCAACGGCACATGGAGTTGCAAGGGTAGAACTTTCCTAAAGAATGGGACGCAAATAGACTTCCCTTGGGAAGGAACCATTACGATAAATCAGTCATGGTCGAAAATATGTATTATTCTGACCACAAAAACATCAAGATCCTATAGTGTAGCTGCTAGTCTGTTTCAAGAATCAACGGGGGAGTTTCGCCTAATCTACCACTACGAGAACAAGCCTGCTGCCGATGCCATCAAGCTGAATAAGCACGAAGGCACAGCTGAATTTATGTTTGATGCAAAATGTAAAATGGCCAATGGCTACTACTATGCAGATCGCAACCGACAAAGCTCTGGAACCATTTCAATCAGCAAGGATGATGGGAAATGAATAAAAGACTCTCAAAACTTGAAGCGCGCCGCAGTGATCCTCTTGTTACCACCGCAAGACAGTTGAACGAAGTTTATAAAAGAGTCAGTGAAAGTGAGTCGGTGAAATACGCTATAGGTAGCATGCAGCCCATCGATCCAGAGTACACCAAGAATACTTATCTGCAGGCAGAGAGGGTTTGCAAGCAACTCGATAATCGTCTTACTACTGAATGTGAATTCGAATACCAAGGCTCAGTAACCAATGATACTCACATTAAGGCCAAGAGCGATATCGACGTTCTATTAGTGATTAAGAAGTTTTACGTTCTAGAGGCGCCACAGAAATCCCTCTATCCATATGCCGGCGACACCACGCAAGACCTGCTTGATCTTAGAAATGAAGCTTCACAGTCGTTGATTGCAGCCTTTCCTGAGGCGACTGTCGATACATCAGGTGGTAAGTCTATTGCGGTTAATGGAGGCTCCCTAAGAAGAAAAGTCGACGTTGTTCCTTCGAATTGGTTAGACACCAACAATTACGCTCAATCTAAAAATAAAATTTATCGGGCAGTTGAGATAATTGACGCCCGAACACGTATTAAACACAAAAATACACCATTCCTACATAACTATATGGTGAACCAAAAGGACATTGTATCGGCAGGCGGACTCCGCAAATGCGCTCGGCTCATGAAATCTTTGAAGTATGACAGCGACGTAATAGAATTTTCTAGCTATGACATAACATCCCTCGCTTATTCAATCCCAACGGATAATCTGGTTGTTTCAGCCGGGATGGATCTTGCATTAGTTGATATCTGTTTCGAATTTTGCAATTACACAGTGAGCAATCAAGCGCATAGAGATTCTCTGCTTGTTCCAGACGGTCATCGCAGAATATTTGAGCAGGGTCACGCCACTCTCTGCGGGCTGAGACAATTAACGCAAGAACTATACAACTTACGACAAGACATACTTGCTGAGAATGTGCGCTCATTTAAAAAGCTAGAAGAGGCTAGAGTTTATTTCTAGTGCGTGGCGGCTAAAAACTCTTTCAAGCCGACGTTGCTTCGTGGCATCGCTTGCGGGTACGCTTGACAGCGTAACCCGCCGCTTGCCACCGCTTCATGCGGCTTAACTCAGGCGTTAGGTTCATCCTTGAGGGTGATTGCGGAGCATACGGCTTAGCCGTATGATTTAGCTCATGCGTACCGTTATTGAAACCCCTTTGTTCTCGAAACTTTGGCCGCGTTATTGGTACGAGGACGAGCGCGGTGAATTTGCGGCTTTTCTGGCTAAAAACCCGGAGATTGGTGATGTCATCCAAGGCACAGGCGGCTTGCGTAAAGTGCGTTGGAGTCGCGCAGGCTCAGGTAAATCTAGCGGCGTCCGAGTCATTTACTTCACTCACAATCCTGCCGAAGAAATTGTGCTACTTCTGCTCTACGCCAAGTCCGAGCGCGACTCAATGACTGCGAAGCAATTGCTGGAGATCAAACATGCCCTCGACCACTAAACCGATGACTGATGCTGAATTAGACGCCTTTGAAGAAGGGCGTGATTTTCACGCTGATTTGCTCCAGTCCATTCGAGAAATGAAAGCGGGTCAGGGAACGGTCGTCTATTCGCCTGTTATTGCCGCTCGCATGGCTGCTGGTTTATCACAGGCGCAGTTTGCGTCCTTGATGGGCGTGTCCGTTCGCACCTTGCAGGATTGGGAGCAGGGGCGGCGTCAACCATCGGGTGCGGCAAGAACCTTGATTAAAGTCGCCGAGCGTCACCCTGAAGTGTTACGAGAATTGGCGGCCTAGCACGACGCTTCAGCAAGAGCACGTCCGCGCAACTGCCCCTTCCCAGCGCCAGGTCTTAGCGCCGGGAAGGTGTAAAAAGGCGGCGTAACGCCGCCTTCATCAATTTACATATTCCGCCGATACTGCCCACCGACCTCAAAAAGTCGTGTAGGGCACACACTGATCCCTTTAAGCTTGAACAGCAAGCAGAAAAAGTGAGGAATTTATGATTCAAATAGAATTATTAGAACAATATATTGCGGAGCTAGATGACGCTTCGCTTTCAAAGCTCCGTGATTGGTTTATTGAATTCGACCAAGCACGCTGGGATAGAAAATTGGAAGCTGATTCCAATGCTGGAAAACTAGATTTCCTTATCAACGCGGCGCTTGCTGAACATGAAGCTGGATTAACGAGAGACCTTTGAAGCACAAAACGGCTTCTAGCTTCTGGGCTTGCTACGAATGTCTTCCCGTGGAGATTCGCAGTCTCGCCAAAAAGAACTTTCAACTGCTAAAGGCAGACCACTCCTACCCTTCCTTGCAATTCAAGAAAGTAGGCAAAGTCTGGTCGGCCCGCGTTGGCTCCCATCACCGCGCAGTAGCCACGCAGATTGAAGGCGGATTTCTTTGGGTTTGGATCGGTACTCACGCAGACTATGACAAACTGCTTGCCTAACATGGCGCTGCACCGGACTCCGCTAACGCTCCGCCGGTGAGCTTGGTCGTTACAAGAATTAGTGGCCTAGCATGACGCTTCAGCAAGAGCACGTCCGCGCAACTGCGCCTTCCCAGCGCCGGATATTAGCGCCGGGAAGGTGTAAAAAGGCCGAGTTAAGCCGTCATAGCCTACATATTCCGCCGATACTGCCCGCCAACCTCGAACAAGGTGCCTGTAATCTGCCCCAGCGAGCAGCAGCGCACCGCATCGACCAGCACCGCGAACAGGTTTTCGTTGTTGATCGCGGCCTGTTTCAGCCGCGCCAGCATCGGGCCACTGCCCTTGGCGTTGCGCTCCTGGAAATCACGCAGCCGTTTGATCTGGCTTTGTTTTTCCTCCTCAGTGGAACGGGCCAGTTCGATTTTCATCTCATCGTGCTGGGCGTTGGGATTACGGAAGGTATTAACACCGATGATCGGATACGAACCATCGTGCTTGATGGTCTCGTAATATAGTGATTCTTCCTGAATTTTGCCGCGCTGATAACCGGTTTCCATCGCGCCCAACACGCCGCCGCGCTCACTGATGCGCTCGAATTCCTGCAACACCGCTTCTTCCACCAGATCGGTCAGCTCGTCGATGATGAACGCACCCTGATTCGGGTTCTCGTTCTTGGCCAGCCCCCATTCCTTGTTGATGATGAGCTGCACGGCCATCGCCCGCCGTACCGATTCCTCGGTCGGGGTAGTGATGGCCTCGTCGTAAGCGTTGGTGTGCAAGGAATTGCAGTTGTCGTAAATCGCAATCAACGCCTGAAGCGTGGTGCGGATGTCGTTGAAATCCATCTCTTGCGCGTGCAGCGAGCGGCCCGACGTTTGAATGTGGTATTTCAGCTTCTGGCTGCGTTCGTTGGCGCCGTACTTGTAGCGCATCGCCGTCGCCCAAATCCGCCGCGCCACCCGACCCATCACCGAATATTCCGGGTCCATACCGTTGCTGAAGAAGAACGACAGGTTCGGCGCGAAGTCGTCGATGTGCATCCCCCGCGCCAGATAGGCTTCGACGTAGGTGAAACCGTTGGCCATGGTGAAGGCCAGTTGCGAAATCGGATTGGCTCCGGCCTCGGCGATGTGGTAGCCGGAAATCGACACCGAATAGAAATTCTGCACGCCGTGATGGACGAAGTATTCCTGAATGTCGCCCATCATCTTTAGGGCGAATTCGGTGGAGAAGATGCAGGTGTTCTGGCCCTGATCCTCTTTCAAAATATCGGCTTGCACCGTGCCGCGCAGATTCTTCAACACCCAGGCTTTGATCTTCTCGATTTCGTCATCGGTCGGCGGGCGATGGTTGTCGCGCTCGAACTTCTCGATCTGGAGATCAAAGGCATTGTTGAAATACATCGCCAGAATGATCGGGGCCGGGCCGTTGATGGTCATCGACACCGAGGTGGTCGGTGCGCAGACCTCAAAGCCGGAATACAGCACCTTCAAGTCATCCAGCGTGGCGATGGACACCCCGGAATTGCCAACCTTACCGTAAATGTCGGGCCGCTCATTCGGGTCGAAGCCGTACAGCGTCACCGAGTCAAACGCGGTGGACAGCCGGGTGGCTTCGGCGTGCTCGGACAACTTTTTGAAGCGGCGATTGGTGCGGAACGGGTCGCCTTCGCCCGCGAACATCCGGGTCGGGTCTTCGTTCTCGCGCTTGAAGGCGAACACGCCCGCCGTGTACGGGAAACTGCCGGGCAAATTTTCCAGCATCATCCAGCGCAACAGTTCGCCGTGTTCGTCGAAGCGCGGCAGCGACACCTTGGGAATCCGGCTGCCGGACAGCGAACGGCTGGTCAGCTTGGTGCGGAGTTCCTTGTCGCGGATTTTCACCACATACTCATCGCCGCTGTAGCTTTCCTTGACCTGCGGCCACATATCGACCAGCTTGCGGGCGTGGGAATCGACCTCCAATTCCACTTTATCCAGCAGCGGTTGCAAGTCGGCGGTGGATTTGCCTTCGGCGGTCAAGAGCGCCATCACCGAACGCAACTGCTGGCGCTGGCGAATCAGCTTGACCTGTTTGTCCACTTCCTGATGGTAGCCGCGCACGGTGTCGGCGATCTCCGCCAGATAGCGGGCGCGGGCGGCGGGGACGATCACGGTCTTGGTGGTCGAGGCTTTACCCTCGGCGGGCGGCAGATGGCCCGACGCCAGTTTCAGGCCCTTGTCGCGCAGCAAGCCGACCAAGCCCTGATACAGCGCGGTCACGCCGTTGTCGTTGAAGCGGGCGGCGATGGTGCCGTACACCAGCATCTCATCGGGCGACTGGCCGAAGGCTTTGCGGTTGCGCTGCACCTGCTTGCGCACGTCGCGCAGGGCGTCTTCCGCGCCCTTGCGGTCGAACTTGTTGATCGCCACCGCGTCGGCGAAGTCGAGCATGTCGATCTTTTCCAACTGCGAGGCCGCGCCGAATTCCGGGGTCATCACGTACAGCGAACGATCCACCAGCGGCACAATCGCGGCGTCGCCCTGGCCGATGCCGGAGGTTTCGACGATGATCAGATCAAATCCGGCCAGCTTGCAGGCCGCCAGAATCTCGCCCAGCGTTTCCGGCACTTCGCTACCGGCGGCACGGGTGGCCAGCGAACGCATGTACAGATTCGGCCCGCTGATGGCGTTCATGCGGATGCGATCACCGAGCAGCGCACCGCCGGTTTTGCGCCGCGACGGATCGGCGGCGATGACCGCGATTTTCAGCCGGTCGTCCTGATCCAAGCGGAAGCGCCGCACCAGCTCATCGGTCAGCGAGGATTTACCGGAACCGCCGGTGCCGGTCACGCCCAGAATCGGCACGGTGCATTTTTTGGCTTCGCTCAGGATTTGTTGCCGCAGTTCGGTCGCCACCGCCCGATTTTCCAGCGCGCTGATCAGCCGCGACAGCGCCAGCCAATCGCCATTTTTGACCTCATCCAGCGTTTTGGGCGCGTATTGGCTGGGATCGACATCGCACACCGCCATCATGTGATCGATCATGCCTTGCAAGCCGAGCGCCTGACCGTCTTCCGGCGAGAAAATCCGGGCCACGCCGTAGTCGTGCAACTCGCGGATTTCGTCCGGCACGATCACGCCGCCGCCGCCGCCGAACACTTTGATATTGTCGCCGCCGCGCTCGCGCAGCAGGTCGATCATGTACTTGAAGAATTCGACGTGCCCGCCTTGATAGGAGCTGACCGCGATGCCCTGGGCGTCCTCCTGAAGCGCGGCGGTGACGATTTCCTCGACCGAGCGGTTGTGGCCGAGGTGAATGACTTCCGCGCCGCTGCCTTGGATGATCCGGCGCATGATGTTGATCGAGGCGTCGTGGCCGTCGAACAAGCTGGTGGCGGTCACGAAGCGGATTTTGTTGCGGGGTGTAACTTTATCGGCACCGGGTTGAGGCGACTTGAAGTGAGCGACGACAGCGGACATGGGCGGATTCTCCTGGCGGTAGTTATCGTATTGCCGAAGCTTCAGCGCACGGTCGGCGCTGGCCTTGGAATTATTACTAATCATAGTGATAATCGCTTGGCGATGTTGGCCAATCAGGTTGCAAATTTTGCCAGTGGCGCGGCGAATCGGGTTGCAATTTGTGCCAGCCTGCTTAAGCTGGGTATTGGACAGGCAATCGTGGTGGGCTGAATGGTTATGGCTTCCGTTTCCGAGGTGGCGGTTACGCCGGTCGCCTTTATCCGCGCGATCACCGCTGCCTATCACCGCTACGGCAAAGACTCCGAACCCGCCTTGCGCCGGGCGCGACTAACGCCGGAGTTTTTGTTAAATCCGGCCAACCGCGTCACCGGCTGGCAAATGCAAACCCTGTTCGGCATCGCCATCAGGGAATTGGATGATGAAGCCCTGGGCTGGTTTTCGCGCCGCTTGCCGTGGGGCAGTTATGGGATGCTGTGCCGGGCCTCCCTCAGTTCGCCGACCCTGGAAGTCGCGTTGAAGCGGTGGTGTCGGCATCATCGCTTGCTGGCGGACGACATTAGCCTGCATTTTGCAGTCACCCCGACGGCGGCGGCCATCACCATTGAGATTCATCAGGACTTGGGCGAGAGGGCGGAATTCTGCTTTGCCACGCTGTTCCGGTATATGTTCGGCTATGCTTGTTGGCTGATTAACTCGCGGATTCCGCTGCTGGAAACCGGCTTTCCCTTTGCCGCCCCGGAACATTTGAGCGTTTATCAAACGCTGTTTCCCGGCCCCTTGCACTTTGGCGCACCGCAGGCGAGCTTAAGCTTCGCCCCGCAATATGCCGCACTTTCCGTCCGCCGTGACGACCGCGCCTTGAACAAAATGCTCCAGCAGGCCCTGCCGTTGACCATGTTTCCTTATCGGCGGGATCGACTGCTGGTGCAACGGGTGCGTGAGCTGCTGAAAGTACGGCCGGATACCAGCTATACCGGCGAATCGCTGGCCAGGGAGTTGCACGTCTCGCCGCGAACGTTGCATCGGCAATTGCAGGAAGAAGGGGCATCGTTGCAGGCGCTCAAGGATGAAGTGCGGCGGGAGCGGGCGGTTGAGTTGCTGCATCGAAGCTCCAAACCGATTAAGCAGATTGCGCGGGCCGTGGGCTTTGGCAATGAAAAAAGTTTTTCGCGGGCTTTCAAGCACTGGACGGGAAGCGCGCCGGAGTTGTTTCGGGAGAAGGGCCAAGTGTTGGAGCGTTGGAGATAAGACGATCAATGGCGACCCATCTGGATAGTTTGCGCGATGCGCTCGGCGTCGTTCACTTGCCCGCCGCCGCGCCCGCACGAATTGTTTCGCTGGTGCCGAGCATCACCGAATTGTTGTTTGCATTGGGCTTGGGCGGTCAAATAGTGGGCCGCACCCATTACTGCATTCATCCAGGCGCTGGCATCGCCTCCATCCCGAGCATCGGCGGCACTAAGAAAATTCGCTATGTCCGGTTACGCGCCCTAAAGCCGACTCATGTGATCGTCAACATCGACGAAAATCCGCGTCCATTGGCGGAACGCCTGATGGCCGGTGGTTTTCAGGTGATCGTCACCCATCCAGTGCGGCCGGAAGATAATGTGCCGCTGTATCGGCTGATCGGTGGCATTTTCGACCGCGTGGCGGAGGCGGAGGCGCTGGTGCGGCGGTTCAGGCAAGCGTTGGCGGCGTTGCGGCCAGTGGCTTGGCCACAACGCCGAGTGCTCTATATGATCTGGCGCAACCCCTGGATGGGGATTAGCCGCGAGACTTACATCTCTCAGATGTTAGCGTTGGTGGGCTGGGAGACGCTGCCGGTCGAGTCGGCGGCGCGCTATCCAGAGTTGCAACTGAATCGGCAGTTGCTGGATGCGGCGGATTGGATTCTGTTCAGCACTGAGCCTTACCGCTTTGTGCCCGACGATTTGGTGAATTTCGCCCATGATTACGATTGTCCGCTGGAGAAATTGCGGTTGATCGATGGAGAAATGACCTCGTGGTACGGTAGCCGGGCGCTCCAGGGAGTACGGTATTTGAGAGCGCTTGCTTCAAGGTTGGCGCAGCCTTCTGGAGGGGCGCTATCCTCGGGACCGCCAGACTAGCGCCCGGCAGGAACAGGAATCGTCGCAGCCAGCCCAAACAGGCCAGTGGCCGCCACAACCACAGACGGGCCCGCCGGCGTATCCCAGCGCAGCGAAGCCCACAGCCCCAATCCGATGGCGGCGCAGCCGATAAGGCTGGCCAATACCGCCATGCTTTCCGGCGAGCGGGCGAAACGGCGCGCCGTCGCCGCTGGAATAATCAGCAGCGAGGTAATCAGCAGGATACCCACCACTTTCATTGCCAAGGCAATGACGATGGCAATCAGCGACATGAAAGCCAGCCGGATTTGCAGAACTGGCACGCCCTCCACCCGTGCCAACTCTTCATGCACCGTGGCCGCCAGCAATGGTCGCCACAAGCCAGCCAATGCCGCCAGCGCCAGCACATTGCCGCCCCAGATCCAGTAGATATCCGCCGCGCTGATCGAGAGAAGGTCGCCAAAGAGATAGCTGACTAAATCCACTCGCATCGTTTCCAGAAAGGCCAGCGCCACCAGGCCCAGCGACAACGTGGTATGGGCCAGGATGCCGAGCAAGGTGTCGGTGGCCAGTGTATGTTGCCGTTGCAGCCCTACCAGAATCAGGGCCACCACCAGGCAAGTCATGATGACGCCAAGTTCAGGGTGAATACCCAGCAGCGCGCCGAGCACCACACCGAGCAACCCGGAATGGGCCAGGGTATCGCCGAAATACGCCATGCGCCGCCAGACGATGAACGCCCCCAAGGGACCGGCGGTGAGCGCCACGCCGATACCGCCGAGCAGGGCGCGCGCCAGAAAGTCATCCATGCGCGCGATCCTCTGCAGACTGCTGAATTACAGCGCCGTGCACATCGTGGCGGTGGTTGTGATGATGATGATAGATCGCCAGCCGCCGCGCCCCTTCGATCCCAAACAGTTCCAGAAAAGCGGGGTCGCGGGCGACATGATCGGGATGGCCGGAGCAACAAACGTGGCGGTTTAAACAGATCACCTGGTCGGTGTCCACCATCACTAGATGTAACTCATGCGACACCATCAGAATGCCGCAGCCCCGGCGGCGGCGCAGTCCGGCAATCAGATCATAGATCTCGTATTGGCCATTCAAGTCCACCCCCTGGATCGGCTCGTCCAGAACCAGCAGATCCGGTTGGCGCAACAGGGCACGCGCCAGCAGCACCCGTTGCAGCTCGCCGCCGGAAATAGCCTGCACCGGCGCATCCAGAACCTGCGCAGCGCCGACCTCGGCCAGGATGTCCTGAACCTGTATGCGCGTGGCGGGTGCGCCCAAGGTGATAAACCGCCGTACGCTCAACGGCAGGGTAGAGTCCACGGCCAGGCGTTGCGGCATATAGCCAATGCGTAAGCCCGGTTTGCGGGCGATATGGCCGCTGTCTGGACGCAGCAGCCCTAAAACGGTGCGCACCAGCGTTGATTTTCCAGCGCCATTGGGGCCGATCAGCGCCACGATTTCCCCCGCGCGTACCTGGAGATGGATGTGCTGAAGGATCGGGTGGCCGCTAAGCGTGAAGCTGACGTTTTCGACCGTGAGGAGCGGCTCAGCCCTCATGTGCTGTGGCTTCCTGTTGGCACTGGCGACAACGCCCCAAGATTTCGATCATCTGCGACCCTACCTCAAAATGGCGGGACAGCGCTTCGGCCTTCAGGCTATTTTCCACGGTAGGATTAGTGATCTCCTCAGCCTGGCCGCAGTCCCGACAGATCAGAAACTGCCCGCCGTGCTGGTGGTCGGGCTGGCGGCATCTGGTGAAGACGTTCAGCGATGCCAGCCGATGGATCAAGCCCTGCGCCAGCAGAAAATCCAACGCCCGATAAACCGTGGGCGGCGCGCCCTGTCGGCCATCGTTACGCAGCACGTCCAGGATGGCATACGCGCCGACCGGTGTGGGGCTGTTCCAGATAATTTCCAGCACGCGCTGGCGCAGGGCCGTCAAGCGAGCGCCGCGCTGTTGGCACAGTGTGATGGCCTGCGCCAAGCCCTGGTGCGGGGCCAATGGCTGTGATGGTGGGCTATCGCTTGTGGATCTCATGGTGATTCCAGCTTGAAAAGCATGACGCACCTGTTATCTTGTAACAATTGTTATTTTATAACATAACTGTGAGGAGCAATCATGCAGGATCTTAGAGTGAACCGAAATAGACTGGGCTGGGTCGCGGTGTGGTTGCTGTGGCTAGCGATGGCAGTGAACGCGGAAGCCAAATTGGTTGTTGTAGCAAGCATTAAGCCTATTCATGCGCTGGTGGCTGGCGTTATGCAGGGTGTAGGCGAGCCGCTGTTGCTGATTCCCGGCGGCGCTTCGCCCCATGACTATAACTTGAAGCCTTCGGATACGCGCACGCTGGCCGAGGCCCAGGTTGTGTTCTGGATAGGGCCGGAGTTGGAGCGGTTTTTAGTTAAGCCGTTGCACAATGCCACAGGCAAAGCCCAGTCGGTGGCGTTGTTGGATACGCCCGGCTTGATGTTGCTGCCGTTGCGGGAAGGAGGAGCCTGGGAACCCCATCAACACAGACCCAACGAGCCACATGCCCAAAATCAAGACCAGGACGCTGACCACGACACCACGGAGCAGCACGGGGCGGATGCACATCAGCACGAGCACGCGGCTGATCAGGATCTGCATATTTGGCTGGATCCTGTCTATGCGGTAGCGCTGACTAAACGCATCGTCACCGTGCTCGGCGAGGCGGATCCGCAGCACCGAAGCGATTATGAACGTAACGGCGCCGCGCTGGTGGCGCGCTTGGAGCGCTTGCATCAGAAGCTCACGACGGAGCTGGCCCCCGTGCGGGAGCCACCTTATATCGTATTCCATGATGCCTACCAGTATTTCGAGAAACGTTACGGCTTGAACGCGGTGGGTTCGGTGGTGCTGGATCCGGCGCAACGCCCTGGCGCTAGGCGCGTGACCGAGATTCGCGCTCGGATCCAGGAGCAGGGCGCACGTTGCGTGTTCAGTGAGCCGCAGTTTCAGCCCGCTCTGGTCGAAACTGTGATTGCAGACAGCAAAGCCCGGCGGGGTGTGCTGGATCCCTTGGGAGCGGCGCTGCCAGCCGGCCCTAATCTCTATTTCGAACTGTTGCAAGGTCTCGCCGATGGATTGCGCGCGTGCCTGATTCCCGCCGGACGGCCGTAGTCCGGTAAACAGTCCGCGCCCGCTGAGCGTGGTAGCAGTGAGGTCGGAGCGAGGGTGGCGATCTATCTTCTAATGTCTGCAAGGTTGTGGGAAATCCGTAAGCTCGAGGATAAGCAGGCAGAATTTTTCGATACTATGTCTTATGCTGTAGTGTCTTCTTGTTTTGCGACAACCGTCGGCCATGCACCGTTGAGAAGGTGTGAGCGCCGGCGGTTCGTTTTTATGGTTTTCTTTGAATACGCAAAAAGCCAAAGGTGCAGCCAATGAACAATCTTCTGGCAGAAGCCGCGCCCCCTGCGGCCGAGCAGGACGAGGAATACATGAACGCTCAACAAAAGGCGCATTTCCGCGAACTATTGTTGAACTGGAAACGGGAGCTGGTCGAGGAAAGCCGACGCACCGTCCAGCAGATGCAAAATGATCTCATTAACCTTCCCGATATCAATGATCGGGCTAGCCAGGAAGAGGAGTTTGCGCTTGCGTTGCGAGCGCGGGATCGAGAGCGCAAAATGTTGCACAAGATCGATAAGTCGCTCTCACGCTTGGCGAGTGACG
>JBATSQ010000021.1:0-7482 GCA_049293375.1 Candidatus Contendibacter sp.
CTGCTCCAGAATGACGCGATCACCGAACATTTCGATGTGGAACGGGCGCAAGCGGCCCGTCAGAAAATAGGCCCGATCCAGAATGGTGGCGGCGAAACAGTGGATATGCCGGAACACGTCCCGCCAGTGGGATTCACGGCCCAGCACGCGCCGCAGATAAAGCCGCGACCCGCGCCGCGCCGCCGTGGCGGTCAGCAGAAAATACAGGGTAATGGGATACAACAGGGCGCGGCCCGCAGGCCGTCCAATCTGGAGCGTGATCCACAGAATCAAGCGCAATGCCAGCGGCGTACCGCGTTCCGGCAACCGCGCCCAGTGCTGGTTCATGGCGGCTGCGGTGTTGAGTCCGGCAATCAGTAGGGGACTCAGCGGATGCGCGCGTGCGCGATATGGGCGCTCAGCGCACGCAAGGAGGCGAACACGCGGCGATTGTCCTTATCATCGGAGCGCAATTGAAAGCCATAGGTTTTGGAAATGGCTAGCGCCAGTTCCAAGGCATCGATGGAATCCAGGCCCAACCCTTCGCCAAATAGTGGCTCGTCCGGGGCGATGGTTTCGGGCTGGACTTCTTCCAGGTGTAGAGTCTCAACCAGCAGCCGAGCCACTTCCAACTCGAATGGCGAGAGCGCTTCCATGAAGGACCTCGTGAATAGGGAACGTGAAGAGGGAGCCATTACCGCAATCGTGGGGTAAGCCTGAGGCTCACCGGGTTCTGGCAGGGCTTGTCAATTCATTATTAAACTATACCATGCCTCTCGCCTCAAACGCCCAACCATGCGGTTTCCAACAGAAATGCTGACGACGTACTCCTTGCTGACGCTGGTAAGCGCTCGCTGTTTCCTGGCAGGCGGGCTGGGTGCGGAGGGCGTTGCTTGATGACCGGGTGCAGCATTGCTTATGGCCACGCTGCGCAAGCGGACGCCTATCTAAAAGATGAACGGGTGCTAGCACTGGTGCGGTATGGCGAACCGTCGCCGCTCCGGGCGCTGGAGCCACGGCTGTGCTGGATTCCCCTGACTGAACTGGGTGGAACCGGTACTGTAGAAGTCTGGCGCGCGGATCAGCCAGTGCAAACCGGGTTTTTGGATGAAATCGGTTACGCATGTGCTGGAGAAGTGGCGTTTTTCCAGTTGGCCCTAGCCGAACCGTCTGCTCAGGCGCTGCAAGCGCTGGCTGCCTTAGCGTATCGGCGACTGCTGACCACGGCACATGCGCTGGGCTATCCGCATTTTTTGCGGATTTGGAATTATTTCCCGGATATCAACCATGAATGCGGCGGTTTGGAACGCTATCGCGCCTTTTGCGCGGGACGGCATGAGATATTAGCAGCGGAATGGACGGCCTTTGAAACGCAATTGCCTGCGGCCTCGGCAATCGGCACCGACGGCTTCGGTTTGCGGGTCTATGCGCTGGCAGCGCGCGCGGCGGGCATTCCCATTGAAAATCCCCGGCAGGTCAGCGCTTTTCGCTATCCACCCCAGTACGGCCAGCGCAGTCCCACGTTTGCGCGCGCCACGCTCAAAGCCTGGAGCAAAAGCTGTGAGCACCTTTATGTTTCCGGCACTGCCAGCATTGTTGGCCATGCCAGCCAACACGAGACGCTGTGGCCGCAACTGGAGGAAACACTGGCTAACCTGGAGGCGTTGTTGACTGCGGCTAACCGCCGGACGCACACGCCGCTCCAGTGGGCTTTGCTGAAAATCTATGTACGCTCCACCTTGGATCCAGCTCCTTTGCGCGCCCGGATTGCGCAAGTGTGCGGTTCTATGGTGCCGTTGCTGTTTTTGCAAGGCGCGATTTGTCGCCAAGAATTATTACTTGAAATCGAAGGCGTCGCGCAAACCGTCCTAGCGTGACGCAGCGCATCAGGTCCCCGGGTGCACCCACCCTCGTTCAGGAAGCCAAAGTCTTGAAAATGGAAAAACCGCTCGAACCGCATCCGGCGTTGCCGGAATACTATCCTGATTTGGCGCAGCGACCGGCCTTTGTGCGGGGCTTATTTGATCGCACAGCGCGCTATTACGATCACGTCAATCGGCTGTTGTCGCTGGGTTCCGGTAGCTGGTATCGCCGCCGGGCGCTGGAGCGGGTTGGTCTGCGACCCGGCATGACGGTGCTGGATGTCGCCATCGGCACGGGCCTGGTCGCTCGCCAGGCCCTGGCGGTGACGGGTGATCTCCAGGCAGTGATTGGGTTGGATGTCAGCGCCGGAATGCTGGCCGAAGTGCGCCGATTGCTAGGTATTCCGCTGGTGCAGGGTGTGATGGAGCAGTTGCCGTTGGCCGACTCCTGCTGCGATTTGGTCAGCATGGGTTATGCATTGCGGCATGTCACTGATTTACATGCCACCTTTCAGGAGTTTCACCGCGTGCTGCGTCCGGGCGGCGGGTTGCTGATTCTAGAGATTGCTCGCCCCGCCACTCCGTTCAAGCGCGCCGCCTTGAAGTTTTATCTGGGCCGACTGATTCCGCTGCTGGGCCGGTTGACGACCGGCCAGCGGGATTTGCAAACGCTGATGCGTTATTACTGGGACACAATTGAGCATTGCGTACCGCCGGAGACCATTATTGAGGCGATCCGCGCGGCGGGCTTTGCGGAGGCCAGCTGTCGGGTGGAGTGGGATTTATTCCGGGCTTATTACGGATGCAAGGCTTGACTGTAATGCTGCGTTGAGCAAAGTCGCTGTACGCGGCGACTCTCTGACTCTATATCAGCACCACCGGCGCATCGGGTAATTGATTGACTTTGGGTACCGCGCTGTCGCGGGGAAAATGGGCCACCAGAATTTGGGTCAGGGCATCCACCGCCTGATTCAAGCTCTCTTCAAACGCTTGGCCATTGGCGAGCGCATTACCCAGTTCCGTAGTGATGCTGACCCACTGTTCGGGGCTGGCCCGCACATTCAGGCCACGATCAGCGATCAATTCAATCGCATGTTCCGCTAGGAGGAGATAAACCAGTACCCCGTTGTTGTGTTCGGTATCCCACACGCGCAGTTTGCCGAACAGTGTCAAGGCTCGGTCGCGGGCAGCGGCGTCACGCTGGATATAAGACCAGGGCAAGCCAGCCTCAATGCAAATGCGCAGCTCACCGACATGGCGTTGCTCGCTGGCTGCGACCCGCGCCGCCAACCGTTCCAGCGCGGCGGGCGATAACGCCGTGTGAATATCACGCCGGTCCCGGCAGCGGTGCGCCAACAGCCGCCGCCCGCGTTGTAGCCACAAGCTGATTGAAGCCATGGATTACCAACTCCCGGAGGCACCGCCGCCTCCAAAATTACCGCCGCCGCCGGAACCGAAGCCGCTATTGCCGCCCCCGCTCCCGCCCCCGCCGAAGCCACCTCCACCAAAACCCCCACCACCGAAGCCGCCACCCCAGTCACGCCCTCGGCGCACCCAGGGACTGCGCCCGCCGGGAATAAACACTGGCCCTTGTCGGCTCATCGGCGCGGCGGCGGCCAGAAAGCTGACCACCAAGCCCATAATGCCGGCCAGAAGGGCGAACAGCAGGCTGGCGGTGATGACGAAGGTAAGGCCGCCCGCCGCAGCGCCGGTAAACAGCGGCCCCAACACCTTGCCGAAAATCTGGCGCAAGAAGGAGCCGAGCAGGACAATGCCAATCAACAGAAACAAACCTAGCCCAAACCAGTCCACAGCGGGTTCTCCGCGCGCTGTTCTCTGACTGGGTGGCGGGAGCGGCAACTGCTCGCCCTGGACCAAACCCATAAGCCGATCAACCGCCGCCTGCAGGCCACCGGCGAAATCGCCCGCACGGAAACGCGGCATCATCTCTTGGTCAATGATGCGCGCCGCCGCCAGATCGGGAATAGGGCCTTCCAGGTCCTTGGCCACTTCGATCCGCATCCGTCGGTCGTCCCTGGCCACAATCACCAGTAGCCCATCGCCCACCGCACGTCGGCCGATCTTCCAGGCATTGGCCACCCGGTTGGCAAAACTGGCGATGTCCTCCGGCTGGGTGGTCGGCACCAGGAGCACCACGATTTGCGTGCCCCTGGCTTGTTCAAATGCCGCTAGCTTGGCCTCCAAAGCTTGCTGACTGGTGGCGGACAACAGGCCCGCTTGATCGATGACCCGCGCGCTCAGCGCCGGAACGGGTTGTACGGTTTGAGCGTATCCCGGCAGGGTGGCCAGCGCCAGCAGCCACGGCAACAACCACAGCAGCCGCAGCTTAAGGCGAGGCGGGAGGAAGAGTGGGCAAGGCATGGCCAGAGTTTACTTTTGCGTGCCGAAATCGACTTTGGGCGCAGTGGAAATGGCGGCTTCATTGGCGACGGTCAAATTGGGTTTGGGGTCGTAGCCAAACAGAAGGGCCGTCAGATTGGTGGGGAACTGCCGAGCCAGCACATTGTAGTTCTGAACCGCCTCAATATAACGCCCGCGCGCCACCCCGATACGGTTTTCCGTGCCTTCGAGCGTCACGCGCAAATCTCGGAAGGCCTGATTGGCTTGCAGGCTGGGATATTGCTCGGCGACCACCATCAGCCGGGACAGCGCCGATGACAATTCGCTCTGCGCTTGCTGAAATTTATTGAACGCTTCCGGGTTGTTCAAAGTTTCTGGAGTGACTTGCATAGAAGTGGCCTTGGCGCGGGCTTCCACCACGCGGGTCAGCGTTTCCTGCTCAAATTTCGCCTCGCCTTTCACACTTTCGACAATGTTGGGAATCAGATCGGCGCGGCGCTGGTATTGGTTGAGCACTTCGCTCCAAGCCGAATTGGTGGCTTCGTGCAAGCGCTGGAAATCATTGTAACCACAGCCGGTGAGAGCGCCGAGCAGCAAAAATACAGCGGTGATACGTAAGAGCTTGCGGGTCATGGTGTCCTCGAAGAAGCGAACAAGGGGATGCAATGGAAGTAAAAAGAATAAGGCCAGGGATGCGGAAACTCCGTCTCCACGAGTGGAGGCGACAGCGGGTTTTGGTTCGACCAGAGGGTTGACCCCGAAACGATCCGAGAGATCTCGGAAAATCCGCAAAAAAGAGCGCATGACCTGCATTATAGCGATGCTGTTTCAGCAAAATCTTTTCCAGTCGCGCCGATGGTGAACGGGTAGCCGCTATGTCACGAATGATAGTAACGACGGGCCAGCCGGTCGGGCGCTGCGCCTAGTGCGTAAGCCAGCCGCAAGCGCCACATCAACAGGATGGTGCGGAGAATGCCGTCCTGCTCCCAGCGGCGACTGGAGGTCTGCAAGGGGGAGCGTAAGCAGACCGGGCGGCTATGCCGTTTCAGGAGCCGACTGAGGGCGATGTCTTCCATCAGCGCAAGGTCTGGGTAACCGCCCAGATGCACAAACAGGGCGCGCTGCACAAAAATACCCTGGTCGCCGGTGGCGATGCCGGTCAGGCGGGAGCGGACATTCATGGCGGTTTCCACTATCCGCAAGAGAGGATGCCGCCCCGATAAGTGTACATCGAAGCGGCCCCAAGAGCGGCCCGAGGCGCGCAGGGCAGCGTCAATCTGTGCGGGGGCATCGCTAGGCGGTTGGCTGTCGGCATGGAGAAACCACAGCACCGCGCCTTGCGCTTGTTGGGCACCGACATTCATCTGGGCGGCTCGCCCCTTGGGACTAAAAATGAGCTGATCGACCCACGGTTCGGCGAGGGCGACAGTGCGATCCTGGCTGCCGCCATCCACCACGATGAGCTCACTTCCGGTCGCACGCCACGCTTGCAGCGCGCTTAAGCAGGCCACAATGCGTTCCTCTTCATTGAGCACCGGCACGATGATGGAAAGCGCGGTCATGAGCGCTGCGCGTCTGGCGTCAGTCTTAGGTTTTGCATCAGTGTCTTTCCTGCCCATCTGGACTTTCTGCTTCGGTCACAATGGCCAAGCCGGACCACAATAACAGCCCAAGACTTGAGCCAGCTGCGCAGGGAATATAGTCCAGCCGGGTCGCTCGGCGTGGGGATAAAGCTTAGGGAGGAAATTTCGCTGGGCGTTTGGCCAGCTTGCGCTGCAAGGTGCGGCGGTGCATCCCCAATTGCCGTGCAGTGGCGGAGATGTTGCCCTCGTTGTCACGCAACACCCGCTGGATGTGCTCCCATTCCAGACGGCTCACACTTAAGGGTCGGCTGCTGACCGGCGCGGCGGCATGACCTGATGGATCGGCAAAAGCAGCCAGGATTTCATCTGCATCGGCCGGTTTGGCCAGATAATTCACCGCGCCCAGTTTGATCGCTTCCACCGCCGTGACCAGACTAGCGTAGCCTGTCAAGACGACGATGCGGGTCTGAGGATCGAGAGCCAGCAAGTCTGGAATCAACCGCAAACCCGAATCGCCGGCTAGATTCAGATCGACGATCGCATGTTCCGGAGGATTGGCTGTCGCTGCTTGCAATGCAGACGTGCTTTCATGAGCGACCGCCACGTTAAAACCGCGCCGCAGCAAAGCCAGCCCCAACACCCGGCAGAATATCGGATCGTCATCCACCAGCAACAAGCTTGGCCGGGTGTCGTCGGCCATCAAGCGGGCTCCAGGCGCGTGGGTAAGTCGATGCGGGTGCAGGTTCCGCCTTGTGGGTCACGCGACAGCGTGACATATCCCCCCAGCCGCTCCAGGGTCGCGTTGGCCAGTAACAAACCGATGCCGGTGCCGCCCTCCTTGGTGGAGAAAAAGGCTTTACGGACGCCTTTCGCCAGCTCAATGGGCAGCCCCGGACCTCGATCACGCACTTCGATGCTGACTTGCCCGGCCTTCCAATAACCCACTAAGTCGATACCTTCAGGGCACGCATCCGCTGCGTTGCTCAGCAAGCTGATCAAGGTCTGACTGACCATCTGCGGTGCGCGAACGGTTGGTGATGGCGGTAATCCGGCGCAATGAACGCGCAAGGGCACCCAGGGCCGCAGCAGTTGCCAGCGGGTGCGGATGCGCTCCAACAATACATCCAGCGCCTGCTCTCCCTCACGATCGGCCGTCAGATCGGCGCTGCGCAGCAGCTCGCCGAGGATGGATTTGCAGGTCTCGACTTGGCTGCGCAGGGTGCGCAAATCGTCGCGCAAGCCCGCCTCTGAGGCGTATTCGCGCTCCAATTCCTTCGCCAGCACCGCGATAGTAGATAAGGGCGTGCCTAGTTCGTGCGCCGCGCCGGCCGCGAACATGCCCAGCGCCAGAATCTGCTCGTCGCGCAAGGCTTTCTCGCGCAGCCGGGCCACTTCGCGATCCCGTTGGCGCAGCGCCGCCGCCAGCCGCGTCACAAAACCCGCCACCAGCAGGGCGCTGATGACAAACACCAGCCACATACCCCACAGGTGGGCGTGAAAGCCGGGACCGTGGCCGCTCAACATGCCCGGCAGCGGCAAATACTCAAACATCAAACCCGTGTACACCACGACCGTCACGCCCGCCATCGCCCAGACGCAGGCGGTCGGCAGCAGGGCGGCGCTGATAATCAACGGCAACAGCAGCAGTGAAACGAAAGGATTACTGGCCCCACCGCTGAAATATAACAACCAGGCCA
>JBATSQ010000022.1:0-4631 GCA_049293375.1 Candidatus Contendibacter sp.
GGTTGGGTGCATATTTTGGCGACCGATTCGCATGGCGTGGAGCGGCGGCCGCCGTTGTTGGCGGAGGGACAGCAGGCGGCGGAACGTTGGGTGGGGGCGCAGGAGGCTTTGGCTCTCGTGGAAACCCGTCCGCAGGGTATACTAGATAACCTAACGCCGGAACGATTGCCCGCAATCCCAGCTTTAGCCACTCGGCCGGTTCGTTCACGTCAGCCGTGGTTTAAGCGCTTATTCGGCGCGGCTTATTAAGTCTATTCGGATTTTACCGCTCTCGATCTGTCTGAAAAGCGAGGGCGCAGCGAGGTCAGCGGTGTTGCGGAGTCGATTGTTTTTTATCAGCTTGATGCTGTCGGTTGTTTGGTTTGGCTTGGCGGCGTGCGCCAATCAGAGTCCGCCACCGACCGAAGCTGCGCCGGTCGCCGCCAGCCCGGCACCCATACCGCAGCCAGTGCTCGCCGTGACTGGACCTTACGCGCCTAGCGCGGAAGATTACCGCATCGGCCCGCAAGATCTGTTGGAGCTTCAGGTCTTCAGTGTAGAGGCGCTCAATCGGACGGTGCGCGTCAACTCGCGCGGTTATGTTTCTCTACCTTTGGTCGGCCTGGTGCAAGCCGCCGGTCTGACCAGCGAACAGCTGGAGGAGTCGTTGTCAGAAAAGTTATCCAAGGAGTATTTGCAAAATCCGCAGGTTAGCGTATTTATTAAGGAATTCATCAGTCAGCGCGTCACGGTGGAAGGTGAGGTCAAAAAACCGGGCGTCTATCCGCTCAAGGGGCGTCTGACCTTGTTGCAAGTGTTGGCGACCGCCGAAGGATTAACGACCGTTGCTGATCCAGAGGCGGTCAAGGTTTTTCGCACCGATCAGGCCAGCGGAAAGCGAGAGACGCTGCAATTTGATCTGGAAAAAATCCGGATTGGGCAAGTCCAGGATCCTGCGGTGCGGAATGATGATATTGTGCAGGTGGGCAAATCGCGCGGCAAAGCGGTGGCCAAGGAGCTGATTGAATTTATTCTGCCGTTCCGGGTGTTACCGGGATTTCTCTAATCAGTAAGGCGCTACTTTAAAAGCTTTTTTGGCTAGGTCTTGCGCATTTCATCGCATCGGATTGAGTTTTATGAGCAACCCCGGATTATTGGCTTCTCCGAGTGAAACCCCCTTCGAGCCGGGCAAGGCGTTGGTCGAGCGTAGCGCTACGCTTCCTGGCCCGTCGTTGCCGCTGGACAGTCGGTCAGAAGAGTCCGACGCAGAGGGTAGTATCATTGATCTGCGCGAATTGTGGCAGATTCTGGTCAAGCGGCGCTGGACCATTATCGTATTCACGCTGATCGTGCTGGTGGGCGTGGTGACCGCGACATTTTTGATGACGCCGATCTACCGCTCTACCTTGACCTTGCAGATCGACCGCGAGGATCTCAAGGTAGTCAACATTGAAGGGGTGTCGCCGGATGAGAGTGGCGGTTGGTGGGCGAGCCAGGATTACTACAAAACGCAGTATGAATTGTTAAAAAGCCGCGGTTTGGCCTTGCGAGTGGTTAACCAGTTGGGTTTGGCTGAGCTACCGCCGCCACCACCCTCCTTGTTAAGCCAGATCAAGAGGTGGGTAATTAGCTGGCTGCCTACCATCAGTCAAGCTAAAGAGCCGGTGGAGCCGCAACAAGTGGAAATCGAACGAACGGATGGCATCGTAACTGGATTTTTAGGGGGCTTAACCGTTGAGCCGGTGCGTGATTCGCGGCTCGTCAAACTGCACTATGACAGCCCAAATCCGCAACGAGCGGCGACTGTCCTCAATACCCTGGTCAAGAATTATATCAACATGAATATGGAGCGCCGTTTCGACGCTTCCACCTATGCCCGCAATTTTTTGCAGGAACGCTTGCAGCAAGTCAAGGCGAAGCTGGAGGATTCAGAGCGCCAACTGGTCGAATTCGCGCGCAAGGAACAAATCGTTGCCGTGGACGAGAAGCAGAACACCGTTGTCCAAAGCCTATCGTCGACGAACTCTGCCCTGACGGAAGCCGAGAAGAAACGCATGGCTGCCGAAGCGGATTATCGGCAGATGGTCGCCACCCGTGGTCAAGGTCTCAAGCAGGTGTTGGATAGCAGCATCATTCAGACGTTGAAGGAGAGCAAGGCGAAGCTGGAGACGCAATACCAGGAAAATCTGAGTGTCTATAAGCCGGCCTATCCGACCATGGTGCAACTGCGTAACCAGATCACGCAGGTTGAGGCATTGATTAATCAGGAAATCAATAATATTCGAGCATCGGTGACCGCCAGCTACGAAGCGGCCAAGACGGAAGAAGGTCTCTTACGCGGTCGGATGACCCAACTCAAGCAAGAGGTGTTGACGCTGCAAGATCGCAGTATCCAACTGCATATTCTCCAACGTGAGGTGGATACTAATCGCCAATTATATGATGGGCTGCTACAGCGCTTTAAGGAAGTCGGCGTGGCGGCGGGAATCGGCACCAACAATATTTCCGTGGTGGATGAAGCCAAAACGCCACGTTGGCCCTACAAGCCTAATTTGCGCTTGAATGCGCTGATCGCATTAGCGCTGGGGTTGTTGGGCGGCGCTGGATTAGCTTTTTTGTTCGAGAAGCTGGACGATACCTTCCGTCGGCCTGAGGAGTTGGAGAAGTTGCTTGGCTTGCCGGTGCTCGGCGTGATTCCCAAAACCAATATGAATCGCGGCGAGACCCGACCCATAGCGCTGGTTGGTCACGAAGATCCGCGTTCGGCCTTTGCCGAGGCTTACCGCTCGGTGCGCACCGCTCTACAGTTTTCTACGACCAACGGTGTACCCAGACGCTTGGCCATCACCAGCGCCATGGCCGGTGAGGGCAAAAGCACCACGGTGCTGAGTCTGGCGATTCAATTCGCCCAGTCTGGAAAGCGTACCTTGCTCATTGAGGCCGATTTGCGCAAACCGTCGCTGCACCACTCGCTGCAACTTGATAATACCGTGGGCTTGACCAACTATCTGGTGGATGGTGACGTACAGCCGGTGGACATCGCCAAGCCCACCCATATTCCCAACTTGTTCGCCATCCCCTCCGGACCGCTACCACCTAATCCAGTCGAGCTGCTCTCTTCAGCACGTATGATGAGCCTGCTGGATCTGGCCGCTGGCAAATTTGACCAGGTCATTGTGGACGGGCCGCCGCTGCTGGGTTTGGCCGATGCGCTGATTATTGGCAATCTGTGTGAGGGGATGTTGTTGACGGTCGAAATGGGCGGCACCCCGCGCGGTTATGTGCTGGGCGCACTCAAGCGCTTGCGTGGCGCGCGGGTGCATGTTCTGGGCGCCATTCTGACCAAATTAGAGGCGCGGGCCGGCGCTTATGGCTATTACCGCAGCTACTATTATTACTATCATACTGATTACTATGGTGAAGCCAAAACCCATACTAAAAAATTGCCAGCAACCTAAGTGTGCTTGAGAGAAACTAGGGCATGGATACCGTTACCCTTGTCTTGGCCTGCTACCGGAACCCGCTGGCGCACCAGAATCTTTGGTCCCTAACGGCTCCATTGCCTGAAGGTATGGGCCTTGTGCTGGGATTGGCCAATGAGTCTCCAGAGGTTCTGGATCGAGCGGTCCGCCAGACTGGAGTTAAGGCTTACGAGTTGCGCGATGCCGCTCGGTTCTGTATCCAGCAATGGTGTCTCGCGCGCGGGGCCGATGTCCATCGGGTGCTCGGCGTTGAACCCGGAGCCCCGCTGGAGCAGATCAAGGAACATTACCGTCAATTGATAAGGTTGTTTCACCCGGATCGCGCCGCAGGCCGAGAAACCTGGACCGAGGATTACGCCAGTCGGATTAATGAAGCTTGGATGATCTTATCTCGGACAGCAGATACTTCTAAGCTGCCTGCTTCCCCCCCTGCCGATGCCGGTCTGGCGCCAGAGATGGTACATCCAGCAGTGGAGTCGGCTCCTGAGCGAGTTCCTCCGCCCACTATTCGCCCGCAGCGTCAATCAGTTCCTGCAACGCGGCGGCCATGGCCGCTAAGCCGGATGGTGTTGATTGGACTGCTATTGGCGCTGAGCATCGGGTGGAGTGGTTTTCATGCCGATCGGTTATTTAGTCAGCACCATGAATTCAGGCCAGTCCTGGCGGTTGACGAACCAGCGCTTCACCCTGAGAAACTTGCGACCGCTGGAGTTGCGCCAAAGGCGAATGAAGGGGTATTCGCTGTGCTTCTAGCCGCTCCGGATTGGCAGGCGTTGGAGCAGCGCGAACGACAGGTACAGCAACAGGTTGTACAAGCGCAGGCGGCGCGCCAGCAGTGGGAGGAAAAGCGTCGCCAGCAGATCGCGGACGAAACCGCCATGCTGGAGAAGACCCACGCGGCGCGCGTGCGCTTGGAACAGCAACTTAAGAGCGAACAACTCCGCGTAGAGCAGGTAGAAACCGTGCGCCAGGAGACCGAGCGGCAGAGTTTGGCGCGCTTACAGGCCGAACAGGCGCGATTGGAAAAACTGAAGCGGGAGAGGGAACAGGCCGAGCGGCAACATTTGGCGGTGTTTGAAGCGGAACATCTTAAAGCTGAACGATTGGCTGAAGAGTTGCGTATTGAGCGGCAACGCTTGGAAAAGCTGAAGGCGGAACAGGTTCAGGCTG
>JBATSQ010000023.1:0-8009 GCA_049293375.1 Candidatus Contendibacter sp.
GTGAAATAAAACTGCAGCTCAATAGTGATTGTCCATAAACTACCATTTAAGACGCCAACTCCAAAAGAGCGTAGAAAATCAGGATTATAAAACTGAAAAAATGTTGCTTGTGCTATTAGCCAGGGAATTGTTTTATCAATAGGAAAATGAACTCTACCTACTACCATTGCAAAAAAAATAGAAACCGTAAGACAAACCCATAGCGCTGGAAATATCCTTAATATTCTATTTTGAGCATATTGCCATAGATTAGGGTTTCTCTCGTAAGAAGCTGAAATCAGAAATCCACTAATCACAAAAAATATCGGTACCCCAGGAAAAAAGGAAAGCACATACTTTAAAAAGATCCAATCAGGGTACAGATGGTCGATACCATGCACGACTAAAACTTGCGTTGCTGCTAATAACCTTAACAAGTCAAAATTATTACTACGAAGATCCACTTGATCTTTTCCAGATATTAAAGTGATATATTATAAGGGAATAGTTTAATACTGCACTCTCAACTGCTGAGCCACTTCAATACTAGCGCGTGCGACTTCAAGCATTTCTACTAGTGGTATCGGTGCATCACTTGCGTTAGTAATTGCCTTAAGAAAGGCGGCTGCACAAGAATTTTGGCCCTTATCCTGCCGCCATGAGTACATCTGCGTGAATCCTGGCCAGCCGTAACCTTTCAACTTACGAAAGTTATCTAATTGCAATACCCGGCCAGCGGTAAAAACCTCAATGCGCTCTTTGGGAAAGCTGGCTGAGCCATTAGCCAGATAATGAATCGTCCCGAAGGAGCCATCAGCGAACCCTAAGAGGATAGCCGCTTTGTCTTCCGTCACGGCAACTCCTGGTGCCTCTCCCATCCGACGACTCTGCACCGAAATAATAGCGCTCCCAGACAAAAAGCGCATTAAATCAATGTGATGACATGCTTCGCCGATGATACGGCCACCGCCCACTGCAATATCCTGAGTCCAGTGATCTGGTGGAATAGCCCCAGCATTCATTGTCATAATAAAAGATTTAGGTTCCGGTACACTGGCTAGCAGTGCTTTCATCTTCTGGACTTGGGGCGCAAATCGCCGATTAAACCCCACCATGAGCAAAGGTAAAGGCCGTGCTGTAGACGATATAGGCGGATTAGCAACCGCATCGATTTCTGCTAATTGCTCCATAGTTATACACAGCGGCTTTTCGACGAATACATGTTTGCCCGCCGTGAGAAATTTCACGACTAAAGAAGCATGATTATCGTGACGAGTAGCAATAACAATGGTATTAATAGAAGAATCAGTCAATGCCGCATTAATATCCGTAGTAGCTCGGACGAAGCCGGCGGCTTTGCCATGCACTACCCCGCTTACTCCGCCAGATGTCACAATGGTATCCAATTGCGCTCCAGCCGCCTTGAAGGCAGGGATCAGAACGCGCGAGGCGTAGTTACCCGCTCCGATAAATCCACAAATCGGCGAGGCAGCATTGCGCTGCGGTTCCGTCGCCACTAAAGGTATGGAGCGTTTCAGTTTTTGCTCGGTCGCCGCTAGAGGATACTGCAGAATAATACCCAAAGCAGTTTTGTCTTCGGATAGCAACCGATAAGCCGCCGGGGCGTCTTCAAAAATAAATCGATGACTAATGAGTGGCTTGAAATCCAGGCTTCCAGCCGCAAGAAGATCGAGCACCGTGGAGAAATTACGCTTTTCCGTCCAACGTACTAAACCAAAAGGATAATCGTACCCTTTTTCTTCATAATTCAAATCATAGCGCCCGGGACCATAAGAGCAGGACACCTGAAAACTCAGCTCCTTCTGATAAAACTCAGACCGGTTAAGCTCCAAACCCACAACCCCCACCAGAATGATCCGGCCCCGTTGCCGTGACATGCGCGCTGCTTGCGAGATTGGATCAGATGACTGAGTAGACGCTGTGATCAGCACCCCATCCACACCATAGCCATGACTGAACGCCATACCCGCCGCCACCGGATCCTCACCTTGAGCAGGATTACAAATTTCCGCGCCAAACTGTGCGGCTAATTCCAGCTTGGCGGCATCGAAATCAATGGCCAATACTCGACATCCTTGAGCCCGAAGCAACTGTACCGTAGTCAAGCCAATAAGGCCGGCTCCGATAACTACGAAGGCTTCGCCCAGAGCGGGTTGGGCCAATCGCAAGCCTTGGAGGCTAATGGCGGCCAGTACCGTAAAGGTGGCGGATTCGTCGTCCACACTTTCCGGGATCTTTGCGCACAAATTTTTGGGGACGCGCACGACATCGGCATGAGGTCCGTTCGATGCAACCCGGTCGCCGACCTTGAAATCTTCAACTTCCTGCCCCACGTCAATCACAACACCCACATTGCAATAACCCAGAGGAATAGGCTGGCCAAGCTTGGCGCGCACTGCGTCAATCGTAGTGAAAAGTCCATCGGTTTTAATTTTATCCAACACCATCTTGACTTTTTCGGGTTGTTGCTGCGCTTTCGCCAGCCACCCCGCTTTACCAAAATCAACAAGCATTCGTTCAGTGCCAGCTGATATCAAGGAACAAGTCGTTGCAATGAGTAACTGGCCTAAACCCACAGTTGGGCTTGGTGCCTCGATAAGCAGCGTAGCCCCGTTTTGCATATTCTGGAGGATTTGCTTCATGCAGCTGCCATTAAGCGCTCAAGCGTTGCAACAATACGTTCGGCTGCTTTGCCATCCCAACGCTCAGGAATCCCACCTTTTTTCCATTGGCCCGCCATCAGCCGCGCCAATGCAGGCGCTAAATAAGCTGGATTGGTGCCAATGAGTTCATTGGTGCCAATGGTGACAGTCTCAGGCCTCTCCGTGCTATCACGTAGAGTCAAACACGGCACACCCATTACGGTCGTCTCTTCAGTGATACCACCAGAATCAGTGATTACTCCCTTAGCATGACGGACTAAATAATTAAATTCCAAATAAGGCTGCGGATCTACTGGATGTAAGTTGCTTGGCCATTGCGTCAGCGCATATAGGGTTTTAGCAGTGCGGGGATGGACTGGAAAAACGACCGGCCAGCCGCAGGCACCCGCAGTACTCGCATTCAATAGCGCAGAGAAAGCGCTGGTCTGGTCCACATTCGCGGGTCGGTGTAAGGTCAGCACAAAATAGCTTTTTGGCTGTAACTGTAACTCGTTCCAGAACGATGGTGGTTGCAATCGCGCCAGATTCGCCAATAAAGTGTCGATCATGGTGTTGCCGACGAAGAATATTCGTTCATCATCAACTCCGGCATGGCGCAAATTCGAATTAGCTACCTCACTGGTGGTAAAAAACCATTGGCTAATAGCATCCGTGACCATCCGGTTGATCTCTTCTGGCATCGTCCAATCACCAGAGCGAATTCCACCCTCTACATGGGCAACGGGAATACAGAGTTTTTGGGCTGTGATCGCGCACGCCATGGTAGATGTCACATCGCCGACTACCAGACAGAGGTTAGGGCGTTTCTCCAATAGTAATCGCTCATAGCCAATCATGATTGCAGCTGTCTGCTCGGCTTGGGTCCCAGAGCCGACCTCTAAATTCACATCAGGATTTGGCAACCCAAGTTGGGTAAAAAAATCACCCGACAATCGCACATCGTAATGTTGGCCTGTATGTACAAGGCGATAGCGTAGAAAGCCACCGGCTACAGAGCGAGCTTCTAAAGCTCGAATAATCGGCGCGATCTTCATAAAATTAGGCCGCGCACCTGCGATAAGGTCAATGAGCATCGAAATCCTTCTATAAAAAGGACAGATTAAATAATCCTAATCTTTGTAAATAACCCATCAAAAATTAATTAATTCTGTATAGATAAGTACTTTATCAAAAGTTCAACCAGCCATAAAGTCTTTAAGTACTTGAAATTATTGGATCAAAATACCAGATAACTTTGGATCACCTATTTATAAAAATTACCTTTTCTCTAAAGCTTGAAAAATTAATTTACAATTTTCATCTTGGCTATGGTTTTTTCTAAAAATTTGCAATGCTGCTTTTGAATGCCTATCAATTAATGAAGGATCTTGAAGGTAATGCTCCATCGCCTTAATAAGAGGCTCAACCTGCCGAGGCGGTATTAGATAGCCATTCATCCCGCTTTGCAATGAGTCCGATATTCCACCCACATTAGTGCAAATAGCGGGCAATCCTAAAGACAGGGCCTCAATTAAAGAGATAGGAAATCCTTCTGCATAGCTCGGAAGCACAAATACGTCTCCGGATGCTATTATTTTACTAGATTCATCATCGGTAACCCAACCCAGAGCAGAAACAGAATTTCCCCAATTTGATTTAGATATTTTGTTTCGAAGATCGTTTAATAGAGTTCCACTACCAATAAAGGTAAACCTAAAGTGATGCTTTTCTATTAATTTTTCTATAGCATAAATAATTTCATATATTCCCTTTTCCTTTATAATCCAACCTACAAATACAAAATGAATTATTTTTTCAACAGCTTTTTTCTTCGGTTTATGAGCAATAGGAAATGAAGATTTAAGCCAATAGTGGATTAAGATAATCTTCTTCGATCTTACATTTAAATCCTCAAGCAATTTGAACCATTGAGCACCACTTACCGCAATATAATTAGGAATGCTCAATAGAAAACTGACCCATTTTTTTTTAGCCGTCTTCGCTTTTAATATATCAAAAAAATTTCCACTAACGATAAAAAAAACAACAGGAACCCTAAACAGACTACAGATGGCCGACAAAAATATTCTTTCATAAAAACTAAACCCTGAACCAGAAAATATAATTACCCCAGAATATTTAAAAGAAAATAGCATTTTGATTAATTGAATGATCCGGCTAAATCCACGAGGGATTCGTTTAATTAGAGATAAGTAAGAGTGCCCTTTTAAGGCGAAAGTATCAAAAAATGTATCAATAATATCAATATGGTATCCTTCTTTTTCAGCATAATCTAATAACCCAATCGATAATGATAAAACTCCACCACGATGCTGGGTTTTCAACATTTCAGCGGGATTTGCCCCAACTAATATATAATTTTTAGTCATTATTGGTATTCTTTCAGTACTGCGCTTAACCCTTCTTGTAAAGACCACTTAGGTTTCCAGTTTAATACCTCATAAATATGATCGATATTAGCTTTAGTATCCATTACCTCCTGAGCACGCCGCTCAGCTTCAGAATATACCGGAAGATTAGTCCCCGCTAATTGCTGTATAAGACTAATAACCTCTGCTACAGAGTAACTGATTCCTGAGCCAATATTAAAGATATCAAAACGCTGCGGACTTTCAATTGCATATAAAATAGAATCTACTAAATCATCTATATAGACATAATCACGCCTAGGATCTAAATCCTTAACTTGTACAGATTTCTTATAGAGAACTTGACTTATTATGGAAGGAATCAAAAATCGATTATCTTGCCTTGGACCATAAATATTAAAGAGCCTCAGAATAGTAACATCTATGTTATAGAAAGAAGAATAAAATTGGCAGGTATCCTCAGCCAATTTCTTGGATAACGCATAAGGATTATTTGGCTTAAGGTCGGCTGATTCCGAAATAGGAACAGCATTAGGAACGCCGTATAAATAAGAGCTTAAAAATACTAACCTAGCGTTATTTTGTCTACAATATTCTAAACTTTGGACTGTACCCTCAAAATTTGTATTAAAAAAACTAAGCGGATTGATCCAACTATCTGGTACAAACGTTTTTGCCGCCAAGTGGACAACAACTTCAGCATCTGGAAAAATTTTCCAAACCATAGAATCAGCGATATGCCCCAATTTACTGCTTAGCTGAAATACCTCATATTGCCTTGAGTGAAGTTGGGTGACTAAGTGTGTCCCTATAAATCCTGTTGCGCCTGTAACTAAAATTTTAGTCATGAATAAATCTCGTTTTGAGCAAATCAAACTCTTCAATCGCTTTTATATAATCGTCCGGCCGCCCAATATCAAGCCAATAACCATCAAATTTTTTTACTCTTATTTTTTTTCCAGCTTCAATTAAATCAAGCATAAGCTGGTCAAATCCATAAGACTGATCCTCAGGTACAAAATCTAAAATATGGCGGCTCGCCATATACACACCCATGCTAACCTCATAATCTACTTTTGGCTTTTCACGAAACCCTACCAGGGTTAGTCGTTCATCTACCTCCAAAACACCATAATCAATCACCTGCTGGCGACAATAAGAAGATATAGTAAAGAGACTATTGTGACTAATATGGTCTTCATAAAAATCGGCATAATTAAGATCAGTTAAAATATCACCATTCATAACTAGAAAGTGCTCAGGCAAGTTAGAAACCAAATGTAACGGGCCAATAGTTCCCAACGGCTTTAACTCCAAAGAATAGTCTATTGAAACATTCCACCTCTCACCATCACCAAAAAATGCCTTAATTAAGTCAGCCTGATAATTAACTGCCATTGTAATTTTTTTGAATCCAAAGTACACCAACTGTCGGACAATGACCTCGATAATTGGAAAAGGCCCAATAGGCATTAGTGGTTTAGGTAGAACGGTTGTATAAGGACGGAGTCGTGTCCCTCTACCACCCGCTAAAATTATTGCCTGCTTCAACATAGTAATGATTCCTAAAAATACCATCAGATCTCAGCTAAAATCTACAAGGAATAAAGAGTAAAGAATGCAACATTAAGTGAAGATCAAGTTATTTCAAGCCCAAAATTTCTAAATACTTACCTACTGCCTGGTCAACACTAAAATCAGCTGCTCGTGCAGCTACATCAGGATGCGTAATTTCATCTAATGTTTGTGCCATAGCTATAGCCAGCGCATTAATATCTCTGACGGGGACTAAACGACCCCATCGTCCATTTTCCAAAATTTCTGCTGGGCCACTCGGGCAATCAGTTGCTACAATAGGAGATCCTGCCGCCATCGCCTCGATTAAAACCGTAGGCAAGCCTTCCCATCGAGAGGAAAGCACAAAAAGAGCTGAATGCTTCATATAAAAATGAGGATTACTCACAAAACCAGGCAAACTCACATCATTTTCAAGATTTAGCTTATGTATTAGCTGTTCCAAGATTTTACGTTCTTCGCCTTCTCCTAAAATCATTAAACGTGCTAAATGTGTCTTCTTTAATTGAGCGAAAGCATGAATCAACGTAGAAAAATCTTTTTGTGGAGTTAGCCTTCCAACACCCAAAATAACTGGAGGCTGTCCTAAGGAAAACCAGGTGTGCTTTACAGGCGAATTCATTGCATGCGCCAATCTAGAAGATATTACTGGATTATAGATAACAGTAATCCGATTTGGAGCTAACCCAATTGTAGCTGCAAGATCTTCTGCAACACCCTGAGAAACTGCGACTATAGACTTAGCCCATGGATACAGCCAACACATAAATCTTAATATCCATCGTGCACGCAAATCTTTTGATTCAGCATAAGCGTTAGAGACAGTATTATGCTCAGTTACCACCAACCTTATTGCCAGCCCTGATAACTTACCAGCCAAAAGAGAAATTACATTAGCGTGATCAAGTGCTGAAATTAATGCATAAGGTTTTTCTCGCCTAAGATAAAAAAATAGATTAGTAAAGCTAAATAATACCCTAGAGCTTTTGAGATTAATAATTCGCACTGTTGCTGGAACTTCTTTAAGATACGGACCTTTTGCTTGAACTAATATTAGATCAACCGCAAAGGAATGAGCAGAAAACCCTTTAGCCAATTCAAGCATAATTCGTTCTGCACCACCGCCACCAAGCGTTGGAACAAATAGCGAAATCAATTTTTTTCGATTATCCATTTGACTCAAAAAAATCAAGCGGCCACATATAAAGTTGGATATAAGATTGGGGCCATTAATGCAAACAAAAAAAGTACTAAAATGGCACTATTTCTTCCATAAAAATAGATGAAATAGCTTGGAACAACTAATCCAATCCCAAGGTAATCAGAAAATCGACTTAGCCTTCCTGCAACATGCGGAGTATTAAAAAATATAATATTCAGCAATGCGCCGAATATTATAATC
>JBATSQ010000024.1:0-13705 GCA_049293375.1 Candidatus Contendibacter sp.
GGTATCGACGGGAGGGCTTGGCCATGTTGCAGGACAAACCGCGTTCCGGTCGTCCGGTGGAAATCGACGGGAGCCAACGGGCGAAGCTCACGGCGTTGGCGTGCAGTGAAGCCCCGGCTGGTCATGCGCGGTGGGACTTGCGACTCTTGGCCGATAAGGCCGTTGAACTGGGCTATTGTGCGCATCTGTCGCATACGCATGTGAGCACGATCCTGAAAAAAACGCCCTCAAGCCGCATCTGAAACGGACGGGGTGCATCGGTCGATGCGATGCGGCTTTCATCGCATGGAACAGCTGCTCTGGCTTTATGCCCGGCCTTACGATGCGGCTGAACCGGTGGTCTGTTTTGACGAACGTCCCTGCTTTCTCATCGGGGAACGTGTGGAACCGTTAACCCTGCAAAGCGGCCAAGTGCGCAAAGAGCATTACGCCTATGAAAAGCACGGTTCCTGCGCCCTGCTCGCTGCCATCGAACCCCTGACCGGCCAGCGCATGGGCCAGGTCTATCCCCAGCGCACCAAACGGGAATATGCCTTATTTTGTAAAGCCTTAGCCGCACGTTATCCCAACGCCCGCACCATCCACCTCGTGCAGGACCACTTAAATACCCACCACGCCAGCGCCTTCTACCCACACTTGCCCGCCGATCAAGCCTTTGCCCTGGCTCAACGCTTCACCTTTCACTACACCCCCAAATCCGCCAGTTGGTTGCATATGATCGAGATCGAGTTCTCTGCCCTGGCCAGAGCTTGCCTACAACGACGCATTCCCACACAGGAAAAATTGGCCAACGAGGTCTTGAGTTTGTTGAAAGAACGTCAACACCAAAATATCAAAATCCACTGGCAGTTCTCGATTGCGAAAGCGCGTTCCAAGCTCAATCGGCATTATCAGCCCCTCCATCCCGATAACCAAAAGTTTGAAGGTAGAAAAACTTAATTTACGGAGTACTTATATCGTTATCCATGATATTTTTGCAGATCAATCGCTTATTAGCTTGAAGACCCAAAAAGTAGGGCTTTTCTACAGTCCTGTTAGCATGTTGAGTGGGCCTAGCGCAGCAACCTGTAATCTATCCGTGCGAACGCCAGACATCAGCGGAATACTTCTCTCTAATTCGCCCTACAGGCCGACATGAAACGCATCTACCCCTTCTTGTTCGTTTTTTTGTGGAGTACCGGCTTTATCGGTGCGCGCTTTGGGATACCGCACGCCGAACCATTGTCTTTTCTGTTGGTGCGCTATCTGTGCGTCATCGTTCTCATGACGACCCTGGCGATCTTAAGCGGCGCACCGTGGCCGAAACATCCGCGTCAATGGGGACATATCGGGGTATCCGGCATATTGATTCACGCCATTTATCTGGGCGGGGTTTTTATCTCGATTAAACACGGCCTGCCGTCCGGGATCGCCGCGCTGGTAGTCGGAATGCAGCCGCTCTTGACCGCGCTGGGTGCGGGCTGGCTGCTGGGTGAACGGGTGGTGGCGCGGCAATGGTTCGGGCTGGTGCTGGGCTTTGTCGGCGTGACCTTGGTGATCAGCGGCAAGTTCGGCCTCCAGACTGCGCTGGGGCCGATGCTGATTCCGGCGCTGGCGGCTTTGCTGGGCATTACCATCGGCACCTTATATCAAAAACGCTTTTGCTCCGGCTTTGATCTGCGCACCGGCTCGGTGATTCAGTTCGTACCCAGCGCTCTCGTAACGGCTGGCGCTATTGCCCTGTTTACCGAATTCCAGATCGATTGGACGCCGGAATTTATCTTTGCGCTGGGCTGGCTGGTGCTGGTGCTGTCCATTGGCGCGATCAGCTTGCTCAACGTGCTGATCCACAGCGGTAGCGCGGTCAATGTTGCCAGCCTGTTTTATCTGGTGCCGTTGAGCACGGCGCTGATTGCCTGGGTTTTGTTTGACGAGACGCTGCCCCCGATCTCGCTGATGGGCATGGCGCTAGCGGTGGGCGGCGTCTATATGACGACTTTTAGCCGCCCCGCCAAAACCGGGTGAATCGGCCGAGCACCGGCTAGCGCTCTGGCAAAATCGTCCCCTTCGTTGCAGACGCTGAGATTCCAGCCAGCGGCGCTATTTTCGCCGCCAAACCGCGACAGCATTGCGCCAGATTCGCTAATAACGGCTTACAGTGCTAACGGCCATACTAGGACGGAACGCGGGCTACAGCGGCGGAAATCCCTTCACCTCGACCAGCGTCGTCAGCAGCCGGATCACCAGAAACGCCACCAAACTGTAGCCGAGCCAGACATGCAATCGCTCGCCCTCGTCACCGGTGAAATAGGCCAGCAGTAGTGCAGTGGCAAGCGTGAATCGCATGGTGATTCTCCGGTAAGGGGATTGGCATCATGCGTTCCAGCGTAAGCGAGTAAGGTAAATTGAACCTTAAATGGCGGATCAGACGTGGCGGATAACTGGCGCGATTTCTGGCCGGGGCTCTACACCGATTGTTCGTCAGGCCCAGCATAGGGCGCATCACTGTCTTCCCACAGCGGATAACCGCAATGCGGACAGGTTTTGACCTTTTTGGCGGATTTGATGGTTTTTCTCAGGGATTTCAGCTCGCTCAGCATCTTTTTGAGCCGCTTTTTATTCCGTTCCTTTTTGGGAACAGACAGCTCTTTAGCCACCTTGTCATAAAGCTTTTTGACTTTGGATTCAAAGACGGGAACAAAATTTTCCACGGTCTTACCTTGGTTTTGCGGTCGGGATTAACGGGATGGCGAACCCTATCACGTCTTGAACGGGTCTTTCCACCTCACAGCATATTCAACTCCAGCTTGGCGCGCATCGACATCCGCTCGGTAGACCACGGCGGCTCCCACACCAGTTCGACGTTGACCGATTCCACGCCCGCAAGATGCCGAACCGCGTTTTCCACCCATTCCGGCATGGAACCGGCGACCGGACAGCCGGGCGCGGTCAGGGTCATTTGAATGTCGGCATGATTGCCGATGGGATCGACTTCCAGATTGTAGATCAAGCCCAATTCATAAATATTGACTGGAATTTCAGGATCATAAACCGTTTTAATGGCTTCAATGACCTTGGCTTCCAGTTCCTCAGCATCCGGTAAATCCATCGTCGTCGTGCTCATGCGGGCCTCCTGAACGGAGAAAGTTACTCGGTCGCTACCGGCTGCTGGTGTTCTTCCAGTGCGGCGCGCACCGCGTGCCAGGCCAGCGTCGCGCATTTAACCCGGCTGGGATAATCGCGCACGCCGGCCAATACGCTGAGCTTGCCCAAGCCTTTCGGACACTCGCAGTCGGTGGTGACGACGTTATGGAAGGCATCGAACAGGTGTTCGACATCCGCGACCTTTTTGCCTTTGAGGGCTTCGGTCATCAGCGAGGCCGAGGCGCTGGAAATGGCGCAACCCGCCCCCTGAAACGCGATGTCCTTGATCGTCCCATCCTGAATATCGAGAAAGACGCTCACCCGGTCGCCGCAGAGCGGGTTGACGCCATCGGCTTTGTGAGTCGGTTCCGCGATGATGCGGAAGTTCCGGGGCCGCTTGTTGTGATCCAGAATGACTTCTTGGTACAAGTCGCGCAAGTCGTTCATTATTCAAATAACTCCTTCACTTTCCAGAGAGCGTCAACCAAATAGTCCACTTCCTCACGGCTGTTGTAGGCCGCGAACGAAGCGCGGGCGGTGGCGGGAACGCCGTAGCGTTGCATCACCGGCTGGGCGCAATGATGACCGGCGCGGATGGCGATGCCTTCCCGGTCGAGAATGGTGCCGATGTCGTGCGGATGAGCGCCGCGCAGGGTGAACGCCACCAGCGCCGCCTTGTCGCGGGCGGCGCCCATGATGCTCAGGCCCGGAATCTCCGCCAGCTTGGTGGTGGCGTAGTTCAGCAGCGCGTGTTCGTGGGCGGCGACCGTTTCCAGACCGACGCTGTTAAGCCAATCCAGCGCCGCCCCCAAACCGATGACTCCGGCAATGTTCGGCGTTCCTGCTTCAAACTTGTTCGGCAGATCGGCGTATTCGGTTTTTTCAAAGGTGACCAGCCGAATCATGTCGCCGCCACCCTGATACGGCGGCATCGCCTCCAGCAACGCCTGTTTGCCGTAAAGCACGCCGACCCCGCTGGGGCCATAAATCTTGTGGCTGGAGAAAGCGTAGAAATCGCAATCCAGCGCCTGCACGTCCACCGGCAGATGCGCCACCGCTTGCGCCCCGTCCACCAGCACCGGAATGTTGCGGGCGTGGGCCAGTTCAATCAGCGTCTTGGCCGGGTTGATGGTGCCAAGCGCGTTGGAAATATGGACGAAGGCCACCAGTTTCACCCGCCCGCTGTCCAACAGCCGCTCGTACTCGTCCAGCAGCAGTTCGCCCGCATCGGTGAACGGCACGACCTTGAGCGTGGCGCCGGTGCGCTCGCACAGCAGTTGCCACGGCACGATGTTGGAATGATGCTCCATGCCGGTGATAAGAATTTCATCGCCCGACTGGAATCGGCTGCCGCCAAAGCTGCTCGCCACCAGATTGATGCTTTCCGTCGTACCGCGGGTGAAGATGATTTCCTGTACGCTGGCGGCGTTCAGAAAAGCGCGTACCTTCTCCCGCGCGTCCTCATAAACGGCGGTGGAGCGCTCCGACAGCAGGTGAACGCCGCGATGGATGTTGGCGTAATATTCGCTGTAACAGCCGCTTACAGCGTCGATCACCGCTTGCGGCTTCTGCACTGAGGCAGCGTTGTCCAGATACACCAGCGGCTTGCCGTGCACTTTCTGGCGCAGGATGGGGAACTCGGCACGAATGCGGTCGAGGTTCAGTCCGGCGCGGTTCTCCGGCGCGAGAGCAAGCGCGTGCGGGGCGCTCATGATGTCAATTCCTCCTCGGTGCTATCGAGCGCCAGACGGTCGGCGAGCAGGCGGGTGAGGCGCTCGCGCAATGGCGTCAGGCTCATTAGGTTGAGGTTGTCGTTGGCGAAGGCGTAAACCAGTATGGCGCGAGCCTGAGCGGCGGGAATGCCGCGCGCACGCAGATAAAATTCGGCGTTGGGGTCAAGAAAGCCGGTGGTGGAACCGTGGCCGCATTTCACGTCATCGGCCAGAATTTCCAGTCGGGGGTTGGAGTGCGCGGCGGCTTGCTTGGACAGCAGCAGGTTTCGGCTGGATTGGCGGGCGTCGGTTTTCTGGGCGTGCGGACGGACGTGAATCATGCCATCGAACACCGACCGCGCCTTGCCATCCAGCACGCTTCTGAAGGATTGTTGGCTGCTGCCGTGTGGGTGGGCGTGTTCGACCCGGACGTAGAAATTGCCGGCCTGGTTATCGCGGGCCACGGTCAGGCCGTTGAGCAGGCATTGAGCGTGTTCGCCGTCCAGCAGCGTTTCCAGATCGGTGCGGGCCAGTTGGCCGCCGAAGGACAGCAGATGCAAGCGGGTCTGGCTGTCGCGGCCTTGTTTGACGCGGATGCCGCCCAGATGGAACGCCTGCGCCGATTCTTCCTGAATCTGGTGGTAGTCCAGCACTGCGCCCGCACCGACCGATAATTCGGCTACCGGCGCATTTAGATAACGGCCCTGTCCGCGATATTCGACCACCATGCTGGCCTGTGCGCCATCGCCCAAGCTCAGCAGTAGACGCGGATAAACCGCCATATCGCTACCGGTGCAATGGAAAATCAGATGAATCGGCGTTTCCAGCACCGTGCCGCGTGGCAGATGGATGACCGCGCCATCTTCCCCAAACGCGCCGTTGAGCGCGGCGAAGGGGTGCTGCGCCAGCCCAGGCAGTTGAGCAAGCTCGTTTTCAGCCCCTCCCCCGGTGGGAGAGGGGTTGGGGTGAGGGTTCAGGTTGGCGAGAGTCGCTCCATCCGGCAGCGTTTCCAGCTTCGACAATCCCGGCGCATAACGGCCATTGACGAAGACCAGCCGGTGTGCGGACGTTTCCAGCGTCGGCAACGCACTGGCGTCAACGGGCGCATCGGCAGGCGGTTGAAGCGTCAACGCAGTCAAGGCGCTGAGATCGGTAAAGCGCCAGGCTTCCTGGTGACGAGTCGGCAGGCCGAGCGCCGCGAACCGCTCAAACGCCGCATGACGCAAGCGGGTGATCGCCTCCGGCTCGTGGCGGTTGGCGATGAACGCCATAAAGCGTTGACGCCAGAAATCAGTGGGAAGTGGGGCTACAGCGGTCATGGTGCGAATCTCACGCGGCGGCCCGACGCGCCCGGCCGGGTTCCTCGTTGTAGAGCGCGTAGCCCTGTTCTTCCAGTTCCAGCGCCAGTTCCTTGCCGCCAGAGCGCGCGATGCGGCCATTGACCAGCACATGCACGTAATCCGGCACGATGTAATCGAGCAGCCGCTGATAGTGGGTGATGACCAGAAAGCCGCGCTCCGGGCCGCGCAAGGCGTTGACGCCATCGGCCACCACCCGCAAGGCGTCGATGTCCAGCCCGGAATCGGTTTCGTCCAGCACCGCGAAGCGGGGTTGCAACACCGCCATCTGAAAGATTTCGTTGCGCTTTTTCTCGCCGCCAGAGAAGCCTTCATTCACCGAGCGCTTGAGCATGGATTCATCCATCTTCACCAGTTCCATGCGCTCGTGCACCAGCTCCCAGAAATCCATGGCATCGACCGGCGATTCGTCGCGATATTTGCGCACGGCGTTGACGGCGGCTTTCAGGAAATACAGGTTGGCGACGCCGGGGATTTCGACCGGATACTGGAACGCCAGAAACAGGCCCTCACAGGCGCGGGTTTCCGGGGCCATCTCCAACAGATTCTTACCCTCGAACAACACTTCACCCTCGGTGACGACATAGCCCTCGCGCCCGGCAATGACATTCGCCAGCGTGCTCTTGCCGGAGCCGTTCGGCCCCATGATGGCGTGGATTTCACCAGCCCGGATGTGAAGGTCAATGCCGTTGAGAATCTCCCGGCCTTCGACCGTGGCGTGCAAATTGCGGATTTCCAGCATGATGAATGGGTTCCTGTAGTCAATAGCCTGTATAGCGTCTTTAAGAAATAATTTTTACTTGATGCGGAAAATCAGGAATCAAATTGGAAGTTTTTAATGGGCCATTAGCATCAAAAAAAGCCATATTGCCATTTTCATTACAGACCCAAAATTCAATGGCTCCTGCTGCAAGATAAAGAGTCTGTTTTTCTTCGATCTCGCCGCTCGTGTTGCTGAAAGAAAGCACTTCTATACATACTTCCGGCGCAATAGAGCATTCTGTTTCCTGCTCAATCTGCTTAAATCGCCCCTCTGAGCACCAGGCAATATCAGCAACCTTGGTTCCTTTTGCAGTCTTGATCGCGCATTCGGCAAGAACCACGCCATACGCTGGCAATAATTGGGTAATTCTCCCTTGAAAGGCGGAGTGATAAACCTTTACAGGAGACATGAGAATCTGTCCCTTCTCGTTGAGTTCGATCTTAAAGGGCAAATTCTGTAAGCTGGGATGTTCACAAACTTCTTGCCATTGCATAGGCTATAATTCCTTAGGCTTTTTCTTTCGGTATTCAAGATTTTGGGGGGAAATCACGCATTTAAAATAAGAATCCCTAGTGCTACTAAACTAAATAAGAGAAATACCGAAAGCCATGCGCTGAAGCGCACTAAATATAGTACCCAAGGAGTCAGGGGATTATGCATTTTAAGATCAGGTATATCTGTCCAAGGAAAGAAGTATTTAAAGCGCAGCGATGAAATAGTGTTATAAGGGTAAACAGAGCCGGATGAAAACAGCACTGTATAAGTTGGACTGGTGTATGGAACTAGAGCTTTAAGCCAAATCATAGAAATGATATTCATAAGAATTCCAGCGAAAATTCCAACTAGAAATAGCTCAAAACTTCCATTGGTCATCTGATTACCCCACACTCCCTTCCAACTTCAATTCAATCAACTTCTGCGCCTCCACCGCAAATTCCATCGGCAATTCTTTGAATACATCCTTGCAGAAGCCATTGACGATCAAACTCACTGCATCCTCGGCGCTGATACCGCGCTGCTTGCAATAGAAAAGCTGATCTTCACTGATTTTTGAGGTACTGGCTTCGTGCTCGACCTGGGCGGTCGGATTCTGAACTTCGATATACGGGAAGGTATGCGCACCGCATTGAGCACCCATTAGCAGGGAATCGCACTGCGAATGATTGCGGGCGTTTTCGGCGGTCGGCAGGATTTTCACCAGACCCCGATACGCATTCTGGCCGTGACCGGCGGAAATGCCCTTGGAAACGATGGTGCTGCGGGTGTTTTTGCCCATGTGGATCATCTTGGTGCCGGTATCGGCCTGCTGATAATCGCGGGTCAGGGCGACCGAATAGAACTCCCCGACCGAATTCTCGCCGCGCAGGATGCAACTCGGATATTTCCAGGTAATCGCCGAGCCGGTTTCGACCTGCGTCCAGGAAATCTTGGAATCGCGGCCCTTGCACAAGCCGCGCTTGGTCACGAAGTTGTAAATACCGCCCCGACCCTCGGCATCGCCCGGATACCAGTTCTGCACGGTGGAATATTTAATGGTGGCGTTATCCAACGCCACCAGTTCCACCACCGCCGCGTGCAACTGATTCTCGTCGCGCATCGGCGCGGTACAACCTTCGAGATACGACACCGATGCGCCCTCGTCGGCGACGATCAGGGTGCGCTCGAATTGGCCGGTGTTGCTGGCATTGATGCGGAAATAGGTGGACAACTCCATCGGGCAGCGCACGCCCGGCGGGATGTAGACAAAGGAACCGTCCGAAAAAACCGCCGAATTGAGCGTCGCATAAAAATTATCCCGATACGGCACCACCGAACCGAGATACTTTTTCACCAGTTCGGGATGTTCGCGCACCGCCTCGGAAAACGAGCAAAAGATGATGCCCTGTTCCGCCAGCTTGCCCTTGTAGCTGGTCGCAACCGACACCGAATCGAACACCGCGTCCACCGCCACGCCGGCCAGGATCGCCTGTTCCGCCAGCGGGATGCCGAGCTTTTCATAGGTGCGGCGCAACTCCGGGTCGATCTCGTCCAGGCTCTTCGGGCCGTCGCCTTTTTGCTTCGGCGCGGCGTAATAGGAAATCGCCTGATAGTCGATGGGCGGATAATGCACCCGCGCCCAGGTCGGCTCTTCCTGCGTCAACCAGAAGCGGAAGGCTTCCAGCCGCCATTCCAGCAGCCATTCCGGCTCCTCCTTCTTGGCCGAGATCAAGCGAATCACGTCCTCGTTCAACCCCGGCGGCACGGTTTCCTGTTCGATGTCGGTCACGAAACCGTATTTGTAATCGCTGGCGGCGAGGCGTTCGAGGGCTTGGGTGCTGTCGCTCATGAGTCGGAGTCCTGTGGCTGAATGCGGCGGCTCAAATCGGATGGCCGGGGGTGTTAGCGGTCGCGGCGCGGCCCAAAGGGTAAAAACGCATCGGCCTAGTCGGTTCGGGCCGGCTCATCTCCAACAAGTTGATACTTTGCAAGGCGGTGTGGATCGCCTGATTGATGCGCGGCCAATGCCCGCTGACCTCGCAGTGCTCCAAGCGCGCGCAGCCGTCGTGATGGTCCCCGCTGCATTCGGTGATGGCGATCGGGCCTTCCAGCGCGCCGATGATGTCGGCGGCGGTAATGGCGGCCGGCGGCCGCGCCAGACTGTAACCGCCTTGCGCGCCGCGCTGCGAAACCAGCAAACCGGCCCGCGCCAGCGTCTTCAAGATTTTGCTGACCATCGGCAACGGCAGCCGACGCTGCTGCGCCAGCGCGGTGGCGCTCTGGGAATGACCGTTGGTCTGAGCTAGGCAAGTCATCAGCAAGATTCCGTAATCGGCTTCCCGGGTAATGCGGATCATGAACGCTCCGTGCGGCTCATCCAATTTGTACTTGATTAGTACTATATGGACTTAGGATAGTTCCAAACAGGGCGCTTGCCAAGAGGGAGACGCCGCTGGACGCGCCCGACCAGCGCGGCCAGCGTCTATCGGGTCAAGCCGCTTTCAGCGCCAGCGGCGCGGGCTTCAACACCACCGCGCTGAACGGCGGCAAATCCAACACGATGGAAAAAGCGAAACCGTGGCTGAAGATCTCTTCAGCCGCCACCTCGCGGTTCGGCGCGATCTGAGTGGAACCGCCGTAATCCAGCGCGTCGCTGTGCAGCAATTCGCGATACGCCACCGGATACGGCACGCCGATCCGGTAGTCGGGATAATGCCGGGCCGAGAAGTTCAGCACGCACAGCACCGCCTCGCGGGGGTCGCGGGCCTTGCGCGCGAATCCCAGGACGCTGGTTTCCGCGCCGCCCGCATCCAGCCATTCAAAACCGGCCCCGCGAAAATCCACCTGGTGCAAGGCTGGTTCCACGGCATATAGCCGGTTGAGGTCCTTGAGCAACCGTTGCAAGCCCTGATGCCGGGGATCGCGCGCCAAGTCCCATTCCAGTTCGTCATCGTGATTCCATTCGCTGGGCTGACCGAATTCTCCGCCCATGAACAGCAACTTCTTACCCGGATGCAGCCACATGAAGGCGTAGAGCAGCCGCAGGTTGGCCAGCTGTCGCGGTTCGTCGCCCGGCATCTTGCCCAGCAGCGATTTCTTCAAGTGCACCACTTCATCGTGCGACAGCGACAGGATGAAATTTTCGTTGAAAGCGTAAGTCAGGCCGAAGCTCAGTTTATGGTGATGATGAGGCCGATACGGCGCGGGTTCCTGCACATAGGACAGCACATCGTGCATCCAGCCCATGTTCCATTTGAAGCCGAAACCTAATCCCTCCATGTCAGTAGGGCGGGAGACATTCGGCCAAGCGGTGGATTCCTCAGCGATCATCATCACGCCAGGAAATTGCGCATGCACCACCGCGTTGGTGTGCTTGAGGAATTCAATCGCTTCCAGATTCTCGTTACCGCCGTACTGGTTGGGAATCCAGTCTTTTTTGGAATAATCCAGATACAGCATGGAGGCCACCGCATCGACCCGCAGCCCGTCGAAGTGGAAGGTCTTGAGCCAATACAAGGCGTTGGCGATCAGGAAGTTTTCGATTTCATGCCGACCGTAGTTGAAAATCAGCGTGCCCCAGTCAGGATGTTCGCCCTGACGCGGATCGGCATGTTCGTACAAGCAGGTGCCATCGAACCAGGCCATGGCATGGGCATCCTTGGGGAAATGCGCCGGCACCCAGTCCAGAATCACGCCAATCCCGTGTTGATGGCAGCGGTCGATCAACTCCATTAAGTCTTCCGGTCGACCATACCGGGCGGTCGGCGCGTAAAAATTGGAAATCTGATAGCCCCAGGACGGACCGTAGGGATGTTCGGCCAGGGGTAGAAATTCGATATGCGTGAAGCCCATATCCTTGACATAAGGAATAAGCAGGTCGGCAAGCTCCCGATAGGACAGAAATTCGCCATCCGCCTGGCGCCGCCACGAGCCAGCATGCACCTCGTAAATGGCCAAGGGCCGCTCCCAAAGATTGCCGCGCGCCCGCTGCTCCAGCCACGCGCCATCGCGCCAAGCATGCTTGCCGACCGGATCGTAGACCACGCTGGCGGTTCCAGGCGGTATCTCGGTATAGAACGCATAAGGATCGGTTTTCAGAAAAGCCGAACCGGTGCGTGGCAGAATCTCGAATTTGTAGAGTTCGCCTTCGGCCAACCCCGGCAAGAACAACTCCCAGATGCCCGAACCCGGCCGCAACCGCATCGGATGGCGGCGGCCATCCCAATGATTGAATGGCCCGACCACACTGATCCGTTGCGCGTTGGGGGCCCACACGGCGAAGTTGACGCCGACGTGGCCGTTGACCTCACATTGGTGCGCGCCCAGCTTCTCGTAAATCTGGTAATGGTTGCCCTCGGCGAACAAATAGCAGTCCTGGTCCCCTAAGAACGAAAATGTGGCGGCGTAGGGATCGACAAAGGTATGGTTATGGCCGTGCTCGGTGACGTTCAAACGGTAGTGCAAGGCTGTCGGCGCGGCGGCGACGATCGCCTCGAACAACTGATCCTCAGCCACCCATTGCAGGGGATACAGCAGGTTCGGCTGCTCCTCCACCACGACCTGAGGGGCTTCCGCCTCGGGCAGCAGGGCGCGGATCACGGTCAAACCGGGTTCCGCCAGCGAATGCGGCCCCAACAGCGCGTGCGGATCGGCGCTCTGCCCTTGGACCAAGGCGCTGCTTTCTCCCACCGCCAAGGTGGGCGCGACCCGGTCTTCGCGTAGCAGGAAGCGCAAACCTGCTGCCAGCGGATGCCCGTTAAGGCGGGTGCCATAGCTGCGGACGTCGGTCTGCAAGGCGTCGATGTGGTAAATCTGCTGCCAAAACTGGGCGTTCGCCACCAGGAAATTGGCGACCTCTGGACGATCTACGGCAAAAGCCAGCCGTTCGGGCTGGTTCGGCGCATCGGCATCGTAAAGGCGGGTGCCGTCAAACCAGCTGAGTTCCTGGCCCTCGCGCGGCAGCAAGGGCGGAATCCAATCCAGAATGACGCCGATGTGGTGCTGGTGGCAGGCATCGACAAAGGCCATCAATTCTGCGGGCCGGCCATAACGTGGATTGGGCGCGAAATAACTGACGACGGTCTCATCCTCTGCCCACAACGCCAGTTCGATGTGGGTCAAGCCCCACTCAAGTACCTGCGGCAACACGATTTCTTGCAGTTGGCTATAGCGACCGACCCGCTCCGGCTCGCCAGTGGCGTCCGTGCTGAAGCTGACCCGATGAATAGCGACCGGCAAATCCCAACCCGGCGTGTCCTGCCCACGCGCCAACCAAGGCTGATCGTTCCACTCGTAATGGCGCTTGAGGTCACAGATAAACGCAGCGTTCTTGGGATAGGCCTCGGTCTGGAAGGCTAGGGGATCAGGCTTGAGAAAGACCGCGCCTTCGGTGTTGCGGATTTCGTATTTATACAGTTCGCCCAGTTCCAGCTCCGGGATAAACACTTCCCACACCCCAGCGGGATGCCGTTCCAGCAGGTGACGCCGACCATCCCATTGATTGAAGGTGCCGACCACGCTGACCCGACTGGCATGTGGTGCCCATAACGCAAAATTGATCCCCCTAAGGCCTTTCTTAACCCTGGGATGCGCGCCGAGCTTGGTAAAGAGGGGGCTTAGAGTTCCTCGTTGCAAGGCCCGACCGTCAACAGGGGTAAAGAAGGGTTTGTGCAGGGCGTAAGGATCGTGAAAGGTGGCGGCTTGCCCATTGGCATCGACACTGACCAGCCGATAGTCCAGTTCGGTGAGGCCCGCAAGGCGCAGGGCGAACAGACCGGTCGGATGCACCCGGCGCATTTCATGCTTGCCAGCGCCATCCGCCGCTAACACATAGGCGCGCTCAGCCTGTGGCAAGAAGGCGCGAATCGTCAGCGCCCGTTCGCCCTCCTCTTGGTGCGGCCCCAGAATTTCATAAGGCGCTGTGTGGCGCAATTCGATGATTTTCTGAATGTGTTCTTCCAGCATCGTCTGGACCTTTTCCGTTATAGCGCAGGATGGATCGGCTTACACTCGATAGTGTTTATCTTAAATCAGTTAGGTAGTCAGCAGGCGAAAAACGCCAAGGAAAATACGGCCACTGGGCAAAAAACAAGGGCGGCGCTCATCGAGCGCCGCCCCACAGTTCAATCAGGCTTGCGACAAAGAGCGCGCTAGAGTGCAAACCTTATTGGGTTGTGGCAGGCGTGGCCGCTGGGCCGCCCCGCATACCGCGCATGCCCCGCAGCGGCCGATCCGCGAAAAATTGATCCATCACCTGCTTCTGATCAGTATCC
>JBATSQ010000025.1:0-11473 GCA_049293375.1 Candidatus Contendibacter sp.
CAACGCGCGCCATAACTGGCGGCCCGTTCCGCCACGGACAGGCCACCGCTGCCACCGCCAATAACGATCAGATCGTAATGCTCAGCCATATATCCTCCGCCGCTGGATGTGATTGCGATCAGGACAGCATAGGGACCGTCGGCTAGACTCGCTCTGCCAGGATCAGCGCAATTCTTGACTGTTGTTGTACCATCCGCCAGCGCGTGCTCGGCGTCGCTGACCCTCCCTCCTCCGATATGCTTGTAGGGAGAAACCGCGCCCGCACCATGCTCGATCTCGCTATCCCGCTACTGGCGGCAGCGCGAGGCTCCTATATCATTCTTTATCTAACGGTATGTTTTATAAAAATTTAGCTGCAAAAGCAATGATTTTTACCAGGAATTATCCTGGCTTTGCTTCGCCTGCCGCTTGTGGCGGACATCACTGACTCACCTTCAGGAGAAAAAATGTTCATGCGCCCATTCATGTGGTTATTGTGTGTGTGGTTATGGCCATTAGGGGTTAATGCTGTGGAATTGCGTTGGGAGGGACAATTTACTCAGGGCGGACTCATCATCGGTCAGACGTCGCCGGGCACACGCCTGGAACTGGACGGGGAGCCGGTGGCCGTGGCGGCGGATGGCCTGTTCGTATTCGGCTTCACCCGCGACGCCCCGACCCGCGCCCGCTTGCGGATCGTTTCACCCCAAGGCGAACTGGAGGAACGGTCCTTAACCATCACCGCGCGCGAATACAACGTCCAGCGCCTCAACGGCCTACCCCCGGATAAGGTCACGCCGCCACCCAAGCTGCTGGAGCGCATTCGCCGCGAAAACGCACGGGTCGCGCAGGCCCGGCGGCCGGAAATCCCAGAGCCTTATTTTCGCAGCGGCTTCGCCTGGCCGACGGTCGGCCGCATCAGCGGTGTGTACGGCAGCCAGCGCATTCTCAACGGCGAGCCGCGCCAACCTCACTACGGCGTCGATATTGCCGCCGCCGTGGGCGCGCCGGTGCGCGCGCCGGCGGATGGAGTGGTGATCCTAGCGGAGCCAAATCTCTATTACAGCGGAGCCACCCTAATCATCGACCACGGCTACCGCCTCAGCTCCACGCTCATGCACCTGGATCGGATTGACGTCAGCGTGGGACAGAAAGTGCGTAAGGGCGATCTCGTCGCCACCGTCGGCCAAAGCGGCCGGGTGACCGGGCCGCATCTGGACTGGCGCATGAACTGGCGTGAGGCGCGCATTGATCCCACGCTGCTGGTGCCGCCGATGCACTGAATGTTCTCGGAATTCCACCCATAAAAATCCCCCCGGAACGGGGGGATCAGCGGTGGGGAAATCCTAAACCATCAAGTCAATGGCATCTCCGGCAACTGCTTGAGTTTCCAAATTTCCGCGTTGTACTCCAGCATGGTGCGGTCGGTGGAGAACTTGCCGCTCGTGGCGGTGTTGAGGATGCTCATGCGCGCCCAGAGCTCCTGATCCTGATAGGCCCTGGCGGCGCGCTCTTGGGCGTCGATGAAGGCCCGCAAATCGGCGATGGTCAACCAGGGATCATGCGAACTGGTCAGTGAGTGCAGAACGGGGTCAAAAATGCCCTGCTCAAACTGGTTAAAATGCGCGCTTTCCAGCAAGTGCATGATGCGGGCGATGTCAGCATCGCCGTGAATGATCGCCGCCGGATTGTAACCTGCCCGCCGCTCCTCAACCTGCTGCGCGGTCAGACCGAATAGGAAAAAGTTATCTTCACCACACTCCTCGCGGATTTCGATATTGGCACCATCCAGAGTGCCGATGGTGACGGCCCCATTCATCATGAACTTCATGTTGCCAGTCCCGGACGCTTCCTTGCCAGCGGTCGAAATTTGCTCGGAGAGATCCGTGCCCGGTGCGACGATTTCCATCGCCGAGACCCGGTAGTTGGGCAGGAACGCCATCTTGAGCCGGTCGCCGATTTCCGGGTCTTCGTTGATGACCTTGGCAACGTTGCTGACCAGCTTGATGATGACTTTGGCCATGTAATAGCCCGGCGCTGATTTACCGCCAATCAGTACACAGCGCGGTGTCCAATTGGCAGTGTCGCCGCGCTTGATCCGGTCGTACAAATGAATGACATGCAGGATATTGAGCAATTGCCGCTTGTATTCGTGGATGCGCTTCACTTGCACGTCGAACAGGGCATTGGTGTTAAAGACCACTCCACAATCAGCCTCTACCAAACTGGCCAGCCGCACCTTGTTGTCCTGCTTGATCTGCCGCCACTTGGCGCGGAACTGGGCATTGTCGGCATAAGGAATCAGCTTGCGTAGCTCGTCTAATTGCGTGACCCAGCCCGGCCCAATGGTTTCGGTGATGAGTTGGTTAAGACCGGGGTTGCAATTCGCCAGCCAGCGGCGCTGGGTAACGCCGTTGGTCTTATTATTGAAGCGTTCCGGCCATAATTCGTAAAAATCGCGGAATAGCCCTTTCTTGAGCAAATCCGAATGTAACGCGGCCACGCCGTTTACCGAGATACTGCCGACGATGGCAAGATAGGCCATGCGTACCTGTTGTTCGTAGCCTTCCTCAATCAGCGACATGCGCCGCTGGCGGTCGCTGTCGCCGGGCCAGCGCCGCGCCACCTCCGCCAGGAAGCGGGCGTTGATCTCGTAGATAACATCCAGAATGCGCGGCAACAACTGCCGGAACAGCCGCACCGGCCAGCGCTCCAGCGCTTCGGGCAGCAGGGTGTGGTTGGTGTAGGCCATGACTTGGCTGGTGATCGCCCACGCCTCGCTCCATTTGAGGTTGTGATCATCCAGCAGAATTCGCATCAATTCCGCCACGCCGATGGTGGGATGGGTATCATTGAGCTGGAAGCAGTTCTTGGCGGCAAACTGGCTGAAATCTTCGCCGTGCACCCGCACCCATTGCCGGATGACATCTTGTAGGCTGGCGGAAGCCAGGAAGTATTGCTGACGCAGTCGCAATTCCTTGCCGCTTTCGGTGGCGTCATTGGGGTACAGCACCATCGTGATATTTTCCGCCATGTTCTTGGCGCCGACGGCATCGGTATAGCTCCCGGAATTGAAATCCTCGAAATCAAATTCATCGGTGGCGGCTGCCGACCACAACCGCAAGGTGTTGACCGTGCCATTCTGGTAGCCAGGAATCGGTACATCATAGGGCACTGCCAGCACATCATGGGTATCCAACCAGCGCCAACCCATCTCGCCGTCGGCTTTCATGTAACCTTCAGTGCGACCACCGAATTTGATCCGTTGCGTATACTCGGAGCGCTCCAATTCCCATAGATTGCCGCTGCGTAGCCAGTGATCCGGCTCCTCAACTTGATGACCGTTTTCAATGCGCTGGCGGAACATGCCGTAGGCGTAACGGATGCCATAGCCCACCACCGGCAACCGCAGGGTGGCGCAACTGTCCAGAAAACACGCGGCCAGCCGACCCAGGCCACCGTTGCCCAGCCCAGCGTCATTCTCGCATTCGGCCAGCTCCTCCAAGGTCAAACCCATTTCATACAAGGCTTTGTTGACCGGCTCGGTCACACCCAGATTGAGCATGGCGTTACTTAAGGCGCGGCCCATTAAAAACTCCATGGACAGATAGTAGGCGCGGCGCACCCCGCCGTCTGCTTCGTACGCATAACGGGTATTCTTCCAGCGTTCCCAAAGGCGGTCGCGTAGGGTCAACACCAAGGCTTCGTACATGTAATTGGCGTAGCGGGTGTGTCGATCTCGACCCAGGGTATGACTGAAATAATGCCGGAAATCGGCAGTGATGCTTTTGGCGTCCATACCCAAAGGTGGCAATTCAGTCAGCCACGATGCAGGGATACTTTTTTCTAGGGTTTTGATGGTCATAGCAGAAAGGTCCGTTGCGTATGCTGGGGAGTCGGAAACACCCGGCGGGCCGGGACGACGGGAATCGGGGTTACGTTGCCAGGCCATCCCCAGCCGCGCCTGCATTGCAGCAAGAACGGCGGGGTGCGGACAACATCCCTATCAACGATAGCCGGACGGTTAGCAATTGCAAGCGGTCGCCTGCGATGAATGGTGAATTTAGCGGGGGAAGCAGCACGCAATATCAACGCGGCGCGCGTTGTTTAGCCTGGAAACACCGTGCGGAAGATCGCGAGTTAAAAGAGAAAAGCGCACGCTGCGCTCAGGGCTATTTGAGGCGACACGCCGCTTGCTCGCGGGTGTAGAACAAACCCTGGTGGATGAAGCCGGCAACGACGCTGGGCTTGATGGCGATGATCTGGCCACGCGGATTACGGGCCAGCACTAAGTGATCGGGCAATCCGTTCAGCGCGTGGAAGGGCGCGGGACGCCCATCGTCCCAGCAGGAACAGTAGATCGCGCCGGTCTCCCGATCCAGGAAACCGGGTGAAAAACCAAAACAGCGATTCTCCTGACTCACGCCGCCGGTGCCGGCAAAATAATGGTTTTCAGCCGCCAGGGTCTCTGCTGTTAGCATCTGCGCCATGGTGATACCCTCTCGCTACAACGGCTACCGATCAGACGGCTAAAGCATTTTGGTCAGATCGCAGCGCGACTTTGTTATAAAAGATACATTCAGGGTCTCTTTAAAGTCTTATAGAGACAAATTTGTTGTATTTTGGAATATCACAACTTTAGCGAAATTGCAAGTAGTGCATGCAGCGATTTCCATCCGCCTGAGGAACTGACGGATGAGCCAACATCAGCCCCATCTTTACGTCGCGCTGTCCGGCCATGGCTTCGGTCATCTGGCTCAGGTCGGCCCGGTGCTGAATGTCTTACGTCGCCGTCAGCCGACCCTGCGACTCACCGTGCAAAGCACGCTCCCGACAGCGGTGCTGCGCCAGCGCATCCAAGGTGCGTTCGCTGTGGTCTCCGGGGCTGCCGACTTCGGCATGGTGATGGCGGACGCGCTCGATACCAAGGTCGCCGAAAGCCTGGCCGCTTATCGCGTGTTTCATGCCGAATGGGAAACCCGGCTGGCCTGGCAGAAAGATCAGTTACGAACGGCCCAGCCCGATGGCGTGCTGGCCGATATTCCCTACCTGACTCTGGCCGCAGCGGAGCACCTCGCTATTCCGTCCCTGGCGCTGTGCTCGCTAAACTGGGCGGATATTTTGGCCGGGTATTGCGCAGATGCACCGGATTTGGCAGCGCTACGCGCGCCGATGATGGCTGCCTACCGTAGCGCGCGCGCCTTTCTGCAACCCGCGCCGTCCATGCCGATGCCAGAGTTGCGCAATACCCACGCCATCGGCCCCATCGCGGCATTAGGCCAGGAACGACGGTTAGAGATCAGGCACCGGCTTGGCTGGGAACCAGACGACACGGTGATCGTACTGGGCCTGGGTGGAGTGGCGTTGCGCCCGCCACTGGAGCGCTGGCCAACTCGGCCCGGGGTGCGCTGGCTGGTGCCACCGGACTGGGAAATCACCCGCCCCGATATGGCGAGTTGGGGCTTACTGGCTGATTGCAGCCTGCTCGATCTCGTACGCTCTTGCGATGTGTTGTTCACTAAGCCCGGCTATGGCGCTTTCACCGAGGCCGTATGCAATGGAGCGCGTGTGCTCTACGTGGCGCGCGAGGACTGGCCGGAAGAACCGTGGCTAAGCCATTGGCTGTTGGAAAACGGCAATGGCGTCAAAATCGACCGGCGACTTCTGGTATCCGGTGAGTTCGCCGAACCGTTAAGCGCATTGCTAGCGCAACCCCAACAGCCAATCGCACGCCCCACGGGCATCGCCGAAGCCGCCCGCTGGCTGGAGCACTTGCTGGGCTTACGCTGAGATCTGCTGCAGGGCGTGTTGGAGCGCTCGCAGACTGACCGCCGCACCCGCCGCCAGTTTGTAGTCCACAAAGCGGGAGACGTTGGTATCGGTGGGATTGATCTCCACGGTCGGAATACCCATCTGGCTGGCCTGCACCACTGGCCCCGCAATGTAGGGAAATACGCTGGTAGTGCCGATACTAAACACCAGATCGAAACCCCGATCCAGCTCCGCATACAGATGTTCCATCGCGGGCGGTGGTAGCATCTCGCCAAACAGCACCACGCGCGGGCGCACCGCCGCCTGGCAACGCGGGCAGGTCGGCGGCAGTTCCAGGGCGCTGTAATCCGCCACAGTCGTCTGGTAATGACAACGCGTGCAGTGTAGATCGTGGATGTCGCCGTGAATTTCGATCAGATTGCGGCTACCGGCGGCGCGATGAAAACCGTCGATATTTTGGGTCAGCACGCAGACCTGAAATTGATCCTGCCACTCGGCGATGATGGCATGCGCGTCATTGAAACACGCCCCCCGGCAGCAGTGTTCGATTTGCTGCAAATATTTCCAGGTAATGGTCGGATTGGCTTGCAGCATCGAGCCAGATAAGGCGGTTTCAATGGAAAAATTTTCTTCGGTCGCCTGATCGTTATACAACCCGCCGATGCCGCGATAGGTCGGCAACCCGGAATCGGCAGAAATACCGGCGCCGGTGATGAACAACAACCGACGGGCGCGGCGCAGTTCTTCCACAATGCGGGTGACGACAGCGGGATCGGGAGCAGCGGACATGGCGCGGCCTCGCTGAATTTTAAGTCAGAGCTGAAATCAGGTAGCCAGCAACTGGTAAAGCGCTTCAAACTCGCGGGTCAGCTTGTGGCGCGGATCCAGGTAAATCATCGGTAGCGCCTGGGCGTGCGATTCACGGATCTTGACCGAGGCTGACAGGAAGGCATCCAGCACCGGCAAGCCCTCGGAGCGCAGCTCCTCCACCAATCGCACCGGCAGATTGGCGCGCGCCTGATAATGATTGACCACGATCCCTTCAATCCGCAACGCGCGATTATGGTCGGCCTGAATTTCGCGCACGCTATCCATCAGTTTGTACAAGGCGTGGCGGGAAAAGTCGTCACAATCGAAGGGAATCAGGCACGTATCGGCGGCAATCAGCGCCGAGCGGGTATAGAAATTTAAGGCCGGCGGCGTATCAATAAACACCTCATCAAACCCCTTGAAACTTTCCAGCGCTTCCCGCAGCTTGTACATCTTGTAACGTGATTCCAGTTTGATTTGCAGATCTTCCAACCGGGGATCGGAGGGCAAGACCCCCAGATTGGCAAAAGGGGTCTGCACCACATACGCATCTGGCTTGTCAGGGAACAGCTTGTACGCCAGGATGTCGTCAAAGAAATGCGCCAGGGTTTTTTTCTGTTCTTCCAGCGCTTTACCTAGGAGATAACGCGAGGCGTTGGCCTGCGGATCCAAATCCACCAGCAACGTCCGCCGCCCGCGTGCAGCGCTGATGGCCGCCAGATTGCACGCGATGGTGGATTTACCCACCCCTCCTTTTTGATTGAAGACGACTCGGCGCATGATGGTTTCCACGCTTTTGTTAGGGCTTTGCCCAAGTGTAGTCAAGCCGTACGCAAGCGTCGAGATACGTTGCTGCTAAGGACAAAAAAACCTCGTCCCGGCTATGGGGACGAGGCTTAACGCAGGAGCTGAATCAGCTGGCAATCGCGATGCGACGCGGTTGCGCCGCCTCACGCTTGGGGACAAGCACCTCGAGCACGCCATCCTTGCATTTGGCGCTCACCTTGTCAGCGTCCGCAACATCCGGCAAGGAGAACCGCCGCAGGAAGGTGCCGCGCACCCGCTCGACCCGCCGATACTGTTCCGTTTGCTCCTGGCGGTCGCTGGCGCGCTGGCCACGCAGAGCCAGCACGCCATTTTCCAGCGTCACCTCAATATCCTGAAGATGAACACCGGGCAAATCAGCATGAATCACAAACTGGTTCGCCTCTTCCTTGATATCCACGGCCGGCATCCAATCGGCTAATACATGCCCGGTTTCTTCATCGCCAGACCGACTGGTCTCGAACAGGCGGTTAACTTCTCGCTGTAATTGATTCAGCAATTGCAAGGGTTCATAGCGCATGATGGCCATCACAGTTCTCCTCACAGATTCAGGTTACCGTGTTGCAGTGAATATGATTGGGTTGTCATCGAGATGGGGATCCACAGTTGCATTTCAAGCAGCATGAGCGCCGCATTTTGCGCTACGCTATTTCACTATTCAGCGCCTGGCTTTTCCTCTAGATCACTCGGAACCTTTGATGACTGCTGACGCCGTTTTCATCTGCCATGCCTTACCCGATGCGGAGTTCGCGCATACTTTAAGCATCGCCTTGGAAACCTGTGGTCTGCATGTCTGGCGCGATAGTCGCCAACTACGGGGCGGCGAACGGCTGAATTCCGAAGTCCGCTGGGCCATTGAGCACGCGCGTCAAGTCATTGTGGTGCTCAGTCTCCAGACCGGTAAGGCTCCCTGGATGCGGCGAGAGATTGAGTTAGCTCAGGAGGTGGAGCGCCGCCGGGCCAACAGCTACCGGGTGATTCCCGTGCTGCTTCCCGGCGTGGCGGAGGAATTGTTCGGCGCGTGGTTTATTCCCCGGCCTCCGACACCGCCACTGACATTAACCATGGATGGGCTGGGCGCGGCGCTGCCGGCGCTGCTCACCGCGCTGGATGCCCCAGCGCCGAGTGAGGCCACCGAACGTGATATTTATCAGTTGGCGGAACTGGAGATTACATGCAGCCCGGCCGACCCGGCGAGCGGCGAGCGGTGGCGCATGACCGCGCGTCTGCATCAGCCAGCCGACCGAGAGACCCGTCCTGGCGTCAATCTAGCCCTGACTGCGCCGCCGCGCCCGCTCGCGCCAGAGAGACTGCGTTGGTATCTAACTGACGCGCTACGCTGGCCTAGCTACACGGTGCAAAAGATCGCCGAGCGCACTGCAACAACGTTTACTGATTGGGGCCGCGTCTGGTATCAGGCCACCTTGGGATCTGCTGCACTGGCACCGCTGACCGCCGAATGGCGCACCGCGCCGGAACCCAGCGAACACCGTCTGACGCTACGGGCTCACACCACCGCCGCATCCCTGCTTGACCTACCTTGGGAGTGGCTCCATGACGCTACCGATTTTCTCGTGCAGAGCCGACAACCGATCCAAATCCAGCGTCGCCTCGCCGGGGGCGGTGAATCCTTTCCACCCGCACCGCCCCCGCTGCGTATCTTGACTCTCGGACCCCACCCCGATACGGAACTGAACGACCGCGTCGATTATCGGCGCGGCGCGTTGTCGCTGCTGGACGGACTGAGCGGACTTGGCGCTTTAGTCGACACCCAGATGTTGGCCCCGCCCACCCTGGCGATGCTAAAGCAGCAGTTAGCGGAAGCCTGTTCGTCTGGACGCCCCTTCCGCAGCGTTCATCTGGATGGCTGCTTCCTATCTGACCCCGCTGACCCTGAAACGCTGCTCTTTGGCTTGGAATCCAGTGCGGAATCCCCGGCGCAGCTTTGGCGTGAAGCTCATTTCGTTCCCGTCGCCACCCTGGCTGCTCTGCTCATCACCCATGGCGTGCACCTGGTAGTCCTGACCCGTCCCGAAGAAGCCAGCGGCTCAGTCCGCGCTTTTGCACTGGCGTCCATCCTGCTGGCGGCCGGATTAGCTGGCGTGATCCTTGTGCATCCCGCTGCGCCAGCGCCCACCTTAAGCCGATTCTGGGCCATCTTTTATGAGGAATTGCTGCGCGGCGCGCGCCTCAGTCAAGCACTGTTCGCCGCCCAGCATCGCTTGGTCAGTGACAGCTATCGCGGCCCTGGTCTCGGCGGCGGTGGGGTTTATCTGTGCGACTGGCTGACTTGCGTCCTGTATCTGGGCCAACACGATCCCCGCTTCGTCCTACGCCCGCCCTTGGCGCTTTGGCGACGGCTTTGCGGCGAACCGCGACCTGCGCTACCCAGCGCCATGCCCCGATTGCCGCCCACCGGCTGCCTGGGACGCGGACGCGAACTCCTTATTCTGGAACGACTACTCACCCAACAAGCCAGTGTGTTTATCAAAGGTGTCGGGGGCAGTGGCAAAACCACATTGGCGGTGGAACTGGCCAGCTGGTTCCTGCGGATCAACCGCTATCGCCAGATCGCTTACGTCCATGCTGACGACGCCATTAACCCCCATGCCTTGTTAGAGGTATTAGGCCAGCAACTGCTACCCGCCAGCGAACCCTGGGCTGTCGATCAGTACCCCAGCCTGTGGCAGGCCCTGGATGCTCTGCGCCAGGCGCTGTGGCCGCGCCCGATCCTGATCGTGCTGGATCAAACCGAACGCTGGTCGGTTGAGTACGACAACGACTTCCAGCGCTTTTGGCGGGCGCTCGCCGATCACTGGCCTGCCTTACACCTAGTCGCGCTTGGTCGGCTGGGGCCGCCGCCTTTCGCGCAACCGTGGGCTGAAATGAAGCTGGCCGCCTTAGATGAGATCGAAGCCATCAGCCTCATCGCTCAGGCGCTCATCGCCGCTGGAGAAGGGCCACCGCCGGCTGACAGCGGAACCGGTTTTCAACCAGTGCGCGAACTGACCAGGCTGGCCGGCGGCCATCCTAGAGCCTTGCGCGCGGTGGCGCGCGAAGTAGGCGCTCAGGGCGTGCATGGGGCGCAGACGCTGATCCTCCCCCTGCAAACCGAGGTGCTGCGTCGTCACAGCAAGGATCCGCAATGGCCCTTGTACCTGGCTTTGGAACTTAACTTGCGTCGGCTGCCCACTGTAGATCGGCAGCAATTAAGCGTGTTGGCGTTTTTCAAAGAGGGCGTCAATCGCTTCGCGCTGGAACAGGCGTTGCAGTTGACGGCCCTCGCTACCGATGCCCTTTATGAGCGACTGATCGCCCTGGATTTAGTCGAGGATCGCGGCTACGGCCATCTGCGTTTTGATCCGGCCCTGTCCCGCTATTTGTCCAGCCAACTGGAGCCCCATCAGCGCACCCCTTGGCAAGAGCGCTGGCGAACCGGCATGGAGCAACTTCTAGCCCACCTTTACCAGCAACAATTCAAGGATCCTGTCCGGGTTAAACGGCTACTGCGGCTGGAATTACCCAATTTTCTGGCGCTTCTGCGGGAGAACCAACAGCATGCGCCAGCCGAACAGAGAGCGCGTATCAGCGGGCAGTTGGAGCAGCTATTGGCGGGCCTGGGCATCGCCACCGCCTTGGGCGAAGCCGCTGTCACCCGCGAGCGGGCGGGTAATGCTTTGCTCGGCTGGACCCGGGACCGTTTTGAGACGGAGCGGTTGCGTATTGAACGACTACGGGATGACGGACTGCTGGATAAGGCTTTGCAAGCCGCCCGGCAGGTTTTGCAGCAATCTCTGACCGAAGGCGCTGACGCCTATCCGGGTGCCGCTTATGATCAGGCGCGCGCCCATTTTCAGCTTGGCAGGCTGCTAAAAACGGTAGGCGAACTAGAGCCTGCCGCGCGGGAGTTCAACACAGCTCATCAGCGTTTCCAGGCGCTAGCCGACGCCGGAAACACCAACGCGGCCCGCATAGCCGCTATCGCCAGCGCCGAAGCCGGCGACTGCCTGGGTGACTTGCAGCGGCTCCAAGACGCAGCGGCGGCTTACGAAGCAGCACTCGCCAATGCGTCCACCGTCATCAGCCC
>JBATSQ010000026.1:0-2375 GCA_049293375.1 Candidatus Contendibacter sp.
CCAGTATGATCTGGCCGAAAGCTATTTTCAGAAACTCATCAAACGCAACGCCCGCTTGCCGGAGGTCTTCTTCGAGCTAGGCCAGCTTCAAGAAAAGCGTGGCGATTACGCTAAGGCCAACGACTGGTATGGGCGAGTTTCCGGGGATCGTTATCTGATTGCGCAACTCCGTAAAGGGGTCATGCTGGCCAAAGGTGGTGAAAATAGCGCACTGGGGCAGCACTTTGAGAGTTTGCGCCGCGCCCAGCCGCAAGACAGCATCACCCTTTATCTGGCCGAGGCCGAAGCCTGGGGCGAGGCGGGCCGCTACCAGGAAGCGGTTGATGTCTTGGGGCGCGGCTTAGCCTTACATGCGAATAACAAGGACCTGCTGTATGCGCGGGCGCTGGCTGCCGAGAAGCTGGATCGCCTGGATCTACTGGAGCAAGACTTGCGCGCTATTCTGGCGATTGATCCCAAAAATGGCCAGGCGTTGAATGCCTTGGGCTATACCCTGGCTGATCGCACTGACCGCTTGGCCGAGGCGCTGGGGTATATCGAACAAGCGTTGGCCGTTTTGCCCGACGATGCCGCCGTGCTCGACAGCATGGGCTGGGTGCACTACCGGCTGGGCGATCCGGCCAAGGCGCTGAGCTATCTGCGCCGGGCCTATCAAGCCAATCCCGATGCGGAAATCGCCGCCCATCTGGTTGAGGTGTTGTGGGAAAGCGGCCAGCGCGACGAGGCCAAACGCATTTGGCACCAGGCGCTGAAAAAAACTCCTGAGAGCGAGTTTTTGCGCAAGCTCAAGGGCAAATTGGGCGAATAAGCGCGATCATCTCCATGAATCCTAGCTTGCTGCGTTCAGCGGTGCTGCTGGTCGCGCTGACCGTGACGCTATTCGGTTGCGCCACGCCGACCCCACCCGCGATCTCGCCAGTCTGGGCGAGCCGCCAGGCCGCGCTGACGCCGTTGACCCACTGGCGTGCGGCGGGGCGTATCGGTGTGGTCAACGCCGAAGACGGCTGGCACGCCAGTTTCCAATGGGACCAGCAAGGCCCTGATTACCGTATCGATCTAATCGGGCCGCTGGGCCAGGGCCGAGTGCTGCTGCAAGGCACGGCCACCGGCGTTACCCTGCAAACCCAGGACGGGCAACAATGGACGGCACCCGATGCCGACGCCCTAGTCGAACAGCATCTGCAAATTCGCTTGCCGGTCAATGGCCTGCGTTACTGGATTCTGGGCCTACCAGAACCGGGGCCGCCGCCTGTGCTGCATACCGATGAGCAGGGACGACTGACTCGGCTGGAACAGAAGGGTTGGCTGATTGACTATCCCGCCTACGCTCCATTGACGCCGATCGAACTGCCGATCCGCATTGTAGCCCAGCGGCAAGACCTCAGCGTCAAGCTCATCATCGAGCAATGGACTCGCTAGCGCCAGACCCCGCCGCTTGGCCCGCCCCTGGAAAACTCAATCTGATGCTACGGGTGGTGGGGCGGCGCTCGGATGGCTATCACCAGCTCCAAACCGTGTTTCAGTTTCTGGACCGGGGGGATTGGCTGTGGTTTAGGCCGCGCGCCGATGGGGCTATCGTCCGCGCCAGTGCGATGCCAGGAGTGCCGCCGGAACTTGATCTTAGCGTGCGGGCCGCCCGGTTGTTGCAGCAAGCGGCAGGCATCCGCCAGGGTACGACCTTGCGCATCGTCAAGCGATTGCCGCTGGGCGGTGGCGTGGGCGGCGGCAGCTCTGATGCCGCCACCACCTTGGTCGCTCTGAATGAAATCTGGCGCGCGGGTTTGACCCTGACAGAACTGGCGGCACTGGGCTTGACCCTGGGCGCTGATGTGCCGGTATTCGTGCATGGGCGCGCCGCCTGGGCTGAGGGCGTAGGCGAACAATTAACACCGCTGGAGTTGGCCGAACCTTGGTTTGTGGTGCTAATGCCGGCCTGCGCCGTAGCCACGGGCACGGTGTTTAATGACCCGGATTTGACAAGAAATTCCCCGCCCATCACAATAGCCGACTTCATGGCGGGCGAGGGTGGCAACGCCTGTGAGCCGGTGGTTTACTGCCGGTATCCGCCCGTGGCCGCCGCCGCGCGTTGGCTGGCGCAGTTTGGTCAGGCCCACCTCACCGGTACTGGCGCGTGCGTGTTCGCCGCTTTCGCCAACGCCGCCAGCGCGGAACAGGTGCTGGCCCGCCTGCCAGCGGATTGGAACGGCTGGGTGGCGCGCGGTTGCAACCGTTCACCGTTGCACGACGTACTGGCGCAACGGCGGGCCGCAGCCACCTAAAAAGAGCTGCCTATTTTTGGGCCGTAGCCAAGCGGTAAGGCACCGGGTTTTGATCCCGGCATTCCCAGGTTCGAATCCTGGCGGCCCAGCCATCTT
>JBATSQ010000027.1:0-2396 GCA_049293375.1 Candidatus Contendibacter sp.
CGCGCAATTGTGCAGTCATCGCTGCCAGCAGACTATCCACGTCGCGCATTAACACAGGCTCCGGCGTTGCTGGAACCAGGTTTCCAGAATCACCGCCGCCGCGCCGGCGTCCAGCCCCGCCGTGCGCTGCCTACGGCGCTCAGCGGTGGGCATGGCATTGTAGCGTTGTTCGGCCTCCCAGGAAGACAAGCGCTCGTCCACGGTGGCCACCGGCAACCGGAAGTGACCATGCAGTTGGCGGCTGAAGCGCAGAGCGGCCAGCGTGCTGGCGCTGGCGCTGGCGTCGGCATGGCGCGGCACACCCACCACTAGCCAGTCCGGTCGCCACTCGGTCAGCAGCCGAGCCAGCGCATCCCAGTTGGGTTGGTGCTGGCGAGCGCTGAGGATGGCCAATGGTCGCGCCGCGCCGGTGATCGCTTCGCCGATGGCTACGCCAATGCGGATCCGGCCACAGTCGAAGCCTAGGGCGATCCGGCAGCCGACATCCACCGGGGCCGGAGGCGCTCCGGCCTCAGACTGGGTTAGCGCTGAGCGCTCAGGCGTGGCCAGCATCAGGCGACAGCAGCTTCAGGTTGACGCCCAGCAGAGCGGCGGCAGCCAGCCAGCGGCGGTCGCTGGGCGTGTTGAATAAGATATCGAAGTCGGCTGGACTGGATAACCAGGTGTTCTCCCCCAGTTCCCGCTCTAACTGCCCCGGTCCCCAGCCCGCGTAGCCGAGGGTGACCAGCAGGTGTTCCGGTCCTTCGCCTGCCGCCACCGCGCGCAGAATATCGCGGGAGGTAGTGATATTCAGCTGGTCGGTGACGCGCAAGGTAGCTTCCCAGTGGCCGACCGCATTGTGCAACACAAAGCCCTGGTCGGGTTGCACCGGACCGCCGTAATAGATGGGCATTTGCGCCAGCCCGGGTCGGCTGTTGGCGATATTGAGATGCTCCAGCAGCTGATCGAGCGTCAGCTGCAGCGGACGGTTGATGACCAATCCCAAGGCACCATTGGCGTTATGCTCGCTGATGTAGATGACCGTCTGGGAGAAATTGGGATCGTCCAGGGCCGGCATGGCGATCAGGAATTGATCAGTGAGGAAGGTGGCTTCAAGCATGGGCATAGTATCGGAATTCGTTCCGCCCTTGGCAAGTTGCCCACGCGGACGGATGCGGCCCGGCGGGGCAACGGTGCTATACTGCGCCTTTTCCGCGAACTCGCGGCTGTAGACGGTAGGTTGGCCGGGACCGTCCTTTCATTAGTCTTCATGAGTCTGTGATGAGTATCAGCATGGCAGAGAATCGTTATCTTTTGAACACGCAACTGGCGCAAATGCTCAAGGGCGGCGTCATCATGGATGTCGTGACCGTCGAGCAGGCCCAGATTGCCCAAGAAGCGGGCGCGGTGGCGGTGATGGCCCTGGAGCGGGTGCCGGCGGATATCCGCAAGCAGGGCGGCGTGGCGCGCATGTCGGATCCGGGCCTGATTAAAGCGATCAAGGCGGCGGTCACCATTCCGGTCATGGCTAAGGCGCGCATCGGCCATTTCGTGGAAGCACAGATTTTGCAAGCCCTGAAAATCGATTATATCGACGAAAGCGAAGTGCTCACGCCCGCCGATGAAGAGTGCCATATCGACAAAAGCCGCTTTGCGATTCCGTTTGTCTGTGGGGCGCGCAACTTGGGCGAGGCGGCCCGCCGCATCGCCGAAGGCGCAGCCATGATCCGCACCAAGGGCGAGGCGGGCACCGGTAACGTGGTGGAGGCGGTGCGGCACATGCGCGCCATGAATCGGGAAATCCGCCAACTGACCGCCTTGCCGAGCGAAGAGATCATCAGTTTCGCCAAGGCCAACGGTGTTCCCTATGATCTGGCGCTGGACATCAAGAAACTAGGACGGTTGCCAGTAGTCAATTTCGCGGCGGGTGGTATTGCGACGCCTGCGGATGCGGCGTTGATGATGCAATTGGGTTGTGATGGCGTCTTTGTCGGCTCTGGTATTTTTAAATCCAGCGATCCCGCCCGCCGCGCCCGCGCCATCGTCAAAGCTACAGCGTATTTCAACGATCCCGAACAGTTGCTGGCGGTCTCCATGGATTTGGGCGAGCCGATGCCCGGCCTGGATGTGGCGACTCTCGCCGCTGCAGAACGGTTGGCGGGTCGCGGCTGGTAGCGTGGCGATGGCCGCCGCCGTCGGCTTGATCGGCGTCCTGGATTTACAGGGCGGGGTGCAGGAGCATCTGGATCATTTGCGCCGCGCCGGTGTGCCAGCCCGGCCCGTCAAGCGCGCGACGGAGCTAGAGGGCTTGCGCGGTTTGATTCTCCCCGGCGGCGAGAGCACCTGTCTGGCGCGTTTGTTGACGATTTTTAGCTTAAAAGAGGCGATCCAACGCGCCTATGATGACGCCGGCCTTG
>JBATSQ010000028.1:0-7256 GCA_049293375.1 Candidatus Contendibacter sp.
CCACATAGCGCCGCTCCCAGTCCCAGCCGGGCTCACCTGCTGCAATCCCCGCAGCTCCCGCCGTAGCCAGCAGCGCCGAAAGGGTCGCCACGTCTGCCAGCAGCGCCACCAGGGCGGGCTTGTGGGCGCGGATAAAGGCGGCTTGGGCATCGGTGAGGGTTGATTTCGAGTCAATGACAAGCGTTCCGGCATCAACCCTGAGCCGGAACCCAGCTAACCGCATTCGGTGATAAGCACGAAGGACGGCGAACGCATCCGCCTCCTGGTGCAGTAGCGCGGCGTTCATTTAGACGCCGTAATAACGCGCCGCACCGGTAGCGGTGTACCTTCCTTGGGAATATGTTGCGATATTACCGGTTCACCACTGGTGGTCTGGGTGGGGATCGGGAATAACCGCGCCAGTTCTTCTGATGTGGCAGCTATTGGGGTCGGGCCACTTCCGCCGGGTGGCGCGGCAGGTTTTGGGGTTCCATCGCTATTGCGCCATTGCGCCGCTATTGCGCCATCGACCGGCGGCGCATTAAGAGAATCGGGAGGATATAAAGCGGCGTCTATTGCGCCGTTTTTATATTCTCTATAGGGCGGCGCAATAGCAATGGTCGGCGCATTGGGGTAGCCGCTACCATCGGAACGGGTGTTTTTGGGCTCTATTGCGCCAGAGGCGGCGGCGCAATAGCTGGCGATGGGGTGCAGGTAGTTTTTCCGCTTGCCACGGCGCGCGTCCTTGGGTAGTTCGCGTTCCTCCAGCCGTCCGCCCGTCTCAAGGATCGCCAAGGCGGCGCGAAGGCGAGCGCGGGGCAGTTTCAGGGAGCCGCTATCTTCCAGCGCGCGCGCCGTGTAGCGCGTCCCGTGGTGCAGTTCGTCGGTTAGGAAGCCGAAAACCTTATCAGCGTCCAGCGCGCGGGCCTCGCCTGAGTTGCGGGGCTGTTCGATGAAGTATTCAAAGCCGAATCTACGGCGGCGAATCCAGATGTTCGGTTGCGGTGGCGCGTAACTCAACTTGGCGCGGGCCATGATGAAACCTGACTCGCCGGGTTGCAGGTCGAAACCGTCCGGCGCATTAGCGGCGCAATGGCCGGTTTCTCCGACCGCCGATAGAATCGTCACCATCCGGCAGCCGTCCGGCAGGGCCGTCCCGCCACGGCTGGCGTATTGGTCTATTGCGCCATTGCGCGCATTAGCCTTCCCTGTGTGGTGGATCAATCGCACACAGCAGTTCAGACCGCGAACGATTCGGCGGCAGGCGGTCACCACGGCCTGTTCACCATCGTTCACCAGCCGTTCGCCAGGGCCGAAACTGATGGCCGGATCAAACACCACTTGCACCAAGCCGCAATCGCGGTAGGCCGTGACGATGTTATCGGCCAGCTCGGTCAGGCGGATATTTCCACCTTGGTCGAGTTCCGCCAGCCTCACCATATCGCCGGACACGTCCCAAACGGTGACCCGTTCCAGGACAAGGCGGCGCTCGTAATCGCTCAAATCCATCGCGGCCATGACTTCCCGCAGCCGGGCGGCGAATAGTTCGCGGGAATCCTCCGCTGTGATAAAGAGCGTCGCGCCCGGTTCCTGTACCTGGCAGCCCCACACGTCGCGCCCGGCGGCGATGCAGGCGGCTTCATGAATCAACGTTGTGGTTTTGCCGGTGCCACCGGCGGCGGCTACAAGGGCCAGATCGGCATAAAGGTACTTTTCCACGATGCAGCGCGGGTGAAGTCGCGCGCCCGATAGCTCGCCATCGCTGAACGGGCGTAGCGGCGGAATGGCGGCGGATTTAGCGGATTGCTCGCCATCGGTCTTTGGGGTAGACGCTGGCCGCGCGTCGTCACCTGTTGGCTGGCGCGTTGCGGGTTGCTGCGACGGGGAAGGTTCCGGCGTCCGGCTTTTTTCTTCCCAGCCAAGCGCACGCGGTTCTATCCCGAACTGCCCGCACAGCCAAAACGCGGCGCTCTTGGCGTCCGGCTGCCGACCGTGCTCAATCACCAGGTCAACCGGTGTCCGCTTTCCGCCTTGGGCGTCGCCTTGATCGTGCAAGCCGAAATCCTTGATCCCGGTCGGCAGGATGCTCAAGGCTTCCTCCAGGTCGCGCCCCAGCGCTTTGGACGTAACGCGGTAGCCGTCCCGATACGCCGTTGCGGCGGGAAACAGGGCAGGCACCCAAGCCGCCAGCGAAGATATGGCGCGGTCGTTGACGCGGCTGAAGAAATCGCCACCGGGCGCGTTCGCCCTGGGCTTAAGCGGTTCCGGCTTTTTCTCTTCCGGCGCGAGCCAGGCCAGGGCTTGAAGCTGTGCGAGCGAGACAGCGGACGGCTCGTCGGGCGCTTCAATTGTCTGTGCCATCCGGTGCGGACGGTACTGGGTGCTGTCGCCTTTTGCCGCCAGGGTGCCGTAGACCTTCCAGATTCGCGCGGCGTTGAAAACGGACTGATCGACGCAAACCGGCGTTTGGTGTCCGGTGCGGTCGTCCAGCTTGTGCGCGAGCGCCTTAATCGCGCGTTCCACCAGCAACTTGCTGGCCTCGTCGTTCGGAAGGTCGATCCGGTAGAGCAAGTGCGCGCCGTTGCCGGAGTCGGCCAGGATCGGCGCGGGCCACCCTTGGGCGGCCAGCCAGTCGCGCGCCTGCCGTGCCTTGGCGATAGCGGCGGCATGTTCGGCGTCGGTGGAGCTGATACCGGACGGGCGCACCGGGTCGAAATCGAGCGGGAACCAGCGCCGGGCGGTTATATCGGCGTCGGTCGTGGTGCGGTCCTGCTTGTCGAGCTTCTTAATCCGGTTGGCCGCGCGCGCCAGCAAATCGGGCTTGACCGGGTTTAGGGTCATGTAGACGGCGCTACATTTTCCCGACCACGAAACGGCCACTTTTGCCGCCGTCTCGATGTTGTCGAAGTAGCCGGAGTGAGTTCCATAACCGTTTAACGGCTTGATGATCCTGATTTCAAACGTTTCGCTTGGCGCGATCAGGGCGCGAAGGGCGGCGGGAATGGCGTCAGGGGTGGCGCTCATGACTTCGCCTCCTTGCGGCCAGCCTTGGGCTTCAGCGGAATGTCTTCGAGAACCGCTACCAGCGCCGTACATCGGGCCGCTACATCAGGCCGCCAGGTGCGCAGGGTGCTGAGATACCAGCCTAGCCCGTCATGGGTTCGGCGGTCGGGGGGTGGCATTTCGCCGGTACGGATGCGCCGCTGCAATGTGTCGTGAGACAACCCACTACAGGCCGCGATAGCTTGCATACTGACTGTTTTCATACGCTCTATCCCTGAGCAACACAATTTTGGTAGCCGGAAGCTACTGGTTTTGACACTGTAGCGGTAGTATCTTACTCAGGCTGCAACTGAGTTGCCGCTGTTGTTTGCAACTGTGTTGCCCGCAATTGTGTTGCTCGCAATCGTGGTTGAAAGGCGAACGTGAGTACCCGGCCAAGAGTAGATTCACGTCGCCACTGCTCTTTTTTTAAGAAGGCCCTGGAAACAGGGCCTTTCTCATTTCTGGGAGTGTACGGCGATATATAGGGCGTTGCAATTGTTAGCCCAACCGTCGCCAATAAGCAAAGTCAATTGATCGTGTTGCATTGCTAATGTGCTGATATGCCGGATAAATGAATCGAACAAGTGAACCCAGGCGAACCCAACCGGTGGCGACGGTTGCGCCTCTAGTTGTCCGGTTCAAAGAGACTCCGCCAATGGCCTACTAATATCAGGATCGAGAGCATAAAGCAGGATCATGGCGCGGCGTCCGGCTTCAGGGCATCGGCGAGGTAACGCGCTGCATCGGCGGCCAATTTCAAGGTCAAGTACAGGCCACCTTGAACGTCTTCGCTGCTGGCGGCGAACTCCAACACATGGGCGATATTGACCGCCGTTCCGTAGTGAACGCCGTCAATTAAAGGGTTGTGGGGTATAGAATGCGGCTGCTGCATGGTGCGACCTCCTAGTAAGGTGCAACGTGTGGAAGTCCGGCTTGGGTGGTGCAAACACCTTTGCCGGGCGTTAATGCCGGTTTCCCAGCAGATTCAAATTCAGTGCGGCGGGTCGCTCAATTCCAAGCGGCGCTCTATGCGCTCCACGCGACGCTTGAGGCTATCAAACTCCGACTTGCTGGAATAAACCGCCGTGGTTAATCCCGCAAGCTGTTGACCAATTGCGGACATTTCCAAGCGAATTGCGCCTAATTCATCGCTATGGGCATCCTGCTTGGCGCGGATCGCCCGCAAGTGCTCCAGGGTCACGCTGGCCAGTTCTTCGGCGGTCATGACGGCGTTTTCCACTTCCGTTCAATCCGCTCTACTTCCGTTCGTTCAATTCGCACCACACGCCCAATGTAGATTTTTGCCAGTTCTCCGCTGGATAGCTTCCGCCGGACAGTTGGAACGCTGATTTTCCAGCGTGCCGCCAGTTCGGGAATTGTCAGGTAGTCATCTTGCATGGTTGCAGTCTCTCTCTATTGGACTGCAAAAAGTATATCATTTATGAGAGTTAAATAACAACTATGAACCCTCCTAATTATTCCTGATTATGAGAATAATCTTGAATTTCACTGCTTTCGACGGGGCACAAGGGCAACATTTACTAACATGCCGCTCACTCAATCCGGCGGCGGCGGCTACTTGGGTACGGGTAATTACGGGCATGTCGGTACCGTCACGCCCGAAACGTGTTGCTTCATCCCCTTTTGGTACCTGCCTCAGCAGCTCTCCGCAGCGGCGAATGGCACGCGCTTGGATGCGAACTGCCGGAACCATGGCCACCCGTAGCGCCGTGACCTTCTGGCGTTCACTCAGTCCGGCGGCGCTGGCCACTTGGGTGCGGGTTGGCTGTGTGACGGTACCGTCATGCTGCCTGTATTGATTACCCCTGTCGTGGCTGGCCTCCACCTGCCTCAGCAGCTCCCCGCAGCGCCTCTCAGACTAGAGGTTTTTCTAGTAGCTGAGCCGCTTCCGCCAGCGGGAGACTTGCTGTTGTGAAATGCCGGTATCGGCTTCAGCGTCGGGCTTAGAAACCATCGAACGCGGATCTGCGCTTCCACTCTTCGACTGCTTCATCAACGCGCTTGGCGGTGAGTTTCTCGCCTTCCTCCATGGCCTTCCGTGTGGCTTCTTCCCAAATCGCTTTGCGCTCGTCTTCGGGAACGGCCTTGAGGGGGCGAAGGTGGCTTTCGGGGGGCTGTACAATTGTACAGTCCGAATTAAAGCCAATCTGCAGGCTGATTTCAGCAGCATTCACTAGCTTATGAATGTAGTTTTCCTGGTATCCTAATTCCTTCTCTCCATAGTCCTTGAAACTCTCGTACCCCAGCGCCTTCCAGCCTTTTCTATCGCGCATATCTAACAAAAGATATCGAGTGGTATTGATATGGCGTTTGATAAGCCGGTCGGTTTCGCTGGCTTCCGCTTTCTCCAGGCAATGGCGCAAAACGAAACGGGCTTGGGAGACATACCCGGCATTTATTCCAACTTCTTTAAAAATTAAAGAAGTCTTCCGCTTCCCCTGTTGCGTCTCCGGGTATGCCACTGCCACCGCCATGGCTTGTTGTCCCTTCGTCAAGTGGCGGCGATGGACGTTAGCGGGATGCGAGCGCCTAGGGGTTTCTCCCTATAACATCTAGTTATCAGTTCCGTGATTCCTATAGCCGGAAGCTATAGCCGCGAACCGTGGGCGGCCTGAATACTAGGTTTTGCTAGGTTTTCCGCGCCAGCGTGGGCATGGGATCGCTATTGCGCCATTGCGCCGCTATTGCGCCGTGGCGTGGCGCGCGTGCGTGGGACATACCTAGTATGGGCAACCGTACAAGGTCTGAAGCCGTGGCGTGCGTGCGTGGGACATGGGTGACTTGAACGCCGATCCGCGTTTAAGTCGCTCAGTGGCATCCGCGCCAGCGTGGGGCATAGCTGGGCTAGGAGAATCGCCACTTGTAACCAAAAGCCTGATGCCAAGAGGCTGTCTCTAGGGGAATTCCGCGACTCTGCGTACCCGCAGCGCGCCGGAGCGCCAGGGGCCCCCAGTCGGGCCGGTAGGGGTTCCCGCATGAGTTGTTAACTCATGCTGATGAGTTGTTAACTCATGCCATGTCTTATTAAGACATATTAAGACATGCTAAGGGTAAGGCTAATTGCAGACTATTGATTTTAGAATCAATTATCTGTAACGCATCCCCGTACCGTCGCAAAATCCCCATGTGTTATTAAGACATACTCCAGGCAGCAGCTACAGCGAAACTGCGCTCTGCGCTACCGCAGCGCCGTTATTTCTCCAGGGGCCCCCAGCTATGAAAAGCAGTCCGGTAGCGCGTTGTTGAAGGCAGCGCCAGCGGCCACAGGGTGCCTTGTGGGGCGTTGCTGGCGCGAGTGGCTGCCTTGCCCTTGCCGGACATTCGGCGCGTCTCCCGTGCCCTGTGGTGGCCGTGGTTTGCCCTTCAGCGTCGCCAGCTCATCGACAACCAGCGATAGGCTGGCCTTCGGTTCGCCCTGCTTGTCGAGCCAGGCGTTCACTTCGCAGCGACCAGAGACCGCCAGCGCTGCACCGGCTGGCAGGGTGGCCAGGCGTTCGCCTGCCTCGCCAAAGGCAATCAGGCTGCACCAGGCGCTATTGCCGTCCTTGCCATCGGCGCGCAATTTGGCCGTGGTGTAGGGGTTGCCGGTCTGGCTGGTGCGCTGTTGTGGCGCGTCATGCAGTGTCCCAGTGGCTAGAGCGCGAATCATGCGGCGTTCCCTTCATCGAATAAGCGCCGCGCCAGGGCGGCCAGGATTGGGCCTGAGTTCGCTGGTGTTGCCATGACCACAAGCCTTGGGCCGTTGCGTTTGGCGGCCAGCGCCTTCAGACGGCGCGTTAACTCCGGTTCCGAAAGGCATAGCCGGGCGGCCAGTTGCGACACGTCACCCGACCAGGCCACCAGCTCCACCTTGGCGGGTGTTGGAATCGGTTTGCCGCTCATGGCTGTGGCTCCTTGGCGTCGGCGCGGATCGCCAGCGCCAGCGCCTTTTGTTCCGCTTTGTTCCGGTCAAGACCGCCGTCGTACTCCATGATGGCAGCGCGTTCCTCGAAGTCCTCCCAGTCGATGACAGGCGCATGTGCCGCTGCATAGTGGCGACCTAGTACAAAGCGCGCATGGCCATTGGCTATCAGCACGTCCAGCGCCACATAGCGCCGCTCCCAGTCCCAGCCGGGCTCACCTGCTGCAATCCCCGCAGCTCCCGCCGTAGCCAGCAGCGCCGAAAGGGTCGCCACGTCTGCCAGCAGCGCCACCAGGGCGGGCTTGTGGGC